>JAOICL010000039.1 GCA_028131545.1 Vibrio sp. | reverse complement strand
ACGACAGCACAACTCCCTTCTCATTTAAAAATTCAATCCGTTGATGGAGTGATTACTACTTCCATTGTTTCGGGTACTAATTTCTTTCGAGATATTTTCGCAGGTTTTACGGATTTCTTCGGGGGTAAATCGACCACTTATATGAATAAGCTTGATGACATCAAACAAGAAGCCTTAGAGAACCTTAAAGAAAAGGCAGCAGAAAGGGGCTGTAATGCTGTTATTGGTATTGCGATTGATGTAGACGAGATCTCTGGAGGGGATAAAGCAATGTTAATGGTGACCATAACGGGAACTGCCGCTGTCGTTAAATAATTTTTATTCATTGTTCAGCTGACGGGACAAGAGTCTTTAACGACTCAATTACAAGTTCACTATAATGATGAAATAACATAAAATACACGCCCTTTGCCTAATATTGGTTCAATAATCCTAATGACAGACACTATACCACAAGCGACATTTGCTGAACTTGGCTTAACAGCTAGCCTAGTTGAAAGACTCGAAGCATTAGAATACGACATGCCAACCCCAATTCAATCGCATGCTATTCCTCAGGTGCTTGATGGAAAAGATTTTATTGGTGGAGCTAATACCGGTTCTGGTAAAACAGCGGCATTCTCATTACCGATCATACAACAGATTATAGAAACCGGTAGCACGAAAAATCGTCGTGGTAATTATGTTTCGCATCTTATTTTAGTGCCAACTCGAGAGCTAGCCTCCCAAGTTGCTTTTAGCATTAAATCGTATTCTTATCCGATGCGAGAAAAAGTGAAAACAACCGCTATCTTTGGTGGCGTGTCCGTGAACCCTCAGATGCAGGCTCTCCGTGGCGGCAGTGATATTATTGTTGCAACACCAGGACGGTTACTGGATCTTATCTCCAGTAATGCCATCAAGTTAGACCAAGTGAAAACGCTTGTTCTTGATGAAGCCGATCGTATGTTGAGTCTTGGGTTTACTGATGAGCTCAATCAGATTCTTTCTTTATTACCAAAAAATAAACAAACGCTTTTGTTTTCAGCGACTTTTCCAGAAAAAGTAACCACTTTAGCGCAAGGGCTACTTTCTAACCCAGTTGAAGTACAATTACAAAGTAAAGAAAGCTCGACATTAGTACAGCGTGCTTTCAACGTCAACAAAGGCGAAAAAACCGCGGTACTTGCGCACCTGATAAAGCAGCACCAGTGGCGACAAACGCTAATTTTTGTTAATGCTAAGAATTCATGTAATCACTTAGCTCAAAAACTCTCAAAACGTGGTATTTCAGCTGAGGTTTTCCATGGTGATAAAGGGCAAGGTGCTCGAACTCGAGTATTGGAAGAATTTAAATCTGGTGAGATTCAAGTTCTGATTGCAACGGATATTGCCGCTCGTGGTCTTGATATCGCAAAGCTCCCTGTCGTGATCAATTTTGATCTTCCACGTAGCCCTGCTGACTATATGCATCGAATTGGTCGAAGTGGTCGTGCAGGTGAAATCGGATTAGGTTTATCACTGATTGATTATGATGATTATCATCACTTTAAAGTTATTGAAAAGAAAAATAAATTTAAGCTTGAACGTGAACAAGTCGAAGGATTTGAAGTTCATGAAGATCAAAGTGAAGAATACTTTTCACCAATGAAACCACGAGCAAAGCCTGATGGAACAGGAAAAAAGAAGAAAAAACGTGACGAATAACATCGTTACTTAAATCATCTATTATCCAACCATTGATAATCATATTATCGATTATCAATTAAGCCCATACTACATCGTATGGGCTTTTTATTTATATCACTATCATCGAAAAACATGACGTTTGATTTAGCGATTATTTGCTGGCTTTTTGACGAGTTTCCGTTAATAAACGAGCAATGCGGTTAACACCATCATGAGAAAAGACGTTATCTAAATTCATTGATAGTTTACGACGCCAGTTTGGATATTGATCAACCGTACCAGGGATATTAACTGGGTTATCCATTTCTAACCAATCTTCTAGCTGTACGCTAAACAACGTCGACGCACCAGCGGCTAAATGCACTTGTAGTGCACCCGCAAGATGTGAATCCATAGGAACATATTGCGCATCACGACCCACACCTTCCGGTAAATGACCATGCCATGCAATAGAGTCTAGAATACCTTGCTTACTTTCCAAACGGTCATCAAATAGTCCAGCTAGTTGCTCTTCATTTGGATACAAGCCAATTTCTCGACCCATTTTCAAATCATCACAATGCCAGAAACCACGTAGTGTTGGCATATCATGCGTACATAGAGCAGACATCGATTGATCGGCGTAGTGCTTAGGTGAAATAAAACCACCATCGTCTTCTGATGTTTCAAAGAAGAACACTTTATATGAGTGAATACCCGCATCCTGCAGAAGTTCGACAATCTCATCAGGAACCGTACCTAAATCTTCACCAATCACACTACATTCATAACGATGTGATTCTAGCGCTAAGATAGATAGCATGTCTTTTACTGGGTAGTATAGGTAAGCCCCTTCTGTGGCATCTTTCCCTTTCGGGATCCACCATAAACGTAACAACCCTAAAACATGGTCAATACGTAAACTACCACAGTGCTTCATATTCGCACGAATAAGTTGAATGAAAGCATCATATGAGCTTTCTTTTAACACTTTAGGATTCAGTGGTGGTAAACCCCAATTTTGTCCTAAAGGACCTAAAATATCCGGTGGAGCACCAATACTGGCATCCAGTGCAAGCGTTCCATCATCAGCCCATGTCTCTGAACCGCTATCAGCAACACCTACCGCTAAATCACGATATAGGCCAATCGACATGCCCTTTTCTTCAGCTAATGCTTGTGCTTCTTTTACCTGAGAATCCGCGACCCATTGTAGATACATGTACAAACGCACTAAATCATCATTTTCAGCTGCAAACATCTGTACAGCTCGATTATCAAAACGTTTATATTTCTCTGGGAATACTGGCCATCCCCAAATGGAACTGTCTTCGGCATGAAGATGAGCATGCAGCGCATCAAACGTCGCTTGCTGCTTTAAGCTCTCACCACCTTCCTTAATGAAATTAAAGAAAGCTTGTGCTCGCTCTGTTTCTTCAGATACGTGACGCTTTTTAAACTCTTGATACAGCAGGGGCAAAATGCTCAGTTTTAATGTCGCGACTTCTGAGTAATTAACCCAATGAGAATCGCGCGCTTCTTGCAAACGTTGTTGGAAGGTTGAGTCACCGACCTTTTGCTGCGCTTCTGCATTAAGAGCAAATTCTGGTACTGAGCTTACATCAATATATAAAATGTTTAACCAGCGACGTGACGACGGGCTATAAGGACTAGCACCTTCTGGGTTAGCTGGAAATAAAGAGTGAATTGGGTTTAAACCGACGAAGTCGCCACCACGAGATGCAATTTCAGATACAAGTTGTTTTAGATCGCCAAAATCACCAATACCCCAGTTATGTTGAGTACGCAGAGTATATAACTGGATGCTTGGTCCCCACATTTTTTTACCACTTTCAATCTCAGGTTGTTTAAAACAAGAGGTTGGAGTAATAATTACCGTCATCTCATAAGGTGTTTTACGACGCTTACGATTGATAGTCAGCTTGTGGTAGCCCCATGGCAATGACTTAGGTAAAGAAAATACAAGTGGGCCACCCGTTAAACGCTCATCACGAATGATTTGCGGCTGTAGGTAACCTTCCATTTTTTCGCCATTTTCTAGCTCAAGTATCCAACTAAAATCGCTTTCACGAGCGCTTTTACCTAAATTTAATTCGATTTCAAAGTCATCGCTGTCTTGTAAAACCGTAACGGCCTCAACTACAGGCTGTTTATGCAGTTTTCCCGCTGATTTAATTAACGCCTCGTCACTGCTTGTATCATATCCTAAAGAAGCTAATAACTCAGACAACGTTTCATCGCTTACTTTCGCTTCACTGCCCCAAGCACTCACATAGCTATCTGCTAAATTTGCCATTTTGGCGACGTGTTTAATTACGTTTTGTTCTTCCATTGTTCGCTCCACAAGAAGTTTTCCGCTCACAAACGATTTAGTTTAATCCTTAAATCCTAGAGCATGCTTACTATTTCTCCATTCATTCACGAAGATACCCAATAGTAAGTGTTACTAATATCTAATATAATGATGCCTGAGTTGCGAGTAATCTGCCTCATCCTTTAAAAATAGGCATAAAGTGTATCTAAGGCGTAGAGAGTCACCCCTAGCGATGACTGTTTTTTTTGTGAGGTCACACTCCAAAAAACCCAACTAACATCACATTTTATTTACATAAACTCACGCCTCTGTAGATGGATTCTGTTTTTTTTAAGATAATCTAACTATTAAATGCAATTACACTAATATAAAAACAGCATTAATTAACATATCAACTTTCGACTTATTTGCTGCAGTATAAGGATTTAGTAAGCGCCAATGTGGATCCCCTCAAAGAACAGACAACCAGCCAGATTACATAATGCTATTCTACGCCCTAGGGTATTAGATCTTTTAAAAGAGGCCACTCATTATAAATTAATCCTTTTTCGCTCTCCTGCTGGGTATGGTAAAACCACCATGGCAGCGCAATGGTTAAACGAACACCAGCATATTGGTTGGTTCAATATTGATGAAAGCGATAATGATCTACAACGCTTCATGGGTTATCTCATTCGTGCGATCCATCAAGCAACGCAGTCATCTTGCCCTAACACGCTCAAATTGGCTGAAAAAAGACAGTTTTCTTCAACCTTTGCCTTAATTTCAGAACTCTTTACTGAACTGCATCATTTTCACGATGAATGCTTCATTGTTATCGACGATTACCATTTAATTCACAATGATGACATCCATGAAGCCCTGAAGTTTTTCTTAAAACACGCCTCTGAAAATTTCACATTAGTCGTGACTTCTCGAACTCAGCCACCATTAGGCACAGCGAATCTGCGTGTTCGAGATCAAATGCTGGAAATTACACACCAACTTCTGGCCTTTGATAAGGAAGAAGTCCAACGCTTTTTCATTGAAAGAAACCAAGAAACATTGACACCGTCAACGCTTATGCAATTACAAGAAGCCGTTGAAGGTTGGGCATCCGCTTTGCAATTAATATCACTGCAGAGCCAGCATCAAAAAACTCCGATTCAATCGGCAATGGATTTTGTGCTCAGTACAAATCAATCTCATTTATGGGATTATCTGGCTGAAGAAGTCTTTGAACAGCTGAGTATTGATACTCGCTCTTTATTAATGGAATGTTCAATATTCGATCACTTCAATGAGCATCTCGTTAAGCAGCTGACCAAGCGCCAAGATGCATTGACTGTCATTGATACCATTAATCGCTATGGGTTATTTATATCCTCTTTAGAAGGTGAGAACAGTTGGTACCGCTTCCACCCTCTTTTTGCTGATTTCTTAGCCCATCAAAGAATGACTAAAATGCCAGGCAAAGAACTTCTTTTACATTCAGAGGCTGCCAACGCTTGGTTATCATTAGATGCCCCCCACATTGCTTTGTCACACGCAAAAAAAGCCAATGATTCCGATTTACTTGCTGACATTTTAAATCAATATGCATGGCAGCTGTTTAATAGTGGCGATCTCAATGTACTCAATGACGCCATATCCTTACTGAGCGAAGAGAAACTCTATAGCGAACCTAAGCTGTGTATGCTTCAAGCGTGGCTAGCTCAAAGCCAACATCAATATCATCTCGTCGGCAGTTTGCTCGACCATGCAGTTAATCAAATGGAAAAGCTCAATATAACGCTATCGAGTAAAGATCAAGGTGAACTCAATGCACTTCTCGCGCAGGTTGAAATCAATAAAAACAACCCTAAAGAAGCATTAAGGTTAGCAGAGCTCGCTCATAGCCAATTGGATACTCATACCTACCGCAGTCGTATTGTCGCCACTTCAGTCATTGGGGAAGTTAATCATGTGGAAGGACAACTCAATCGTGCCCTTTCATTAATGCAACAAACAGAAAAGCTCGCGAAGCAATATCAAGTGTACCCACAAGCACTATGGGCGATGCTGCAACAAAGCGAAATTTTAGTTGCGCAAGGGTACGTTCAATCGGCCTTTAATATTCAAGATCAAGCGCTCAAGTTCATTGAAGAACACCAGCTACACCAACTTCCACTTCATGAATTTTTATTACGCAGCCGTGCTCAAATTTTATGGTGCTGGAATCGTATTGATGAAGCCGAAGAGTGTACCTATAAAGGGTTAGATGTACTCGGTTCCCATTCACCAGAAAAGCACCTACATAGTTATTCTATGCTTGTTAGAATCGCTTTAGCTCGAGGTGAAGTGGATAAAGCTGGTAAATTCATCGAACAAGTACAACACTTACTTTCACAGTCAACCTACCATTCGGATTGGAAAGCCAATGCTGATTTTGCATTAATCCTCTATTGGCAAGCGAAGGGAGACACCGAAGCGTTATCCCAATGGCTACATCAGGCGGATGCACCCACTCAAGCGTGTAATCACTTTACACAATTGCAGCTACGCAACATCGCAAGAGTACAGCTTTCTCTCGCTCATTATACGGATGCACAAACCATTGTGAGTTTAATGGATAAAGAATCCACGACCTACCACTTAGAAACCGACGCTTGTCGTAATCTTATCGTTGAGTCCATTTTGCTTTACCAAACCGACAAGCAAGCTGAGGCGATTCAAACTATGGAAGTTGCTATCCAAAAAGCCGGAAAAACAGGTATGATGAGTAATTTTCTTATTGAAGGGTCCAACATATACCCCATTCTCAATGAGTTAGTACGAAGCATCAATTTATCGGAAATGGATCGTCATCGTATAAAGCAAATACTGAAATCCATTTCAAAGCAAAGTCATGGCCGTTCGATGCATTTTGATGAGGAGTTCGTAGAGCGCTTAATCGAACTTCCAAACATCCCGGAATTGGTTCGTACCAGCCCCTTAACGCAACGTGAGTGGCAAGTGTTAGGATTAATTTACTCTGGATTCAGTAATGAACAAATAGCTCATGAACTTGATGTCGCTGGCACGACCATCAAAACTCATATCAGAAACTTGTATCAAAAGCTGAATATATCGAATCGTAAAGAGGCGATCAAAACCGCGGAATCATTACTGCAAATGGGCAAGTAATACATAACCTCTAGATTCCCAGAACAACCGGCAGCCAGCTCAGTTGTCGGTAAGTCTTGCAGTGGAAATACAATTCGTTATTTAAGTGTAGAGTTAGAAGGTGCACTTAACCTTGATCTGCACCAGTTAGACTGGACACTACATTAAACGATATATTGTTTTGCAAAGTTAACTGGGCTTAGATACCCAAGGGCACCGTGCCTTCTTATTCGATTATAATCAACTTCGATATATTCAAAAATTACTTGGCGCATCTCTTTCTCTCGTCACTATCGGCTTGCATTAGACTGCTTCTACTTTCATTGAGCTGACGTGCGGCGGCAACACCGACTCTATCTGCTAAGTTAAGCGCTTCGACTTTAAATTCAAGAGTATGTTTGATTCGTGTTTTTTAGTTGTCATTGTTCACCTCGTTAATGATTGTCGTCACTTAACTCGGTGTCCAAAACTTCTGGTACGGATCATCTCCCTTAATAATAAAGTTCGTTTGAACATAACTTACTATCAGTTTTTATTTTAAGTAGAGGTAGTTTTATCAGATTAAACTATGATTAAAAAATACCATCCTCAAATATAAGGTTAATTTTATGATTAGCGTACTAAAAGTCGGACTTACAGTATTTATAACAACTCTTATGTCATTTTCAGTGTTTGCATCTCAAACCACAACACCTGAGGAAATTGCCGGAACAACAAAAGTAACAGCAGAAGATATATTTGACCTTGTGGATGATCATGATGATTTAGTGATCATCGATGCTCGTAAACCAAGTGACAGAGAAAGTGGGTATATCGCAGAATCTATTGGGTTACCAAACACCGATACTACACCGAAAATGTTATCGAAATATATCCCGACTAAGTCTACCCCTGTTGTATTTTATTGTAATGGCGAAAACTGTGGTCGAAGTGTTGAATCATCTGAAATTGCAGTAAAAGAGGGATATACACAAGTTTATTGGTTCAGAGGTGGATGGGATGAATGGACGAAGAAAGGCTTACCCGTCATTAAAGATTAAATCAACACATTAATAGAAGACAGGAGATCAGTGAAATGAAACTTAGTAACACCTCAATTAAAAGTCTTATAACTAGTATTTTGGTGGCTTTGGGGCTGTTAGTGATCGTGACCACTTTTGTTCTTGTCTTCTATTTTAAAAATATTGTTTATGAAATAAAACAAAGCGATATTAATAGAGTAGTAGACACTTCTGCACATTCTATTTTAGATGATATCGCATTAAACAGTTCTACTTTAGCTCAATTAGTTGTTAAACAAAAAGGATTTACTAGGTCAGTACGAAATAAAGATATTGAAAAATTAGAATATTTGTTAGATGAATCATTTAAGCAACGTATTGTCACGACAAATATGATTAGATTAGAACATGTTCGAGTGTATTCGACTCAAGGAGAATTGATTTATGCTTCTGAACGTGGGGTAAAGGAAGTTTCAGATACACCTGTCAATATACTAGGTTTAGTTACATCCAGAGAAGGTGCAGAACGCTTTAAGTATCAAGGCTATTTGTGGGGGACTAATGAAAGAGCATATTACTCCACTTTCTCACCAATAGGAGGGCTAAAGCTTAGAGGTTATATTGAAATAATTACATCGCCAACATTTAATTTAAGGACTATTGAAAGCCATGTGAATTTAAATATTCAGATCATTAACAATAATGAAAAACATTATCAATCAAGTGCTTGGGTAGATTCAGATGACTTCCTTTTATCAAAATACTCTTTAAAGACTTTCAATGGACAGGATATCATTGAAATCGTATCTCAAAGTGATATTAGTGACTTCATGAGTAATATTCAATCCTTAATTCTTAAAGTCACATCTTTAATTCTCGTGTTTATTGGCCTATTCATTGTAGGTGCAATTTACTTATTACATGAGCATTTATTTAAACCATTACATTCTCTTGTTTTAAACTTAAATACGGTCTCACAAGGAAAGTTGGAATACACACACTTAGATTCCGGTTTGAAAGAAATAACGATAATTTCAAATGCTATAAAGAAATTAATTGATTCGCTTAAAGAAATGATTTCATCTGTTGTTAATAGTAGTAATGCTGTTGATATACAATTACATCAACTGGAAACTATTGTGCAGAAATCATCAAATATATCTCAAAAGCAAAATCGTTCAAAACTAGATTTAACTGAAAGTGTATGCAAATTATCTGAAGGAATACAGGTGGTTAAAGGTAGTTCATCATCAGCTGTTGATAAAGTTAAATTTATTCAACATGATTCAATACAGGGCGGAGAGATCATTCATAGTTCAATTTCATCTTTAACGAATCTGTCTTCGATATTCAAAAAATCTTCAGATTCAGCCATAGTATTAAAACGAACTGAAGCGGATGTTATTCAGTTACTCGATGTTATTAAAGGAATAGCTGAGCAAACAAATTTATTAGCATTGAATGCAGCAATTGAAGCTGCCAGAGCGGGTGAGCAAGGACGGGGCTTTGCTGTAGTTGCTGATGAAGTCCGTCGTTTAGCGAGCACGACTCAAGAATCAACTATAGATATCGCAGAAAAGATCAATAATTTTAGTGCTATCTTAACAAGTGTTGTTGAAGAAATAGAAATAGGTAATACTCAATCGAATAAAAGCTCTGAATTTGCGCTTTCAGCATCAGAAAGTATTTCAAACATACAGAACCATATCACTGACATTTCAGAGTTAAATCAAGGGATTTATACATCTGTAGAGCAAGAAGAACATGTTGTCAATAAAGTAGAAGCCTGTGTTCATGACATTACTGAAGCGACGGAAGAAACCACAAAAGTGTTCAAACAATTATCGAACTCGATACAAGAATTGACGGCCAATGCTAATCTTTTGAAACAAGCGGTTAATAAATTTGAATGTTAGTCATATAAATGGGTACTTTGTTATATGGATACGTAACTGGAGCAGCCGTGATAGATTACCTACTAGGAAAAACTATCACTCAGTTAAATGATTAGACACCAGCTATAAGCTGAAGTTAGGCGCACAAGAAGCCGGTGCTTGCTGTACGCCGTACATTTGAACTTACGTGCGGCCCTTGGCGACTAAGTTCTGACGCTTCATGCTCGCGGCAATGGTTTGTACATCATGTTTATTACCATGCTCTTCAAGTTCTTTTTGAATACACCATTATTCTGGTCTAATATCTTCGGACACCTAGATTGTGGATAATATAATAATCGACTAAATAGGCTTAGATTCTTTTAATCACAGTTTCAGTACTTAATCGACTCTTAGGAAGAGAAGCATTATAGTCTTTTTCAGGATCTGAATACCCAATGGCTAAGGCAACATGACATTCATGTCCTTCGAGTTCATCTTTAAATTCCTCTGCAATCAGCTCACTGTCTACGCCTTCCATCGACGTCGCATCGATTTTTAATCGAGCTAACGTATGAATGGCATTACCAAACGCAATATACGTTTGTGCTTTTGTCCACTCACTATTATCGCCGTTGTCACCGGTGTTCAAGTCAACAAAAACATACGCGCCAAAAGCATCATCACGCCCTTCTGGTTTTGTTCTTCCATCTTCAATACCTTTATCAACGACCAACGCATAATCTTCACGCGTGTAAGTTGGATTATGAGCAAATAGGATGATCGCCGACGCCGTCGTAGCGTGCTTTTGATTGAATTGAAATTTGTCTCGGAACGTATTAGAAAAACGTTGCTTCGCTTCATCACTTTCAATTACAACAAAACGCCAAGGCTGAGAATTTATCGATGAAACGGATAGGCGTAGCGACTCAAGAAGTACTTCCATATCTGCAGATGGTACCGTTCTTGTTGAGTCATAATGTTTAACAGTATGTCTCGATGAGAGTTCATGAATGATCGGATGGGTCATGGTTACGCCTTACTGAATAGTGTGGATGAACGTTAATGAGTCTAGTTAAGCAACATCGAGTTTTCAATATTCACACACAACCCAAAAAAGTAACCTAGCCCTTCAAAGTGAAATACTGATCACAAGAAGCACTTGTGTCGAACAGATATACCGTTATTTTCTATACTCTCCTGAAAATATTCAGATACTATGGACATCAGCATTCGGCTATGTATACCGGCACTTAACTATATATCGACATTTAACTATATAAACACTTAACTAGGGCTTGCTGCCTCTTTCTATTTACTCGACTTAAGTATCAAAAGGTTTAACTATGAAACTCTTTATTTTTGAACACTGCCCATTTTGTATCAAAGCGACCATGCTTGCTGGCTATAAAAACATAGATATTGAAATGGTGTATTTACAAAATGACGATGTCGATGCACGCATTGAAAAAGTAGGTGCCAATATGGTTCCAATACTTCAAAAAGAGTCTGGAGAGTATATGGCTGAAAGCCTAGATATTGTCGCTTATCTCGATGAAAAGACTGGCTCAACTTTGAAACCCTCAAAATTTGAGGATCAACTTAACACTTGGTTTGATGAGTATCGTATGCTATTGAATACGTTAATCATGCCTTGTTGGACTCAATTGGATAAACCGCTAAAAGAATTCCAATCAGAGGCTGCAAAAGACTGGTTCGAATCAAATAAATCGAAATTTATTGGAATGAGTTTTGAAGAGGCTAGAAAGACAAAAAATCAATTTCTTCCTCAAATTAATGAAGCATTACAAGAGCTGAACTTTATATCCCTTCCATCGGACAATGATAATTGCCTGTCTTATGATGACATCCAGCTTTATCCATTCATCAGAAACCTCACTGTTGTTGAAGGTGTCCAATTTCCAGCGCATTTAATTCGCTATGTTGATGAAGTGACTGAGTTAACAGGGACACGAACCTTTTATGAATGTGCGTTATAAGATTGCTCGTAATAAGATGGTGCGTTTTAAATAGCAGGACCTAATCTCAAGTAAGCCCCTAAATACCAATAAAGCCGCGACTAATACACTATCAGTCGCGGCTTTTCTTTACTTTATATCAGATCAATCGTTCAGGTAATTAGCCTTTCACACCACCTGACGTTAACCCACCTACAATCCAGCGTTGTGCCAACAAAAATACCGCTGTAATCGGTAGTGCTGACAACACAGCAGCAGCGGCAAAATCGCCCCATAGATAGTTTTGAGGGTAAAGATATTGCTGCATACCCACGGCTAAGGTGTATGTGTCGGTATCCGATAACAATAACGAAGCGACAGGTACTTCACCCACGACCATAATAAAGGACAGGATGAATACTACCGCTAAAATTGGCACCGAAATCGGTAATAAAACCAATCTGAACGCTTGCCATGGCGTTGCACCATCAAGGGCAGCAGCCTCTTCAAGACAAGGGTCGATCGTTTCAAAGTACCCTTTTATCGTCCAAACATGCAATGCGATTCCGCCTAAATACGAGAAGATTAATCCACCGTGTGTATTCAGCCCAAGGAAAGGTATGTATTGCCCCAATTTATCGAACAACGCATAAATAGCCACTAATGCTAATACCGCTGGGAACATCTGGAAAATCATCATCGCTTTTAACAATGTTTCTTTTCCTTTAAAACGCATTCGAGCAAAAGCGTACGCCGATGTCGTAGAAAGCGCCACAATAATAATAGAAGTAATGGAAGCCACTTTAATCGAGTTCCATAACCACGTTAACACGGGAAAAGGTGGATGCGTCACACTGCCATCGGCATGCTCGACACTGATGCCTAATGCCAATTTCCAATGCTCTAGCGTTGGATTGTCTGGTATTAAACTGCCCGTCGCGAAGTTACCTTCACGGAAGGAAATCGCCACAATCATTAACAAAGGGAAAATGATTAAGGATAAGAATAACCATAAGACAGCATGCGTAAACCACACACGATACTTTAAGGATTTTCCTTGTACCATTGCCATAATAAACTCCTTAATCCTGTGACAATTTAGTGAAGCGTAAATTAATGAGTGCGAGTGCACCAACTAATAAGAAAATCAGCGTCGCGATTGCACTAGCTAGACCAAAGTCTTGACCACCAGCACCTTCAAAGGCAATACGGTAGGTATAACTCACTAATAGATCGGTATAGCCTGCAGGTTCAGAGGTGCCGATCATATTTGGACCGCCCCCCGTCAATAGCTGAATCATCACAAAGTTATTAAAGTTAAAAGCAAACGCTGCAATTAAAAGAGGGGTTAATGGCTTAATCATCAATGGCAATGTGATATTAGTGAAGTTACTAATAAAGTTGGAACCATCGATTGCTGAAGCTTCATATAAATCCTCTGGAATCGCTTTTAATAAACCCATACATAAAATCATCATATATGGGAATCCAAGCCATGTATTCACAATCAGTACCATGACTTTCGCCATCGTCGGATCAGAAAACCACTCAGGGCTCAAGCCAAATAAAGAGCTTAAGACTAAGTTAATCTCACCAAAACCTTGGTTAAATAAACCCTTAAAGATCAGAATAGAAATAAACGCAGGAACCGCATAAGGTAAGATCAGTAAGACGCGATAAATCGCTCGGCCCTTTAACTCTTCCCATTGGACAATGCTCGCCAAGACTAAACCAATCAACAAGGTGAATAATACCGTTAATACTGAGAAGACAATGGTCCAAATAAAGATACTGATGAACGGCTCTTTGATCCCTTCATCTTTCCAAACTCGCTCAAAGTTGTGGGTACCAATATCAACAATAAATCCAGGAGAAATAGTCGAACCAATAAATTGATGATTCTCATCAACCGGTTGGTAAAAGCCCACTTCGTTATTCGGTTTCAGTGTCTCCCCTGTCTGATTATTGACTAGGGTTTCACCGTCAGCTTGTAGCGTATACAAAGGAGCAATCGCCGCAAATTTACGTAAACCACTCATACGAATCACTTCACCGTTTGGCAACGCCAAGTCTAGTGCACTTAATGCCTTACGGTTTTTAATGATCGCACGAATCTTCGCTTTATTACCCGATACTGCTTCAGCAGCCGTTAATGATAATGTACGAGCGGTACTATCCGACACATCAATCGTCGGGGTTACTAACAGGCCATCTTCACCCTTAATTGCGATGATGTGTCCTTCCGTCGTGTTATAAAAATCAAACCCATAACTTTCGCCACCTTGAAAGGTTTGATCCAATAAAATCTCTTGAGCACGATCAAAGGTTAATTGGTTTTTAGCACTGTAGTTCGTAAACGCGAGATTCACCGTGTAAAGCAGTGGAAAGAGAATGAATAAAATCATTCCAGCGACACCAGGGTAAATATAACGATGTGCGTATAATTTTTTACTACCAAAAACAGCCAATGCCAGTGCGGTTAAAATGATGGTGAGTAAAGCAAAAGCGAGTTCACCGCGGGAGTACATGAGAATAGAAGCGTAACCATTGCATAGCGCAATAGCACCAAGCGCTGACCACTTCATAAATACAGATTGACCAGAAAGTGGAGTATTAGACGTTATTGAAGACATTTATATCTTTCTCCTAATTGGCAATTGCATAACATACCTACAAATTATTATTCGATTTATTCATTGAAAAAGGGAGGAGTTACCTCCTCCCTTTGGGATTAACCCGTTGTAATCAAAGATTACTTAGTCATGCGCTTTTCTGCATCTGCTAACGCAGCATCAACATCTTGACGACCATCAACGATGTTGATGATAGCGCTCTTAGCTGATTCCCAAAATGCCGACATTTGTGGGATATTAGGCATAATTTCGCCCTGCTCTGCATTTGACATTGTCGCAGCAATACGAGCATCTTTTTCTAGTTTAGCTTGGAATGATGTTAACGATACCGCACCCAGTGGCTTGTCTGAATTCACAGAATCAAGACCTTCATCAGTCAGTAGGTAATTTTCGATAAACTCAACCGCAAGATCTTTATTTGGAGAAGCGGTACTAATACCAGCCGTTAACACACCAACGAAAGGTTTAGAGTTTTGACCGTTATACGTTGGTAAAGGTGCAACACCATAGTTAATGCCTGACTTCTCAATATTACCCCAAGACCATGGGCCATTGATTGTCATTGCCGCATTACCTTGGTTAAACGCCGACTCAGACACCGAGTAATCCATGTCAGAAGAGATAACGCCTTTATCCACTAAACCTTTAACAAAGTTCATTGCATTTTTAACACCTGGCTGAGCAATACCAGCATCTTTTACATCATAGCCTGCTTGCGTTGCTTTGAATGCATAACCGCCATCCGCTGACATTAGAGGCCAAGTAAAGTAAGGTTCTTTAATGTTCCACATGATCGCTTTCTTACCATCTTTTGATAGCTTAGCGTCAAGTGCTTCAATCTCTTCCCACGTTTTTGGTGGTGTCGCGACTAAGTCTTTATTATAAATAAGAGATAACGATTCAATAGCAATTGGATAGCCAATGTATTTACCATTAAATTTCACTGCATCCCATGCGAAATCAACAACGTTGTCTTGAACTTCTTTTGATGGTTTTACTTCAGCAATGAAACCTGCATCAGCGTATTCACCAAAGCGATCATGAGCCCAAAACATGATATCAGGACCGTCACCCGTCGCCGCTAACTGTGGGAATTTCACTTCCATTGAGTCAGGGTGCGCAACCGTTACCTTAATACCAGTATCTTCTTCAAAGCGCTTACCAACTTCTGCTAAACCGTTGTAGCCTTTATCACCATTAATCCAAATAGTTAATTGACCTTCTTCGATAGCAGCATTGGCTCCAAAAGAACCGAGTGCAACCATTGCACCTAGCGCAACCTTGCTTAAAGACATTGATTTCATTGTTAATTTCCTTTTGTCATCACTTATTTGGTTGTTACGACAGGTAAATTGAGTATGTGACTAAAAAGCACCGCTGACCAACCAATATTGTTTTATTTAAAATGCAGCATTCGATACCTATTTTGTCTATTCATAGACATAATTTGTATCTAAATAATTTCCATGCATTTTGCGCAAAATTGAAGGTAGATTCATCATCCTATCGACTACGCCCCTTCCATAATCTTGCAACATTTGTGCAACAGATCACACTAATCTATTCACGCAAAAAATAAGCGCCTTTTTTTGTGATCTCAACCTCTCTTTTTCCACATATTGATTCACATCTAAGCATAAACTAAAGAAATTAAATGATCCCATCAATCTGACATCCTCCCTACAGATACAATCACTACACCTTTAAATAGTGTTAATGGGATGATTTCAACATAACTTTTTTTTTACATAATGGACGTATTCCTTTAGCCAAACTCAGTAACAAATAACGAGATTACGCATCATATTTATGATGAAATTTCATGAGGGGCCTGTTTTTGGCTTTTGAGAGATAACACCAGCCTGTTATCTCTCATTTTTTTATTCATCTACTTAGAGCGCATAAGTCGTATTACTCTATAACAATACAATTGTGTCGCTTTAAAAAATCAGTGTAAGGACAATACAATGGCAAGTGTCACTCTTAAGAATGTATGCAAAGCCTATGGCGACAATCTAATATCAAAAAACGTCGATCTCGAAATTAATAAAGGCGAATTTGTTGTTTTTGTTGGGCCATCTGGGTGCGGTAAATCTACCCTACTCCGTTGTATTGCTGGCTTAGAAGACATCACATCGGGTGATTTATATATCGGTGACGAGCGAGTGAATGATGTTGAACCTTCTAAGCGCGGTGTTGGTATGGTTTTCCAATCCTATGCTCTGTATCCACACCTAAATTTATACGACAACATGTCATTTGGTCTAAAGCTTGCGAAAGCCGATAAAGCCGAAGTCGATAAGCGCGTTCAGCACGCTGCTGGTATCCTGCAGTTAACGCATCTTTTAGAACGACAACCAAAAGCATTATCAGGCGGGCAACGTCAGCGTGTCGCGATCGGTCGAACATTGGTTTCTCAACCTGAAGTGTTCCTTCTTGATGAGCCTTTGTCTAACCTAGATGCGGCGTTACGTGTACAAATGCGCTCTGAAATCACCAAACTACAGCGTAAACTTGGCTGTACTATGATCTACGTAACTCACGATCAAGTTGAAGCAATGACTATGGCCGATAAAATCGTTGTCTTAGACGGTGGCTATGTCGCACAAGTCGGTCGCCCACTAGAGCTATACCACTATCCAAAGAATCGTTTCGTTGCTGGGTTTATCGGTTCTCCGAAAATGAACTTTATCCCTGCAAAAGTAAAAGCGGCACAAGCAGAATCGGTCGATGTTGAGTTATATAACGGTGAAGCATTAACGCTGCCAGTGAGTGGTCAGACTTTAAATGCAGGTGATGATATTACGGTTGGCGTACGTCCTGAGCACCTTGTGACTGTAGAGCAAGGTGATGCGACGATTACCGGTGAAACACAGATCGTGGAAAAATTAGGTAACGAGACACAAGCGTATATGCGTCTTCCTAATTCTGAAGAAGACATCATTTATCGTCAACCTGATACATTAGACATTGAAGTCGGTGATAGCTTATCTGTTGGTATCCCTGCTCATCGCTGTCACATATTCACAGCCGATGGTAAAGCTTGCCAACGTTTATATAAAGAATCAGGCGTCAACTTTGACGTACTGTAAGAACAAGCTGTTATAAACCTCCCCTAACTGCTGGCATGCTAAATATATGCATGCCAGTGGCTTATCACTACCGTCATACCCAGTCCGAAAGACAGTCATCCCCATATCGACAAACTCGATTATACGCAATCTTCAATTCCAAAAAGGCATATCGCTATTTGAATTTAATGAAAATTACGGTACTAAAGATTTATGTAAGTAAGTATTCTATCCTTCAATGGAAATGGTCTAACGGATTTAAGTGTCGAAATTGCGGCAATAAAGCTTATGCATCTATCTCTAAAAGAAAGATCTTCCAATGGTCACCATGATAACCTCCTTGAAAGCTACCATGAGAACCATTTCGATTATGAAAATTATTGCTTTTTGACTCCACGACACGCTTTATGAGATTACCGCCTTCGCGGTAATGACGGGAGGGGGGTGATCATAGCGGAGGAATGGTGATTGCTGTTTAACAACAGATAGGAAGTAAAAGAGCTCCAGTTGGAGCTCATTAATGATTTTCAGAAGTTAATCACGGTTCGTGTCTTGTTATTATCATTAGTTGAACCAATCATTTCATCATAGGGTGTGATCATCTCAAATACAGCTTGATTTACTCCAAGATGGATCAGCTCATCCTTTGCCTCACTCAATGAATGATGTCGATGATACTTGTCAGATGTATTCTCTAGAGTGTAAAAATTACCATCGTTATCCTCACCACCGACCAAATAAAACGTAGAGTCTGCATTATTAATAATGGTTGGAGTTAAAGACATATCTTTTAATTGAGATATTAATACCTGTTGATTCATAGCTCACCTTTAGATGCATTTATTTAACAACACACCTAATACGCTATAAAAAAAGGAAAGATCACAAAAGTAGTAAATTGATGAAAGGCTGAATTAAAAGTGTTCGAACCGAAATAAATAACCTAATATTTCAATCTCATAGCCTCATTGAGGTCACAATACTGCACAGTCACATGACAAAAACGATCACTTTTTCATCTCGACTCTGCAGTGTTGTCGTTACTTTATCTTTACACTTTATTTAGTGAGCATAATTGGGATGTTTCGCTTTGTTCGATAATGTACGCAATCGCTTCATCATTTAAGCAAGACTTACTGAGATATTGGCGCTGTTTACCGATATGGATAATAAAACCTAAATCACTTTGGGTCACTTTAACGATGTCGCTCCAGACAATATTACGAGTATGTTTATCACTCTCATAGCTTAAACCATCAGAATTGATCGTCAGTGCAACTTTACTGCCGGAACCCGTTCCGAATGTTTGTCTCCATAGCCACCATTTTCTCTTAAAATAAATATTGAACACCTCAATAATGCTCAGCACGATAAAAAACCACCCTACATGAGCAGTAGGTAACAGTTCAAATTCCAGTAAAACCAAACCAAATAGGAGGAAGAGTCCCCCCATTAAATACGATCGAGGGAACGTAACTGGACGGCTCGTTTGATCATAACATTCCGCGTAAAAAGGCTTGTCGAGTGTGTACTCTGTAGTGAAACTAAAATCTTTTGGCATATCTGGCTACTTTTAGGGTTTCAGTGAATGGAATAAAATCAATATCATTTATATTATATCAAACTATTCCTTACATTAGTGGAACACTCCTTCTGAATCATCTAATCGTCTACACTTTCGCTTTCAGAGCAAAGAAAATAAAACACGGGGTACCAATAAGTGCGGTGATGACGCCCACTGGCGTTTCAGCCGGAAAAGCAATACCACGAGATAATGCATCAGACCAAACTAATAAATTTGCACCAAGTAAAGCTGAAATGACTGTTTGAGAGTAAAATTCCACACCGATTAAACGCCGAGCTAACCTAGGTATAATTAACCCGATAAACCCTATAGCTCCTGCCGTTGCCACACTCACTGAGGTTAATAAAATGATCGCAATACAACCAAAGATACGAGTAAAGGAAATATTCAACCCTAGGCTAATCGCAATATCTTCCCCTAAATGCAATAAATTAAGCTGCCTTAATATAAAAGCCGCCGCCACCATACCAGCAAGGCTAATTGGCCACAGTGTATTCCATTGATCCCAACCCACACTAGAGAGTGAACCCGCTAACCAATTGATCACACTGTATGCATTATCATCCGCTAAAATCACCGCTGCACGAGTAAAGCTGATTAAGAGTGCGTTAATCGCAATACCAGCTAAAACCAGTCGAATTGGATTTTGTTTTTTACCAAAGAACCCACCGATGCTGATCACCAATGCCCCACTCACTGTACCGCCAACAGCAGCCAAAATCGTCGTAGGTATCTCACTCATTAAACCGGTACTAATGCTTCCAATCGCCACCAAGCAGGTCGCCCCCGCATTGATGCCTAAAACCGAAGGAGACGCGAGTGAATTTTTAGATATGCCCTGCATTAAGACACCAGCAATCGCCAAATTTGCACCCAAAACTAAAGCTGATAACGCTCTTGGCATTCGTAACTCTTGAATGACATATTGTTGCATCTCTTGCGGATTACCCAGTAAGACCTGCCAAACATCATTAAAAGAAAGCGAAAAAGAAGACCACGCTATATTAGACGCGACGACTCCGCCAAAAACCAAGTATGCAAAGAAAAAGGGAATAAACGACTGTTCTGGATTGCAGCACTGACATAATAAAGGGGTACTTTCGTTATTAATAAGAGTTATCACGGTACAAAAACGTCAGGTTTAGCTTTTCTATTACTGGAGTTGAAATAGACACTCTTTTTCATCACTTAACGATTCATAATCTCGACTTTCGATATGATAATCATTTTCATTAACAAGTAAATGAACTTTATGAAAAAGTCACAGTCTTAACAGTACTTAATCAGTTCTAGAGGATGCCATAGCAATGAATCTAAAATCTAAACGAACCATGTTTACTCGAGTAATGCAGAACAATACCACCGTTTTCACTTTGCCCGATTTTGTCGCTCTGTTTAAAAGTAAACTGTCAGTAGCCACTCAAAAGAAGAACTAGGATGTGTAAGACGTATTTATCTTTTCGATAGCCAGTGCCTTAACCTAAACACTGGCTACCGAGAAGGAAAGGTTATGATTGAAGTTTAATTTTTGACAGTGATTTAAATATCAATTTCTTATCTTCTTCAGTTAAGTAGTTCCCTTTAACCGTTGTATTGAATATCACCCAATCACTTTCAGCAAATACCCCACCTTGCTTCAAGTAAGCAGCAATATCTTCATTGATTTGATTACCAAGTACTAATAACGCGGGTCGAATCTCTTTCACAAGATCTCGAGGCGCAGAGGTAACTGGCTTCGATAATAAATCAGCTCGGTAACGATATTGTATCGCCTTCGCTGCCGATATTTGAGCAGCAAAGAAAGCTTCTACACTTTCTTTATCTAAACCTGATTTCGATGCGGACAACCTCGCCTTTTCAATAACGACTCTTTCTCTTGGTATATCTTCAATCGGTGACCCATTTTTTGCTAACATTAGTAGCTTAAACCGTATATTGATCCATCCTATACCATGCAAGAGCTACAAAATATTGTTAAATAATAATGAGGAGTTGGAATATTATGAAAAACGTTGAAATCACTAAAGTACAATCTTCTCCATTATCGCGCTTTGTCAAACAAGCGTCTTCAAGAGAGAAGAAAAAGGTCTACAAAAAAGTCATTATGGCTGCAACAAAACAGCAAAATGAAACTATTGCTTTAGCTAATCACTAAATGAGCTAGTTCCAAATTTATCAATTGGTTAATTATCTGATATAGCCCCAGAAATCATTTAGGAATAAGAGGGTTGAATATAGCTTATAGTGCATAGTTATTCA
>JAOICL010000038.1 GCA_028131545.1 Vibrio sp. | reverse complement strand
TAATCGTTCTGACTCATTGGGAGTTAGACCACCGTTATACTGATGTGGTCTGAGTTGGCAGTAATATCCGATGATGTAGCGAGTGATCTCTTGTTGAGCTTCAGCGAAGCTACGATAACTCACAGTTGGCACCCATTCCGTCTTCAGACTTCTAAAGAAGCGCTCCATCGGCGCATTATCCCAACAGTTTCCTCGGCGAGATAAACTCTGTTTTATTTGAAAACGCCACAGCAATTGACGGTATTTACGGCTAGTATAATGACTGCCTTGATCGCTATGGAACATAACTCCTTTAGGTTTACCACGAGACTCATGGGCCATCGAAAGAGCTTTACCTGTTAATCTAGAATCAGGTGATAAAGACATCGACCAACCAATCACTTTACGAGCAAAAAGATCGATAACAACCGCTAAATACATCCATCGATTACCTGTCCAAATATACGTAACATCGCCAGCCCAGACTTCATTTGGGGCAGTAACAGCATAAGTGATTCGGAATTTCAATATGTTCTTGTGAAGCCTTCCTGTAACGGTACTTTCGCTCTTGGCAGCTCACTAGCCCAAGGCTTAACTTTATCGCCGTCGCGAATGCACACCCGATGACGAACCTTGAGATTGCACAATTGACATTCAACACCATTGAAGGAAGCTTTATTTCTCAAGATGAGAAGCTCGTACTTCGACGTAAAGTGTTCGAGAGTTTGGCTAAATACGCTTAGGTAACCCTTGGCATTGTCACTCCAGAGAATGAGTATCATCACGTTCATTCTCTGAGTGTCGCACTTATTATATGAAATCGGGATTGATTAGTGTAAAAAACTCAGAAAGCTGTCAGAATTAAATCATCGCTCTTAATTGATGATGGCTATAATGGAATTAACCCCTTCTCACGACGACGTGACCGATCACTCTTCTACCATTCAAACCCTTGATACCATGACTTTTCCTTTGCATGGCGCTCGCTTAATCGAAGCGTCTGCGGGTACGGGGAAAACCTTTACCATTGCTGGGTTGTATTTACGCTTATTACTGGGACATGGTGATGATGTATCACGGCATGCTGTGCCGCTAAGGGTCGATCAAATCTTGGTGGTAACGTTTACGGAAGCGGCGACCGCAGAGCTTCGAGAGCGTATTCGAGATAAGATACACCAAGCGCGTTTGGCTTTTGCTCGTGGTCACAGTGATGATGTGATTATTACGGCATTGTTGGGCGAGTTTGGCGATCATACTTTAGCACAAAAGGTCCTGTTGGATGCCGAACGTCAAATTGATGAAGCTGCCATTTTTACGATACACGGTTTTTGCCAGCGAGTATTAACCCAAAATGCGTTTGAATCGGGTATGCCCTTTGAAAGTGAACTATTAAAAGACGAAGCTCAGCAACAATTCGATGTGGTATGTGATTATTGGCGACAGCATTTTTATCCACTATCTCAGGGTATCGTAGCTAATATTAAGCAACATTGGAGTACACCACAGGCGTTATTAAAAGACGTTATTCCTTTCTTAAGTGGTCAGTTACCCCTATTTTCTCGTAATAATTCCGTCATTACTGAGCATTGCCAGCTCGATCTAGAACAAGTACACGAAGACAATATTGAGCGAATTGAACAGATAAAAACGCTATGGCAACGCGATTGCGGTGAGTTAGAAGCCATTATTCGTCAATCTGGGGTGGATAAGCGAACCTATTCCAGTCGAAATTTCCCGAATTGGTTAAATGCCGTTTCTGATTGGGCGCAATCGGAAACGCAAAACTATGCGGTACCAGAGCAACTGTCTCGTTTTTCTCAAGAGATGTTGATAGAAAAAACAACGAAAGGGGAAGTCCCTACCCATGCGACCTTTACCGCGATTGATGAGTTTTTAGCGAATCAAACCGACATTAAAGCCCCTTTGATTATGGATGCTGTCCATTACTGTCGCCAAAAGTTAGTACAACTGAAAAGAGAAAAGCAGTGGCTGTCCTTTGATGATTTATTAACGCGTTTATCATCGGCGATTGAGCAAGATGAAGAGGGTATTCTTGCTGAACGGATTCGACAGCAATACCCGGTTGCAATGATCGATGAGTTCCAAGATACCGACCCTTGCCAATACCATATCTTCAGTTCGGTGTATTTGAATTGCCCTGACACCACGGCATTGGTGATGATTGGCGATCCTAAACAGGCGATTTATGCCTTCCGAGGCGCCGATATCTTCACTTATATGAAGGCGAAAAAGCAGGTAAATTCCCATTATACCTTGGGCACCAATTGGCGTTCTTCCGCAGAGATGGTGACAGCCAGCAACCAAATCTTTCTGACGCATTCATCTCCTTTTTTATACGACAATGATATTCCTTTTTATCCTGTACAACCGAATCCGAATGCGCATCGATTATCTTGGAGCATCGCTCAGCAGCCACAAAAGGCGTTAAACCTATGGCTGCTCGACGAAGAGCGTGTCTCTAACGGCGATTATCAAGCGAGAATGTCAGAACATACCGCCGCTCAAATTCATCATATTTTGTCCTCTTCTCAGCAGGAAGAGGCGCACTTTCACAAAGGCGAAGTCTCTCAACCCATTAGCGCGAACGACATTGCGATATTAGTACGCAGTCGTCATGAAGCTATGCAGGTTAAGCAGGCGTTATCTGAACAAGGTATTGCCAGTGTTTACTTGTCGAATAGAGACAGTGTGTATAACAGCCATGTGGCAGGCGACATTTATTTGCTTTTAAATGCGGTATTAGAAGCGGAAAATGAACGCAAGCTACGCGCAGGGCTAGCAACGAATTTGATTGGGTTATCCTTGATAGAGCTGGATCAATTGAATAATGATGAAGCGCTACTGGAATCAATGATTGAAGAGTTTAAAGGGTATCGTGATACTTGGGAGCGTCGTGGTGTCCTGCCGATGCTGCGGTCATTGATGGTTAAACGACACATTCCAGAGCAACTATTGAGCCTGCCGAATGGTGAGCGTATTCTGACGGATCTCATGCACCTTGGGGAAATATTACAGCGACAAAGCCAAGATATGGAAGGGATGCATGGGTTGGTGCGCTGGTTCTCTGAAAAAATGGAAGAAGCGTATTCAGAAGGGGATGATGAAACGATTCAACGTCTTGAATCAGAGCGAAATTTAGTTCAAATCGTTACCATTCATAAGTCTAAAGGTCTTGAATATAAGTTGGTTTTTTTACCGTTTATTTTGAGTTACCACGAAGCAAAGCAGGGCAGCTATTACGATGAAGTTCGACAAAAGACGATCTATGATTTCGATAAAAGCGAGTCCTCACTTGAATACGCAGAAAAGGAACGATTAGCCGAAGATCTACGTTTGTTGTATGTTGCATTAACACGAAGCGTGTATGGGTGTTTTATCGGCTTAGCGCCGTTACAAAAAGGGCGATCCAGCAAAGGCGCAACAGGTGTGCACCTCTCCGCTTTAGGGTATTTATTACAACAGGGCCAAGAAGGGGATCAAGAGACATTAACTCAAGCCGTGGCACAGTTTATAACCAGTGCCGAGGGGATAGCAGAATGTCCGATACCAGAGAGCCCGAATGCTCCGTATCAAGCGTTAGTGCCACAGCAGCACAACTTGGCCGCAAGGCAACTTCAACAGTCGATTGAATCGGATTGGTATATCACCAGTTATTCTTCATTGGTGAGACAAAGCCATGCCAAACATCAAGATACGTCGATGTTAACGACGTTGAATTATGACCTTGATAGCTTGGATGGGCAGGATGAACATCATGTCAGCGGGAAGAGTACTAGAGAAGGCAATGTGAATGAGACTGAAAGTGACAATGTCACTGATTTAGAGGATGAAACACCCGAGCTTTCCATCTTTACCTTTCCTAAAGGCTCGAAGCCCGGTACGTTTTTGCATACGGTATTCGAGCGTGTCAATTTTAATGCGCCGGCGACCTCTGAAGAAAATACGGAGATCCTCACCGGTGTGATGGAGTGGGAAAGAGTCGATATCGAATGGCTACCGATATTACAGACATTGGTGGATACGGTTTTATCGGCATCTTTAGGCGAACAAGGCATTCAGCTGAATCAAAAACGTTCGTCACAAATGTTAATCGAGATGGAATTTAATCTCCCTATATCACAATTGAATTCGGTGGAATTAAATCCGATATTACAGGCTCACGATCCTTTATCAAAACAAGCTGGGTTATTGGATTTCAGGCGAGTACAAGGCATGCTGAAGGGGTTTATTGATTTAATCTTTGAACATCAGGGGCAGTTCTATGTATTGGATTGGAAATCGAATCATTTAGGCGATCACTCAGAATGTTACCAAACTGAGCATTTAGAACGGGTGATGATTGAGCATCGTTATGATTTTCAATATCAACTGTATTCCCTTGCGTTGCATCGCTATTTAAAAACACGTATTGCAGATTATGATTATGATCGTGATTTTGGAGGCGTATTCTATCTCTTCCTTCGTGGCATTGAAGCACCTTCTCTTTCTGATACTGAGAGGGTATCGAATAATATCAGCGATCAACAGGGCGTCTTTTTCTGTAAACCATCACGTAAACTCATTGAGTTGCTTGATGCCTTAATATCACTGCCAGTGATGTAGATAAGCCGAAATGTAAATAGGGCTCCATAGGAAAGCAAAGAACTATGTGGCTTTAATCGATAAATGAGAGCAAACCCAGTGAATCGCTTTAAACGAGAAAGAAGCGTGGCTATCACTGGGGTGTTCACACTGATAATGTAGGTTAAGAATGACAGAATCACTTTCGACGAAACAGGTATCGGACACCCATACGATGAATGACTTTCTTCAACAATTACTGACAGCGAATGCCCTTCGAGCGATTGATGTGCAATTTGCTCTATTTATTCAAAAGTACAGTATTCAAAAAGACAGTCTTCAAAAGAGTAGTCTTCAATCTCCTCTCTCCAACGATCATGACTCACTAGGGCTGACTAAAGAAGAAAAAGATGCCTTGATCATGCTTTCAGCGATGGTAAGTCATGCCTTGTCGCATGGTCATATTGGTTTGCCATTGTCGACTTTACCGACCCTGATTCAATCTTTAGGGTTGCCTCGTCGATGGTCACTGAAAATACAGAGCTACCTTGGACAAGTGGATTTTAATGCCATCTTTGCGAAAAGCCAGGTAGTCAGCGTGGATCCAAAGGGGGAAGACATCGGAACGGCCTTTAGTGTTAAACCTCTAGTCTATGATAAAGGGAATGTGTATTTACAACGTTATTGGCTGTATGAGGTACAGCTTGCTCATGGATTACAGCATTTGAGCCAATCGGAGCCATTACAAAAAACCAATGAACTGTCTGCATTCCTGGATCATTTATTTAAACCAGAACTCGTCTACCTCGCGAATGCACTTCAACAATTAAAAGAAACCAATAAAGAGACTGCGCCAGCACGGCAGGATACGATTTGTCAGTTTTTTGATATTGTTCGTCCTGATGAATTAGATTGGCCTAGCATTGATCGCCAACTCATGAACGTGAATGCCTTTGACGATCTTGAAGCGCTATTTTCGTTGATTCCACAAAAAACTTGTTTGAATTGGCAAAAAGTGGCGGCGTCGGTGGCATTAACCCGTCGATTTTCAGTGATCTCTGGTGGACCCGGTACCGGTAAAACCACGACGGTTGTGAAGTTGCTGGCGGCGTTGATCAAGCAAGCCGAGTTAGAACATAAAGTCCCTCCCAGTATTAAGCTGGTGGCACCCACAGGTAAAGCCGCTGCGCGCTTAACGGAGTCTATCGGTAATGCGATAGGTGGGTTGCCATTACCTACCGAGTTTAAAGCGTTGATTCCAACCGACGCCAGCACCTTACATCGTTTACTTGGCAGCATTAATCAAAGTAATGAATTTCGTCATCACGCCCAAAATCCATTACACCTTGATGTTTTGGTTATTGATGAAGCGTCGATGGTCGATTTACCCATGATGTATAAGGTGATGTCGGCATTGCCTCCCCAGGCACGGGTGATTCTACTCGGGGATAAGGATCAATTGTCGTCAGTGGAAGCGGGTTCAGTACTCTCTGATATTTGTGAGTTATACGACGGCGCATACAGTCATCAGCAACAACAGTGGTTATCGCAATTAACGGGGTTCGAACACCTGCCAGCATCAACTAAAGTGCAAGGGATGAGTGACGGTGTGTGTGTATTACAAAAGAGCTATCGATTTGATTCACGATCTGGAATTGGTCAATTAGCGCGTGCCGTCAATGCTGGTGACTCATATCAAGTTGCACAAGTATGGGGTAAAGGCTTTAGCGATATCGAACAATGTGCGTTGTCAGAAGAAAGCTATCAAACATTATTGAAAACCTTGAGTCATGAGTACGCTGGTTTTCTTAAGGAGCTGAATAATAATGAACAAGCGCCAGTAGATTCTTTGACGTCATTTGATTATTCAAACCCAGCCGATCCTTTAACAATAGTCGCACCTTTGAAATCCAGTACATTAGAATCCAGAGCAAAACGTGCGTTAGACGCCTTTAATCGGTGTCGCTTATTGTGCGCGGTTCGTGAAGGGGAGTTTGGTATCGTAGGAATGAATCGACATATTGAACGTATGCTTTCTCGTCAAGGTCACATCAAAACAAGCGGCGAAATGTGGTATCACGGTCGCCCGATCATGGTGACTCAAAATGATCATGCACTCGGGATTTATAATGGTGATGTGGGAATCTGTATCCTCGATATGAATGAAGAAGTACCACGATTTAAGGTGTGCTTTGAATTACCGGATGGGTCGATCAAATCGATCTTACCCAGTCGAGTTCCTGAACATGAAACGGCATTTGCAATGACCATTCATAAATCTCAAGGCAGTGAGTTTGATTATACGCTTTTGCTTTTGCCTCCTGAATCGACACCATTTCTAACGAAGGAATTGATCTATACCGGGATCACCCGAGCTAAAAAGCGTTTGTCACTTTATGCGAATACTGATGTGGTCACCGGTGGGCTAAAAAATACAATCTCTAGAGCCAGTGGCTTAGCTCAAAGGTTGATTTAATCATTGGGGGATGGAGTGTTATCGTGTTGACCAGATCAGACTTGAAAGGCAAGAGTAACCGGTGTTTTTCTGTATAAGGTGTCGAGAGTATAGTGAGCCTACTTGATGAGAAGAAGGCTCTCTTATTAATTAGGTACTCTTATCAATGTGACATTAAGCCGCAACTAATTCTTTATCACAGCTTTCGAGTTTTACATAGCGGCCAAAGTATTTTTTGAACGCAGCAACGGAGCCATAAAAGTTACGTGCTGTTTTAATTTCTTCCCTTACGGTATTGATATCGCTGACTTTATCACGTAAAAGGTGCGCCATGCTGAGTAGGAAAAATACATTGCCGTCAGAATCTAGGTTAATAACGATTTTTTCATTATTTTCTAAGTTCATATCCAATCCTTAGTGTGTTATTCCAATATAAAAATGTGTACTGGGTCTACATTTACGGCTAATGCTTGGCGCCGTTACCTCTGTATCTCAAATTCAACGCGCGGGGTCTAGCATCTATTGGATCTTATAGACTAATGTGTGGAAGAGCTCTCACTTTAACAAAGTGATAACGTATGTGATTCGATATGGTTGAACTTTTTGATCTTTCTAGAGAGATCAAAAATAGGGTCGATTGATGTCATCCATCAAAATGAACGGTTAAAAAATCCAAGTGCATAAATACACTTGGATTTTTATTGTATTGAGGACTATAAAATGTTGTTTAGTAAGTTCTTAAAGAACCTTCGCTTTCATAATCTATTCGTTCTGGATTGAGTTCACTCATAATCAGAGTTTTACCGTCATTTCCAAGAGTGGCATCGAGTAAGCCTCTTTGCTCAAAATCACTAGAGATCATTTTATTGATTTGATAATGGCCATCAATGTTGCTGAAGATTAGGGCAACGTTTCGTCCATTGGATGTTGTGTCACTTGTATTCAAATCATCACTTTTTACAATGCCGCCTTGTCTCATGTAAGTGTCACCGATAACAAGGATTGTCGCGCCATTATTGGCAATAGATTTGACAGCGATAAACTTCCCTGTTGCTTCAGGTAACGTTAATTCTTGAACAAAGCTCCATGAATCATTCTGCTTTTTAAAGACATACACTTGGCTTTGAGAGTTACTATCACTAACTGTTATAGTATTACCTTCAGCATTCACTTGGATCGATGAATAATCAAAAACAGCATCTTGAGAAACCATCATTGGTGTCAGCGTCGCAGCGGTTGTGAATGAGTTGTTTTTAAAGTTATGTATATCGATTCTTTCAACAGGTTTGTTATGATCGCCTAATTCTGCAGAGACAACGGTATCCCCTGATGTATTGGCGGTAATGTAACGTTTTAGTGATGTGTTAATATCGGTGACTTTTTTCCAGTTCCCGTTGTTCTGCTTATATACAGATAATCTTGGGTCCGATTGGAATTCGTGCCCGAATTGATCTTCATATGCATATAGATCGGTTAATGATAAAAATAGATATTCTCCATTTTTACTGATCGTATAAGCATGAGAACTCGGGTATTGGAGTCTACCTGGATATTCAGATTCTAAACCAATTTTATCCAGTATCATTTCGTTCCAAGTTCCCTTGTCATGATTATATTTCCACGATGTGAAACAAAAATCACTCATAGTATCGGTACTTGCACCACAATTATATCTATCGCCATTAAGTACTATGTCTGCATCAGGGAATAACGCCTCTTCAGTAAAATAACCTCTATCCTCTAAATTCCCTTTTTTCTCCATCCAACTATCGTTGTTACGCTGAAAAACTTGAAGTGATAGATAGTCCCCAACAGGATCATAATTATAAGTAAATAGCGTTTGTCCATTTTCAGATACAGTGACATCTTGATAATGCGTTGAAGCTTCTGGGCCACCGCCATCAGGGTTGCTTAATCTCGCGGATACTTTACCAACCAGTTGAAGTACAGTGCTATCGTCTAATGCTATTTCTGCAGAGCATGACTGCTCACCATTTTTTTGAGCGTGAATATAAAATGTTTGGCCATCAGCTTGTAATGCACCACCGGTTGATACCTCTAATTCTGTCCCTTTCGTTTGCCCTAATGATGAACATTCATCATTACTTCCTTTATTACAAATTGTGTAGGTAACATCACCCGCAGCAGCGCTAGTGGCTTCAGTCCATTTAAACGTTAATCTTCCAAATTCATTTGTATCACCAGAAGCGTTATCTGAATAGGTGTCGGTAATATTGAAAGAAGACATGGCTCCAGTACTATCACAAGCTAATGTAGATGGATTTAATATCACTTCATCTTCATCAAGAATACCGTCATTATCGTCATCAGGGTCTTCAGAATCAGGTATGCCATCGTTATCGTCGTCGTTATCTTCTGAGTCGGGAATACCATCACCATCGGTATCGATACCATCGACAGGGGAGGAGGTTATAGGTGTATTGTTGGAGTGATTAGAACCAGAGGAGTCATTTGAGTCGCTATCACTAGCATTACATGCAGCCAGTAATGTTGCTAACGAAATGAGGGTTACTTTTGTTGTTAATGTCATTATTTGCCAATTGAAACTGAAGGTTGAAAGTGGCGTTAATATAACAAGTTCAAAAGAACACGATTCAATAGAAAGACAACATTATGTTATTTCTTTGCTAATAAATAGACTTTAAACAAATGAATTAAAAATCAGAAGGATAAAAATTAAGGCTATACGACATTGACATATTCTATCAAACCAACTCAGACTAATAGGGTACCTAGATCAGGGCGCGTTTATATTTTCTTTCAGGTCTACCGACGGTGCCATAATTAACTTCAGCTATTACTTCATTTTGAGCTAATAAATACTCAAAATACCGACGCGCAGTCGTGCGACTTGAACCGATCGCTTTACCGACTTCATCTGCATTTTGACTGTTATCATGCTAGGGGCTGCTTTTGTTCTTTTCGATTGTTGGTGTGTATTTGGTTAGCTTTAACACCTTTGATATTCAGTTAATGGTATTAATTACATTAGTGGCGACTGGGCTACGGCTACTTAACTTCCCGATGGCACCGATGCTTCTAGGCTTTATTCTTGGTGATATTATGGAGAAGAACTTAAGTCGAGCACTCACGGTATCGGATGGCAGTTTTAGCTTCTTGTGGGAGCGTTCTTTAACGGCGGGTATCATGTTCTGTGCTATTGCAGTATTAGTGGTACCTATGATTCAACAGCTATTAGAGAGCCGTTCAGCGAAGAAGGCACAATCTAAAGTGACAGAATAATCGTTTCTTCTGAACGATAAAAGCCAGTTCATAAGAACTGGCTTTTTTGTATCTGTGGTAAGACAATAAAGATCAAAACTTAAACTCAATCAACGAAACTCCTCAAAGGAAACGTGGCAATAAAGTTCGAAACTAATAATTGAACATAAATCAATGACGAACTTCCTTCCCTATGATTACCGCTTCCACCCCGTCATTACCGCGTAGGCGGTAATCTCATAAAGCGTGTCGTAGGGTAAAGCAATAGCTCTCATGACGGCCATTTACGTCAAAGACGCCGTAGACATGTCCCTATAGGTTTGACGCTGGCTTCCATGCCAGCAACACTTTGTCGTTAAACAGCCATCATAAGAACTGTCAGCATTATCCTTATCTCCATCATTACAGTTTCTCCTCCGTCATTACCGCGCAGGCGGTAATCTCATAAAGCGTGTCGTAGAGTAAAACCCATTCATCCATCAAAACGAGATTCCCATTTTCATGGGAATGACTGTGAGGGAGCATGGGAATGACAGCACTGGCACTGGGGGCAGGGAAGCGGTAACTATTTGAGGTTATGTAGATAACTCTAAGCATCAAACTTTTGGACAAAAATCATTTAATTAACCCAATTTACACATGGAATATTAATGGAATTAAATAGTATAACAATGCAAATCTAGGTTGTGATCAGATATGGATATGCTCAGTTAGAACGATGGAGTGCAAAGAGTAAGAGGTGGACGGTAAATAATGATAAATAGAGGTGTAAATCGGGGTAAAAGAGAAAAATAGGCACTTCCAATAATGAAAGTGCCTGTATAGATAGGCTTAGCCTTGAATACCTTTCGATTTTAGGTACTCAGCATACGTGCCTCGGAAATCGTGGATTTTACCGTTACGAATTTCTAAGATACGAGTCGCTAGAGAGTCAACGAAAATACGGTCATGAGATACGAAGAATAAGGTTCCTTTGTATTGCTCTAATGCCGTGTTTAATGATTCGATAGATTCCATATCCATGTGGTTTGTTGGCTCATCCATTAATAGGATGTTTGGGTTATGCATCATGATTTTGCCAAGAAGCATACGGCCTTGTTCACCACCAGAAATAACTTTGACAGATTTCTTAATATCATCTTGTCCAAATAGCATACGACCTAAGAAGCCACGAACGGCTTGCTCATCATCGCCGTCTTGACGCCATTGAGCCATCCAATCGAATAGATTCATATCAGTAGCAAAGTCTTCGGCATGGTCTTGTGCATAATAACCAATATTGGCATTATCAGACCATTTGAATTCACCTTTACGTGGCGCTAACTTGCCCGCTAGCGTATTCAGAAGAGTGGTTTTACCCGCACCATTTTCACCGATAATAGCAACACGTTCACCGACTTCGAAGATGCCATTAAATTCAGAGAATAAATCGTCATCAAAGCCTTGAGATAGGTTTTCAATGACGAGAGAATTACGGAACAACTCTTTTGATTGATCAAAACGAATAAATGGATTTTGGCGGCTAGATGGCTTGACTTCATCTAACTGAATTTTATCGATTTGCTTAGCACGAGAGGTTGCTTGCTTCGCTTTTGATGCGTTTGCTGAGAAACGAGAAACGAAGGTTTGTAACTCCGCAATCTGTGCTTTTTTCTTGGCATTATCTGAGTGTAGACGGTCACGAATCTGTGAAGCCATAGACATGTATTCATCATAGTTGCCAGGGAAGATCTTTAACTCGCCGTAATCTAAGTCAGCCATATGCGTACAAACAGAGTTTAAGAAGTGACGGTCGTGCGAAATGATGATCATGGTGCAGCTACGTTGGTTCAGTATTTCTTCTAACCAGCGAATCGCGTCCATATCCAAGTTGTTGGTTGGTTCGTCAAGTAGCATGATATGCGGGTCTGCAAAAAGCACTTGAGCCAATAGTACGCGCAGTTTCCAACCAGGGGCAACTTCACTCATTAAACCAAAGTGTTGCTCTTCAGGAATACCAACGGCCAGTAGAAGTTCACCGGCTTTGGATTCTGCCATGTAGCCATCCATTTCCGCGAACTGTGTTTCAAGATCAGCGACTTTCATGCCATCGTCTTCACTCATCTCAGGAAGAGAGTAAATGCGATCTCGTTCTACTTTGATTTTCCATAGCTCTTTATGACCCATGATAACCGTATCAATAACGGTAAATTCTTCGTAAGCGAACTGATTCTGGTTTAGTTTTGCAACACGTTCATTAGGATCGTAGCCGACATTACCAGAAGTAGGGTCAAGTTCACCTGATAGAATTTTCATAAAGGTTGATTTACCACAACCATTGGCTCCAATTAACCCGTAGCGATTGCCTTCGCCGAATTTGACTGAGATGTTTTCAAATAATGGTTTTGCGCCAAATTGCTGTGTGATATTCGCTGTAGTAATGATAGCTTGGTTCCTCCAACGGAATGTGATCATGATCATTTAATGGGCGGGGATTATACAGGTTGTATAGCGACTATGCGAGGGGGGAATCAGGGAAGTCAGTGATTTATTGTTATTGGCAGGTCATGAATTGGAAAACGTAAAAAATAAACGTTTATTCGTGTCTATAGCAAAGCATTGATGAAAAGGTATCGAGTGTATGGATGACTGAATCGAGAATATAGGGAAGATTATAGCGATAATGGTTATTTTAGGTCTAAAAGCCTTGAAATGATGAGGAAGGGGGAGTTTATACAAACATCTCCCCTACATAACGGCACAAATATGGAGTGTTTACTTCGAAATAAACTTTTGTGCAACATGGGTAAATACAAACACACTTGCAATGGATGCCATTGATAAGAAGATAAAGACGAATAGAGATTCTTGCACTAGGTTGCTCCTTTTTGAATTGTTTAATAAAAGAATAGTGGTATAAATATCTATTACAAGTCTTATTTTTACTAAGCGTGCTATTTCTGACTGTTTTGTGATTTATTGGGTGTCTCTTGTTATTTAGATTGAGCTGACATGGATATGAAAAAGGTCAATGTTTGTCAATTTTTGTCCTATTTGACGGGTGAAACTTGAGGTTTAGAAATTAAGGATTAGATTTAAGAGGTTAACGGTTATTTGTACAAATTAGGGATTTTTGATGTCCAAGCGTACCAAGAAAATATTATTACTTTTTGCACACCCTGCATTGCGTCGTTCAGAAGTGAACGCTCTTCTTTATAAAGCCGCTCAATCACTTGATTTTGTTACTTGTGTTGATCTATACGAGGAATACCCAACCTATGATATCGATATTGAAATCGAGCAAGAAAGGCTAAAAGAACACGATATTGTTGTGTTTCAATTTCCTCTTTATTGGTATTCCACACCTTCTATTTTGAAAGAATGGCAAGATTTGGTATTAGAGTATGGATTTGCCTATGGCAATGGCGGTAATGCGTTGCATGGTAAACAGTTTCTGACTTGTATTAGTGCAGGTGGATTAAAAGAGGCGTATCAAACCGATGGCTATAATCACTTTACGATAAGAGAGCTTCTTCATCCATTAGAGCAAACGGCACAATTAACCGGTATGGATTATCTTCCGCCCTATATTTTATTCGGTGCTCGAACTGCAAAAGAAGAACAAAGAGTACAACCGCATATTGAAGGTTGGAAAACGTTATTAACGGATCTCCATAAAGATAACATCGATTTGGCGTTGGCGAGACGCATACCAAAGCTCAATGTACTGGTGACGACGCCGGAGGACGAATAATGACAGGGTATTTTTTACAAGCTTTCATCTATTTAATGGCGGCGGTGGTTATGGTGCCATTAGCTAAACGCTTTGGTTTAGGGTCCGTACTGGGTTATTTAATTGCCGGTGTGATTATTGGTCCCATTGTTGGTTTGGTCGGCGATGAGACGGTGACTATCCAACACTTTGCTGAATTTGGTGTCGTTATGATGCTATTTTTAGTCGGGTTAGAATTAGAGCCTCGTATGCTTTGGTCAATGAAAAAGAAATTGATCGGGCTCGGTGGGCTGCAAGTTCTCCTCACGATTTCAGCGGTCACTGCGGGTGGGTTGTATTTTGGCTTGCAATGGTCAGTTGCACTGGCGATCGGTTTTGTTTTGACGCTGTCGTCGACGGCGATTGTATTACAAACCTTTAGTGAAAAAGGACTCACGAAAACGGAAGGCGGTAAAAATGCCTTTTCGGTGCTGTTGTTCCAAGATATTGCTGTTATTCCAATGTTGGCGATTATTCCCTTCTTAGCGTTACCAGAATTAGCTGAGCAAGCAAAAGGCGCCGTGGATGCGGCAGCAGAACATCATGATGATTTAAGCTTGGTTGATGGTTTGCCTGAGTGGGCATACGCTGTGGCGATCACAGCATCCATTGCCTTTGTGGTGGCAGGTGGGCACTATTTAAGCTCGCCATTATTTCGATTTGTGACGGCATCGGGCCTACGAGAAATTTTTACGGCAACCGCGTTAATGTTGGTGATCGGTATTGCTGCTTTAATGAACTTGGTTGGGTTATCACCCGCACTGGGTGCATTCCTCGCCGGTGTGGTCATGGCGAACAGTGAGTTTAAGCATGAATTAGAATCGAATATCGAGCCCTTCAAAGGGTTACTGTTAGGCTTATTCTTTATTACCGTTGGGGCGAGAATTGATTTTATTGTTTTGTACGATCAACTCGGGATGGTCATCGGTTTAACGTTGGGCGTTATTTTACTTAAAGCGTTAATTCTATTCGGACTTGCTTTTATATTCCGTATCAAAAGCAGTGATCGTTGGTTATTCGGTTTGAGCTTAGCTCAGGCGGGTGAGTTTGGTTTTGTTTTACTGAGTTATACCTCTCAACATCATGTTATCCCAAAAGAAATTGCTGATACGTTATCTTTGGTTGTTGCTTTAACCATGTTCCTAACACCTGGGTTATTCATTCTTTTTGATAAGGTGATTGTGCCAAAATACCAACAAGAATCGAATCAAAGAGAAGCGGATACAATAGAAGAACAAGGCAGTGTTATTATTGCCGGGGTAGGGCGATTTGGCCAAGTTATTAACCGACTTTTAGTGGGCAATGGTGTACCGACGGTTGTTCTTGATTATCAATCTGATCAAGTTGATAACTTACGTAAAATTAAGACGAAAGCGTATTTTGGCGATGCAACCCGACCCGATTTATTGCATACAGCGGGTATTGAACATGCATCCATGTTGATTGTTGCAATGGATAACCCTGAAAGTTCAACGGCGTTGGTTGAATATGTTAAGCACACGTACCCAAATGTAAAAGTTGTGACGAGGGCTTTTGACCGAGGGCATTCTTATCAACTTCGTAAAGCGGGGGCGGATATTATTGAATCAGAAACATTCCACTCTGCGTTAGAGTTAGGCTCTAGAGCCATGAAGTCATTAGGTTTTCACGCCTTTCATGTTGAACAAAAGAAACAGGCCTTCAAAAAGGTGGAAGTGCAAAGCTCCGATATGTTGTATGACGCTTGGCTGAATGCATCAGAAGGAGAGCATTTTGATAATAATTATCTGAAACTGTTCATTCAGCTGGAAGAAACCATCAAAGAAGAAATGCAATCAGAGCGCGCAGCCATTAATTCTAGAGTGGAAAGGGAATGGACACCGCCACCAAAAGGGTATGCGGATGATTTAGATGAGGAATCGACATCATAACCCTTCTGGTCTAACGGCTTTTTACTTCTATCATTGATGCTTTCTTAAATCTTTAAGATGGCATCGATGATGTCTTCTTTATTTTAAAATACCCCACATGCGAAGCTTTGAGCGTAGCTTGCATTGCCTTACCATTTTTTTTGTTTTTTCTTGGAACCAGTAGGGCTCTTCAGAGACACCACTTGGCCCCCAAAAGGCGTTTCCACCAGAGTTATCACTCATTATTTTGATGCAACTTTTGCTTTTCACTGCCGTGACTTCTAGTTCACAGGTACGGGATTTAAATTCACTCCAACTAGAAAAGAAAAATTCGTTAGCAATGGTTTCACCATCGCTGTTGACAAGTAATGCACAAATCATCTTTTACTCCACCAAAATGAAACTGTTTATAAAATAACCTTATGTGTTCGTATTTTATACAAATTGTGACGATGGTCAAGGTATGGTTTATGAGTTGACATACTTATGACATTGAGCTTGAAGTGCCGTAACTGGAGGTTAACAGAGTCATTCGTTTGTAAAAGAGAGAGGGGCGGTGATGTATAAACAGTAAATGCGATAGATAGTGAGTATGATAGATCGTGAGTGTGATAGGTAATGAGTGCAATACACAGTGGGATAAATCGCCGGATAGAAATAGGGTGAGAGAAGAGAATACGCAGTCACTCACTTAGCGAAAAGTTTGAATCTCTCAAGGTAAGATATGTAGGAGAAGGAATAAAGAATAAGAAAAATACAACGCTATGGTATTGAGATAAACAATAACTCAGATTTAGTTTCTTTCAGTTGAATGGCTGCTTCAGTCAATACGACCGTTTTAGATGCTTCTTGTTGTTGGAGTTTAGCATCATCGGCAAACGTAATGTTGTGATAGCTAAAGGTTAATGTTCCAAAAATCATGAGTGAAAATATCAGTAGTCGCATTTAAGTGGGTATCCGTATGAATAATTTATTCCTAAAAAGCAATATACACTGTTTTATAAAACTTTCAGGTTGAAAGGAATAAAGTGTGATAGGCATCAGCATTACTGAAACCTATATCGATAATATTTCGACCAATAGCATAAAAATAGTACGGCCGTATTGGTAATAGAAAAGAGTTTAGCTTGGAATGAATTTGAGATTTCTCTATTAACGAACGATTAGGATAAACGTTACTTGAATCATGGTCATCCTGCGATTTGCGTTATATATCAAAAACATAGATGTTAACTTATGTATGATCTATTTCGTCCTTATGAGGATAGGTTTCGCCTGTGTACTAACCTTTCACTGGTGATTTCAATGTAGGTAGTATCGTCGATGGTATAATAGGTGTGAAATGAGTGAGTTTTGGATACAAGTGTTAGGGTTTATTGCACTTTCGGTTAATTTAACAGCAAGTTCGACACTCAGTGATACTCGAATGAAAGGGCTTATTTTTATTTCTTGTATGCTGTTTGCGACTCATTATATGTTGTTAGGTGCGGTAGTCGCCGGTCTGAATCTATTCATTAATTCTTTTCGTGCGATCATATCTATTCGGTATAAATCATCTTGGCTTTTCTATGCATTTCTTGGTATCCAAACCGTATTTAGTGCAATATTTTATGAACAACCCAGTGATTTAATCCCGTGGCTGGCGTCGGCATTCAGCTGTTATGCGTTATTCATGGCTCAGGGAATAATGATGAGGTGGATGTTCTTTATATGCACCGCGTTATGGTTGATTAACTCGGTTATCGCGGGGTCCTATGGCGGAATGGTAAATGATATGTTTAACCTGGGTATCTTATCACTGACGATATTTAGACTAAGCCGACAGCAAGCAATTCAATAACATGACATGTGCTGTTCATTATCGGTACTGACTTTATGTGTTGTCATATTTCGGGATGCATAATCGATTGACAATCCCTTCCCTTTTGCCGCATTAAGGCCAGCTCAAAAAGCAAATCGAGAGAAGGGGTTAAAAGGACATGGTGATTTATTTCACGTCTTTACCAATCCAGTGATTTAGAAATTGCAGCAAATCGCCTTTCATATATTGGTTATACGTAACTCCATGACCCGTTTCAGGGTAAGTGATGACGCGGGCATTAGTAAATCCAGCTAAAGATAGGTGATTTGCACACGTTCCTGAGTTTTTACTGTAATTGGTGTTGTAGGGTGCATCTTTCCCAAAGTAGACATCACGAAATCCCATGATATTTAAGAATGGACTTTTCTTGTTGGCGCCCACTTTAGGGTAATCGGTAAAATACCCTGGCTCACAACTCCAGCTGAGCACCATACGTCCTTTAAATTCAGAACCAGCATAACGTGCCGCTGAAAAAGCGCCTTCTGAAACCCCAAGTAGATACATTTCCGCTTTATTGACGAATGTTTTCTGTGTTAGAGCGGTAGCCGCTTGGGTGATTTCTGCTTGTCGAATGGCATGAACTTCTTCATATAACTCCTTTGGGACAGGAGAGCTGAACGTTGGGCGATCGTCGATACGGTGCGCATCAGGCGCAATGAAAACATAACCCGCTTCGACTAACCAATAAGCATAATTATAATCCCATTTTAACTTAGGTACGTCACCACTGTGATCAAAGGCATTACCCGAACCGTGCATATAGACGATGGTCGGAGCGGTAACGTCATCGATAAAATCGACATTCTTAAGGTCTTTATAATAACCATAGAAAGGTTGATTGCTTTTAAGTAGAGAGGCAGGGACACCAACGATGGCCATTTCTAAACTTTGATTGAGCGTTGGGTATTTCTTCGCTATGGACTCAACCGAGATCTTGCCTAAGTTGGTATAGTCAGCGTGTGAGATGCTCGGTAAAAGGGAAGTAGAGAAAAGTGCAGCTGCGAGTAATAGTTTTTTCATTATGATATCCATTAACTTGTTGTCTAGTGATAAGGCTAGGCATTTGTACCATAAGTATAATGAATAATATAAGCATACGCTGAAACTTGGTTAATAATTTAACGAGTTATATTGGTATGCTTATGATGAAGGATGCGAGATTACTTCACTAGAGCGATCTGAGTGACTTCAATACTTGTATCTTCTAATATTTCAGATTCAACTTCGCCATTAATACGTACCGTATCTTCTGGTTTGATGTTCAGCCCTTGCCAGTTTTCAATCTCAACTTTGATTTCGCCACTGTCGTCTTGAAATACATATTCTTCGTCACCTAATGACTTTACAATATGGCCTTCGAGTGCAACGACAGTTTCGTCGCTTACGTCTAACGCTTCTTTCACAGAAATAACCGCTGCTGTTTCTGAAGGACCTTGAAATCCACCAGTTTGAGCGTTGTCTTGAGCGTTCGTATTAGCGAATGCTGCTTGAGTTGTTAAAGCGAGAAGGATAGCTGAAATGGTTGCTTTAGTCATAGTAATCTCCATGCATAAAAAGTAATACCATACGCCGTTGACTTTCTCGTTTGTTATGCTCATGTCTGTGACTGTTAGAAAATGGTTAGGTTACGATTGTGTATCCACGTCTGATGCTTCATTTTCTGTTGTTTCGGTGGTCTCTTGACCTTCTTGCTCTAATGCCATCTTTTCTCTATCAGCTTTAGATATGTATTTTGGTTTATTGGATTTATGTATCTTGGAATTCATTTTTTTTTGTTTTGATTTTAAAATTTGATTGATGCGTTTTTTTCTGTTCATTATTTTACTCGTTTTGGATTCAATATTCGGTTGGTATGGCACAAGTATAGCGAGAAATGGTAAAGTATTAGAGAATTATCATTCATAAAAAGGAGTTAAGGTGAAGTATTCAAAACTGGGTAGCAGTGGCATTGATGTTTCTCGCGTTTGTCTTGGTACAATGACGTGGGGCTTGCAGAATACACAGCAAGAAGCGGAAGAGCAAATCGAGTACTCTCTTGATCAAGGCATTAACTTTATCGATACAGCAGAGATGTACGCCGTCCCACCATCACCAGATACTTATGGAAAAACAGAAACCTATATTGGTCAATGGCTAGCGAAAAACCAGCATCGCCGTAAAGAGTTTGTCCTTGCATCTAAAATTGCGGGTACGGGTGTGCCTTGGATTCGAGATGGCGGCCCAATTACAGGGGAAGCGATCATCAAAGCTGTCGATGCGTCTTTAGAACGACTGCAGACGGATTATATTGATCTCTATCAGTTGCATTGGCCAAATCGCGCGCATCCTCACTTCTCTAAACACTTCCCTGGACAAATCAAATTCAGTGATGTGGATACGAAGAAAGAAGAAGAAGGCATGTTAGAAATTCTTCAGGCATTAAATGAATGTGTTTCAGCGGGAAAAATTCTTCATTGTGGTTTGTCTGATGATACGACTTGGGGCATCAATACATACCTTAAGTTAAGTGAAAAGCACGATTTACCTCGTATGGTGTCAATTCAAAATGAATTTAGTTTATTACATGCGAAGGATTGGCCGTTCTTAATTGAGAACTGTCATCATGAAGATGTCGCTTATTTACCTTGGTCACCATTAGCGGGTGGTATGTTGAGTGGTAAGTACTCTAATGGTGAAATTCCGGAAGGATCTCGTTGGACATTCCAACAGCGTAATGGATTATTCCGTAATAAAGAAGTGGCTCATAAAGCGATCAAAGCGTATATGAACATTGCGGAAAAATACGGTTATACCCCTTGTCAATTAGCATTGGCATGGTGTGATCAAGTGGATGGCGTGACATCGACAATTATTGGTGCAACTTCGATGGCGCAATTGAAAGAAGACATTGCGGCGTTCGATATGCCCTTAAATGAAGATGCACTTGCAGAAATTGATGCGGTATTTAGAGAGTACCCAGTTCCTTTCTAACGATGTGTATTCAATGGGCTAGGTAATAAAGGGAAGCATAATGCTTCCCTTTTTGTTTTTCGGGTGTTCCTGTTGTCTATGCAATGATCTCACTAAACAATTTTTGAGATACCGTTGCTTCTTGTGATTTCATATAGTCATGAGCATTGAGCATGTGTTTTCGCATAATGTTCTTGGCTTTATCTTTATCACCGAGCAGTAGAGCATTAATTAGTAGTCTGTGGCTTTCATACCCTGTTTTCCATAATTCATAGTTTTCTCGCTCATACAGCTTTTTTGATATGGTGATATCGGTGAGCATTTGTGCGATAAATCGAATGTTGAATTTTAATAGCTCGTTGCTGGAAAAACCAGCTAAGAGAGTATGAAAAGCAATAGAATCAATATGATGATCTTGCTCATCAACGACACCAACAGGTGGGGTGGCGTATTTGTGTACCTGATTGATAAGTTGATTTATTTGCTCTGTACTAAGTTCACCTGCGAGAGAGTAAGCCAATTCAGGCTCTAGTGCGATTCGCATTTGATATAAATCAGAGATAGACACATCTTTGAAAAATAAATAGTTACTTAATAATGATTTTGCTTTTACTTCGTTCATTTCAGAGACAAAAATACCGCCTTTTGGGCCGGTTTTTGTAACGATCAGTCCTTGAGCATCAAGCGCTCTAATGCCTTCACGAACCGTGCTTTTCGATGCTTGGAATTTTTTTATTAGCTCAACTTCACTCGGGAGTCTGTCGCCCGGTTGTAAGTTATGAGTGGTAATCCATTGTTTTAGTGCATCAACTAAGCGATTTGTTTTTGTTCCCTTCATCGCTTCCTACTACTTTATTACTGACGTTGAATAAGGTTTCAT
>JAOICL010000037.1 GCA_028131545.1 Vibrio sp. | reverse complement strand
GATTTGTACTAAAAAATGAAGATAATATGTCGTAAATCAACACATAATAAAGCCATCAAACTCCAAAACCATGTTAGTCCTAACTATGCCTGTGTGGGACAAATTTGGTCAGTAAAGTTAGTGTAAATAAAATTACTGTAACTATTATGACAGTAATTTTATTTACACTAATGCACACATGCTCTAACATGTGATTTATCATACACAGAAAAGTAAAAAGTGATGGACAAGTTTTACAACCGCCAGAAAGAGCTAAAAGCACTGCAAACTGTTTCAAATAATATTGCAGAATCAAAGGGACAGCTCAGTGTCATGGTTGGAAGAAGGCGTGTTGGTAAAACTCGCTTATTAAACGAAGCGTTTGATCAAGAAAAAACGGCATTTCTTTATCTATTTATTAGCAGAAAAAATGAACGTTCACTTGTCGCTGAATTCTCAGAACTCATCCATAACGAGCTTGGTATTAAATTTTTCCAGCCTCAATCTTTGCGAGATATCATTGAATTCTTATTAGATTATACAAAAAACAAACCGCTTACTGTCATCATCGATGAGTTTCAAGATATCGATCTCGTTAATCCCGCTGTATTTTCGGATATTCAAAATTTATGGGATACTAATAAAAGAGAATCAATGATGCACCTTGTCTGTTGTGGCTCTTTATACAGCATGATGACTAAGATTTTCAAAGGTAAAGATGAGCCTCTATTTAATCGAGACGACCGATTTTTTAACATCCAACCCTTGCAGCCCTCCTACCTTGCTGAGGTGATGAAAGATCATAAACAATTTAATCCAGAGAACATGCTTCGATGGTGGTGTCTTTCAGGAGGTATCCCAAAATACCTTGAATGGTTAATTCGATTTTCCACAGAAAGTGATGATTTATTTCATGCCGTTATTTCAGAGTTCTCACCATTAATTAAAGAAGGAACTCATCGACTTGTTGAAGATTTTGGTTCAGAGCATCGCACTTACTTTGATATTCTAGGCGCAATATCAAAGGGTAATACAAGTCGTGCTCGAATTGAAGATTTCTTAAATATGAGTGTCGGCGTACACCTTGAAAAACTTGATGACGTATTTAATGTCATTACCAAAATGCGCCCAATCAGTTCTAAGGAGAACTCACGAGACATCCGTTATTCCATTTCAGATCCGTTCCTCAACTTCTGGTTCCGATTCATCCATGCGAACAAAAGTGCGGTTGAAATGGAGAATTATGAATACATTCAAAGATACATTGAACGAGATTTCAATGTTTACTCTGGTTTAGAGTTAGAAGGCTTATTTACCGCTATCTTGATTGAATCAAAGCAATTCGGAAGAATTGGCGGATACTGGGATGCAAAGGGTCATAATGAAATTGATATTATTGCGATCAATGACTTAGATAAGATAATCGTCATTGCCGAAGTCAAGAGACAACAGAAACGCTATAGCGAGCTCAAATTAAGAGAGAAGTCTCAAAGCCTTTTGAAAAAGCTAAACCTAAAAGGCTACGAGGTTCAATATCGAGGGTTTTCACTGGATAACTTAGTCAAGGTGATGGAAGAATATCATTAAAGTATCGATATTCTTCCATCATGATTTACAACTCACCTGGCTAGACAGCGTAGAGATTGATAGCGAAATAAACTTGTTTATGATCATTACCGAACTTTATCTCCCGTCTTCTATTTCCTCGCTCCTATCCCTAAAACCGTTAAGAAGAACAAGAGTAATGAGAGACTCCACCTGCATTAAAGAATGATATTGGCTTTAAACGGTAGTATTTCTCATCACTTTCTACACTTTGTTCGTCATAGGGCTTTTCTAACAGCGAATGTAGCTCATGAATAAGACTATAATCCCCCTTTTCTGCTTGCTCATAAGCCGGCACAATTAACCACTCTCGCCAAATAAACTTAGGATTAACCTTCTTCATTTGTTCCGATATGTCCGTAATAGGTCGTGATGTGTTCAATGCATTGCGCCATGTTGCTAACCATTGAGACCAATCCTTCTTTAAGGATTCATCTGGTTCTGCATAAAAGCTTTTATCGATTCCTGAAATATCCTCAGGAATCGTCGATAATTCACGGAAAAAGATCGTGTAGTCAATGTGCGTCTTCATCATCAAGGTGATGAGTTCGTCAAATAATTCCTTATCAAAATGATCTAACCCCAGCTTAGACGCCCACATCGTACTGAGCTTATCTTGCATCAAATCAGAGAACGTTTCTTGGATGTTCTCCAGCTGTGCTATTGCCTCTGAATCCGATTGAAGGAGTGTTCGAATCGCACTACAGAAAGAATCAAAATTCTTTTCGGCCGCTAAGGGTTGATTTAAAAATGAGAAATGACGTCCACCGCCCGTCCATGGTTGGAAGTACGGTTCAAAATATTCACAAAAGCCAAAAGGACCGTAATCAATCGTGAGTCCCCCAACCGAGCAATTATCACTATTGAAGTTCCCTTGGCAGTATCCCACACGAATCCAATGACTCACTAAAGACGTTAATTTATCCCTAAACGCCATAGCTAATGCAAGCAATTGATCATTAAGTGGCAGCGAGGCATCAATACTGTCGTGATATTCACGCTCTATGATGTAACGAGCCATCATCTCTAGTTCTTTCATTGCCGTTGGATGTTCATTGCTGCGTGCACGGCGACTGAATAATTCAAACTGTCCAACGCGTAAAAACGAGGAAGCCACTCGCGTCGTGATCGCGACAGGATTAGACACCATTCTATCTGGGTTCTCTGACTGAGATCCTTTACTGTACCACGGGCGATCCACTTTTTCCGTCGAAGAGGTAAATAGACTTAAAGACCGAGTCGTTGGAATCCCAAGCGCATGCATGTATTCCTGTGCAAGGAATTCGCGCACACTGGATCGCAGTACCGCTCGACCATCAGCACCACGGCAATAAGGCGTTGGTCCTCCTCCCTTTAACTGCATTTCCCAACGATGGTGATTGAATTGCCCTTCAAAAATTGACATAGCACGGCCATCACCGTAACCGTTACCTGTTTGAAATGGGCATTGCTGTATATATTCCGTACCAAAAATAGACAACGCATAGCCTGTCGCCCAACCAATGGGTCTCATGGGTTCCGTTACATGGCTTAAGTCACCAGAAAACACCTGTTTAAATTCGTTGGTTAAAGCAAGTTCATCATGCAATCCTAGTTCTTTGAAAAGAGAACGGCTATGAGCAATGTAAATTGGATCACTAATAGCTGTTGGTAATACAGGAACATAATGACCAGAAAACACTTGCCTTGGGTAGTGATCATGCCCCGACTCTGTTGCATCGGGATCAGGTTGTAGAGTATCCAACAAAGAATAATCCGCCGTATGAGCAAACTCATCCATGGTCGTGATCAGAGGTATGGGGGTCAGTGAATCTGTTTTCTTCATGTTCTTCGTACTCATAATCATAGGGTTGTGTGCATCATATAACGCTGAACTAAACAGTAATACCGTTTATTACTGAACTTGTATGCGAGTGACCTTATTTCGGACGGTCTATTCTCGATTACTGGCGATCTATTTTTTGTATTACCTTTCTACTGAACATCAACATACATGGCGTTAAAACCAACGTTAACACAGTCGCAAAAGCTAGGCCACCTGCCACCGCTGTCGATAGCTGTGCCCACCATTGGGTACTCGGCGCACCAAACTCAATCTTTCGATTAATTAAATCTACATTCATGGCTAACACCATAGGCATTAAGCCCAATATTGTCGTTACCGTTGTTAATAATACCGGTCTTAATCGTTCGGCACCGGTTTTTATAATCGCTTGTTCCTTCGATAGACCGCGCTGACGTAGTTGATTAAATGTGTCGATTAAAACAATATTGTTGTTTACGACAATACCAGCCAATGCAATTACACCGATTCCTGACATCACGATGCCAAAGGGTCTCTCGAATATCAATAATCCAGCAAAAACACCAACCGTAGAAAAAATAACCGCACTTAAAATCAGCAATGCTTGATAAAAACTATTAAATTGAGTGACTAAAATCAACGCCATAACAGCCAAGGCTGCTAAGAAAGCACTTTGCAAAAAGGCCGATGAATTCTTTTGCTCTTCATTTTGTCCTTTTATCGTAAAAGTTGCACCTTGAGGAAGCGTTAACGCCGACAATCGTTGTTGAATCATCGGCAGTTCAGCCGCTAAGTTATATCCTTCTTTCATATCGGCTTTCACATTAATGATACGCTGACCATTTAAACGATGAATGGTATCTTGTTTGTGTTCAGGAATAATTCGAGCAAAGTTAGTTAACGGTACCAGTCCTTTATCGGTTTTCACTCTGAGCTCATCAAACTTACCAATATCCCGTTTATCTTCAGGGTAACGAACTAAAATGTCGACCTGCTCATTCGCATCATCGGGTAGATAATCCCCAATCACCAAACCGTTCGTTAGAAAACGTACTGTACTACCGGCAAGGACGGCATTGGCGCCAAAGCGTATGGCATCGTCTTTACGAACATTGATAGACCAGTCTATCCCTGCTTTACTCGAGTTATCACTCACATTAGTAAATAGTGATTCTGAATCGACCCAAGAACGCACTATTTTAGCGGCTTGTTCAATATTCTCAGACTGAGCTGAGCTGACTTCAATCACTAAATCATGCTCAACGGGTGGCCCAGCATCGGGAAATTTATATTCAATTTCAACACCAGAAAAGTGTTTTGTTCGTTCACTTAACTCCTCAATAATCTCAGGAACGGAACGTCTTAATTGCCATTCAACAGGCGTCACTTGAATAACACCGATTTCCTCGTCACCACCGGTTTTGGTGTAGACACTTTCCAACTCAGGCTGACCAATGATTTCTTTTTCTATGCTTTGCATGATGATGTCTTTTTCAAAGATAGACAAATCACCATGGGATCTTACTTTAACGTTAAAGTAAGCAGGATCTACCTTAGGGAAGAATTCAGCACCTAGCCCCGCTTTCCCATAGCTGTATATAACCATGATAGACATCAAAATAGCCGCTAATAACACCTTTAAAGGATGTTTAATCGCGAAGGATAATACCGAAATATAAACCGATGTGAATCCCCGTACGGTTTCATCCTTATTGTTTTTAACATGGTTATTTTGAATATGATCGTCTTGAACATTCGATGATCGTTGTTGTGACTCAACATGAGAAGGCACTTTAGTCTGAGGCTTACCAATAAGGCCCCCTAAAACCGGAACAAATAACAATGCCATAATCAAAGAAGCGGTTAATGTCGCGATTAACGTCAATGGCATAAATTTCATGAATTCACCGGTCACATCAGGCCAAAAAAGCAAAGGAGCAAACGCAGCTAAAGTGGTTGCGGTTGATGCTGTAATCGGCCATGCCATGCGTTTTGCCGCTTCTCGATAAGCTTGTTTTTTATCGACACCTTCTTGCATTTTTCTATCAGCAAATTCCGTAACAACAATGGCACCATCAACCAGCATACCCACCGCTAATATCAGAGAGAATAAGACAACAATATTGATGGTTAATCCAAACAAAGAGAGAACTAAGATACCCGTCAGAAAAGAGGCTGGGATTGAGATTCCAACTAACAAGGCTGTCCTAACACCAAGAATAGCGATGATAACAATAACGACCAATAGAATCGCTGACAGTACGTTGTTTTGCAGATCCGTCAGCATCCGATTTACATCTTCAGAGTCATCATATGTGTATTTAACTTGTAAGTTATTTGGCCAATCCGATCTCTTTTGGGCTTCATTTAAAACGGCTTTGATCAGTTGAACGGATTCGATGATATTTTCACCTGCACGTTTTTTAATATCCAATACCACCGTGCTTTCCCCATTTAATCGGGCAAAACTTTCAGGATCTCGGAATGAACGTCTAACGGTAGCAATATCCCCAAATTTGACGACTTGTTGGCCATTAACTTTAACAGGAAACGCCCATAAATCAGTTAATGAGTTAAAAACGGCTGGAACTTTAACCGAAAATCGCCCATATCCAGTGTCAACAAAACCCGCAGCAACCACCTTGTTATTAGCTGAGATCAAATTCAAAATATCGCCTTGATCCAAGCCGTAACTTTCCATCAATAGGGGATCAACAATGATCTCTAAGATATCTTCGCGATCCCCTGCGATATCGACTTCTAATATTTGTTTAAAGGATTCCAAGGTATCTTGAAGTTGACGCGCGATTTGAATAACAGTACGTTCGGGCACACTGCCGTACAAAGCCACCGATAGGATGGGTTTCTCACTGGCAAAAGTGACTTCATTAACAGTGGGTTCATCAGAGTCTTCAGGAAGTTTGTATTTTGCTAAATCAACGGCTTCACGTACATCCGCAACCGCCTTATTGAGATCCGCGCCAGCATTAAACTCTAATGTGACTGACGCATGTCCCTCTGAGGCGACAGCCGTCATTTCTTTTACATTAGAGATCGAACGCAATTCTTGTTCGATCGGGCGAACGAGTAAACGTTCGGCATCACTTGGTGAAATACCTTGATGCGAAACCGACACATAAATAATCGGGATAGTGATATCTGGGCTCGATTCTTTGGGTATCGTAATATACGCAAAGGCTCCAGATAACATTAATACAACGAGTAAAGACAGCATGGTACGAGAACGAGACAACGCGGCATCAATTAAAGAATACATGTGCCTCTCCTATTGTTCGAGACTGGCAATAACATCATCACCATCTCTAACAAATCCTTGTCCTATCGTGATAATATCCACCGAATCACCGAGACCCGACAACCACACGCCATTTCGTTCTGCTTTTACAATCTGAACAGGAATAAATTGCACTTTATCAGAGACTAAGGTTTTCACGCCTAAATTACCTGATTCATCTAAGGCAAGTGTTGCTGGTGTCACTTTAATTGCAGCTTGTGAGTCGAGCTGAATTCTAATTTCGGTACTGATACCAGCGGGAATCTGTTGCTTTTCATTCGCAATTTCAACCTCAATAGGGAAGGTATTCGTTTCTATCGACGCGAACTGTGAAATATAACGGAGGTGACCATCAAAGTGTTGCTTGTTATGAAGAATAACATTGGCTTTTTGATTATTTTTAACCTTTTGTATGTGATTTTGGCTCAATTCAGCGGTGATCATTAATTTTTTCAAATCAATTAAATGTGCAATTGGGTCTCCTCTTTGCACAAATTCGCCTAACTCAACATATAAGGTATCAATCACACCAGAGAATGGTGCTTTGATAACCGAGTGTTTCAACAATAACTTCACATTCGCAACCGCTGCTTTTGCTTCAATAAGCTCAGCTTCAGCACTAGCGTACGCGACTTCTCCTTGTAAGCCCTTATTTTTTAAGGATGTAGCCGCTTGGAATTCCTTATCTTTAACATTGTATAATGCAATGGCCCTTTCCAAACGAATATCTAAATCGCCCTTATCAATATAAGCAATGATTTGCCCTTTCGTAACACGCTCACCTTGACGAATGGGTACACGAGAAATTCGTCCATCTAATTCCGTACTTAAATTCGCTTCTCGATGTGGTGCTGTACGCCCATATAATGTCAGTTCTTTTGTCGTCATTTCAGATTGAAATGTTCGATAAGCAACTTTTGCTAATGGAATATCATTGAATTCAGACGGAGAACGGGTCTCCTTATCGATGGTAGAAGAATCAGCGGTGCCATCTCCAGATGCCAACCAACCACCGATACCGATCACAATAATTAATGAGATAACCCAAGGGCGCTGGGATAAGAAATGCATTCTATTTGAAGCCATAAAGTCTTATGTCCTTATAAGGATAACGACGTTTGTACGTTATCTATCATTATAATGATCAAATACCGTAGAAACGATTAATAAGGCATAGAGTCTTAACCTCGTCATAGAAAAATAAAAAAACTGAACGATACAAACACTCATCGACACTCTTTACCCTGGTTACCTCCCTTACACATTATTTTTCATATTATGATATGAATACATAAAAAGACTGATTAAAATAAATAATCCACCGACCATCGTTAATGTGGTTGGAATTTCAGAGAAGAAAATCATCCCCCATAACGTCGCTAATACTGTTTCTAACATCAATGTCATAGAGACTTCTGCTGCGGTAATATAACGTGTTGCGACCATCGACATCACTCGCCCTAGTGGTGCGCTAAATAAGCCCATAATGCCCATCATTACCCATGTGTTATTATCGTATTCACTGGGTTCAGCAAAGAAAACCATGGTTATCGCTAACAATGCACCGCCCACCGCCACACTGCCTAAACGACTGACATTGGGGTATTTACGTAACAACGTAAACATCAATGAAAAACAAATTACAGAAAATATAGCTAACACGTTTCCAAATACATCTCCACCACCTACGGAGTCTGACACGATAATACCGACACCGAACATGACAGCAATGATAGTCATGACGGTTGATTTATTGGTTTTCTCTCGTAAGAAAAACCAGCTGAATATCGCAGCAAAGGCAGGAGCTGCACTTAAAATCATAAATGTGTTCGCGATGGAAGTATGCTTAATACTAAACACCAATCCAGAAGCACTACCAACCATTAAGATGCCCGCGATTAATAATGGCCATCCACTCTGCACGATGGCTTGTGTTATTCCTCTTTTATCCGTTATTACCAACAGAATTGGCATTGATATCGCACTAAATAAACCAAACAAAAAAGCAGTATCAAACCCACTGACACCAGCGTAACGAATAAAAATAGGGTCAATACTCATTAAAAATGCCCCTAAAAAGGCAATTAAGAAACCAACGGCTTTATCGTTTTTCTTTAAATTCATCATTAATGTATTCATTGTCTCATTCCATATTAAATTATCATACTGGCTAGTATGATTAATTAATGGTAAAGTGTCAACTTAAATCACACTTCCAAGTATGATTATTTAAATGGGGAATTATGAGTAAAGTTGAACAAAATAGAATGATAAAAAAACGTGCTATCTTAGCGTCAGCTAGACTCGTGTTTTTACAAGAAGGATTCACATCAGCAAAAATGGATGATATTGCTTCAGAAGCAGGTGTAACAAAACAAACACTTTATCGATACTACGCCTCTAAGCCGATTTTATTTGAAGCAACATTAAAATCGATAGGAGAAGAGTTCGATGAAAAACATACACACTGTCTATCCCATAGTGATACCGATATTGCTTTATTGAAGTTTGCAATTCATTTTATGGAGTTTCATCTATCTCCAGATCATTTAGCCATACAACGTTTACTTATTTCTGAAGCCAACAATATTCCAGACCAAATTGAAGCATTCATGAAAATAGGTCCAGATGATGAATTAGCGATTCGAGCCTTTTTCAATGAGCGATTTAATGCTGATATTTCAGATATAAAAATCGATTTATGGTTCGGTATGTTATTGGCACCCCGCTCAAAAGCTCTGCTGGGTTCACCGATGATGAGCCGACAAGCAATTGAATACCATGCAAAGGAAGCCATTGATATGTTGTTATCGAGTATTTAAAACACCGCATAAAATCATAGCGATGATTTACGACTAAAAAGAACCCCAATGATTGGCTACTATTGGGGTTCATCTATTCATAATGGAAAGATAGAAAATATATTATGAAAATTCTCTAACGGCTTCTAAAGCTCGTGAGGAATACATCATTGCTGCACCAGCATTCAATGAAATAGCAACATTCAATGCTTCTGAAATCTCGGCTTCTGTGACGCCTAACTTAGCTGCTTTTTTTGCGTGTGCCGCAATGCATCCATCACAACGCGTAGTCACTGCAACCGCTAAAGCGATCAATTCTACCGTTTTAGGATCAAGTAGTGGCTTATCACTTGGTGTAGATATATCCGTTAATCCACTTAATGCATTCGGACTTTGTTTAGCAAATTCCCCTATACGGCCCATAGAATCATTAAATTCATTTTTCCAACTCTTCGACATACTCTTCCCTTGACGTACATGCTTAATACAGTGCTATTGAAATGTTACAGCACGTGATATTCATAGCTTAGTTGAATAACGAGCTTAGTCGAATAAAAAAGCCTTACTGATTAAATCAGTAAGGCTTTGAAGAATATGGCATTAACAAGAGTATTAGCCCCCAGCCAGTTTAACCTGATACCCTTTTGCTTCTAATAGGGATTTTAATTTTTGACGATCATCACCTTGAATTTCAATATCGCCTTCTTTAACAGAGCCACCACACCCACATTTCTTTTTCAATTCAGCAGCCAACAACTTTAATGGTGCGTCATCAAGATCTAACCCCGAAATAATAGAGACCCCTTTACCTTTACGGCCTTTGGTTTGTTTTAAAATTCTAACTACACCATCCCCTTTAGGACGCTGTTCTTTCGTTTTTTCTTCTTTGATTCGCCCTGTTTCAGTTGAATAGACTAGCGACATAGGAACCTCAATAAATAATCAGAAAATAATACGTTATTATACTTAAATAAACAGCATTAAATCTAGGACTCTTGATTTAAAATTTATAAAGCATGTGATATATTACGCGCATCAAAATTAATGCAAATAGAACCATCAATGACTCGCAACATTCTCAACAGACTCATCTTCACTGTAACGTTACTCATCAGTGTATTTATTGATTTTCGCAACGACATTCATTTTAACTTAGACGTAGCGTTATCACATGTTGAAATTTTATTTGTCACGTTAGCCTGTTGTTTTTTCGAAAGAAATCGTACTATTTCACTATTAATGGTAACGCTATTAGCAGTAAAAGTGATCGGTACTATGGGAATCTATTTACCCTATTTTCAATATGGAATAGCTGAAGCATTAGCGATTTATAGCCCCTTCTATGTACTCTTACTATCTTGTACTGGCTATAACATGATTAAAATTCTGAATCCAAATTTTACTTTACCTTTTTCAGTTCAGATCCCAAGAATTTCGTTTGTTATTGCCCTGTTATGCGCTCTATTAGTCACACTCATCAATTCATTGACACCACTAGATTACACTTTGACCTTCAATATAGAAATGATCTTTATTGCACTTCTATGCTGCTTCTTTGAAAGGATCCACTTAATTTCAATACTTATGGCGGTAATTGCCGTAATGAAGGCAACATTACATTTACCTCTATATCTCGCCATTTTTGAATACGACATTTCCGCTGTTCTCCAAGTTCAAATGCCTATTTATATCATTGTTACTTGTATTATTTGGTATCGATATAAACAAATCGTAGCTAATCAGCTAAAAGAAAATAACACCCCCCAAAAATGACGATGAATGTCGTACTTATTATTTTAAATCGGGCCTTTTAAACTAATTGTTCAATTGATACTCAACTCTTCAAGTACTCAGCCGATATAGACGTTATTCATACACTATTGACTGGGTAGCGTTATGCAGATGATGAATACAATTACACACTCGATACCAATCGATGCATTTCTGGAGTGGCTTCGATTAAATGCAAGTTCAATGAAGGTCACTCTAAGAATTCCGTACCTCCAACAAAAGTTTGGATCTAATGATATAAGTGCCTGTACTTTATCACTCCGCTATTTAATTTCACACGGACAATATCAAGCTGTGCTGATTCATCAATTAACTGACAAATTTCGCTATGTTAGTCAATTTAATACGAATGAGCTAACGATGATGAAAAATGTTTTGTGTGCACAAATTGTCGATGAAAATCTTTGTTTTTTAACGAGTGACACAGCAAAAGATGCCTACAGTTATGATCAAGATGGACACTATATTGATCCGCCAAAGGATTATGACTTTATTTCCCCAACGATATTCTTTTCGTGATGAACAAGTGGCTATCAGGGGGACTGACTGTTGAATTTAACGGAAAGAAACCCTGTCGAAAATACGCTTCTGCTTTGACAAAATTTGATTCTTACAAGATAGTCCATTTACACAGTTAAGCTCTGCTAACTTAGTTCAGTGCATTATCGCCATATTTAAGGGTTCATATGATGATTCAGTAGGTATTCAACTGCCACTGTTCTATAATTAACACAAACACGTCAAGTTATAGTGCACTAATGAGAAAAGTCATTCCAGAAAAGCCCGCTAGCGAACTCAACGATTGGAGAAATAAACTAAATCAATACGTAGAGTTAGAAGACATTAATGATCTTACCGTGAATAGTTATTCTCGCAATTCTTTACTTGCTATGACCAAAGATTGGAATCTATTTGTCGAGTTCTGTCTATCAAAAAATGTCAGGGCCATGCCTTGCGCAACCACCGCGATAAGAATATTCCTAGAAAAAGAAGCCAAGCAACGGAAGTTCGCCACAATAAGACGTTACAGCGTCACCATTGGGCTATTCCATAAGATTCTTCAATACAAGGACCCTACATCCAATCAAGCCATAAAGTTATTACTTTCAAGCTTGAGGATAGAAAAGAATGGTGACGCACAACAAGCCGAAGCCTTTACTCGAGAACATCTGGATACGTTGTATGATAAATTAGACACCTCCCCTAACCCGAAACATATTCGGGATCTTGCTATTTGTTGTGTCATGTTTGAATGCGCAATGAAACGCTCTGAACTAAGTAATCTCACCCTACACAATATTCATATTGTCAGAACAGATAATAGCTGTTTAATTGATGTCGATAATGCTCAGTACCAACTCAGTGAAAGTAGCAGTCACGCATTAAAAAAATGGTTATTACTGGCTCATCCATCCATTGAAGAAGCGGATAAGGAAAAAGCACTGTTTTCTGCGATAGACAAACATGGGAACATCAGCCATACCGCGATGGATCATTCATCATTATATCGAGTAGCAAGAAATGTCGGAGATATTTTGGGTGGGAAAATTAAGTTTTCAGGTCAATCGATGCGCGTAGGAGCGGTTAAAGAATTGGCTGAGCAAGGCAAGAAAGTAAGAGATATCCAATGGTTTGGACGCTGGGCGAGTACTGCTATGCCCTATCAGTACTTAGGAAATATAACGGCTTCAGAACAAGAGAAAACCAAATACAAACGCTTTAAAGCACTCGATGAATAAGCATTAATCTTGGTCTTATTCATCGAGTAAGGTCGTATGACATTACATATGATACTGTTATATAAATTAAAGTGTCATATTAAACTAAAGCGTCATATTAAACCAAAGTGTCATTGTCCTTTTTCGCCTTTGCTACATCCTTAAAGAACGCTTTTACAATGATATAAAGAATCACTGCCGAAATAACAGGCCAAATTAAAATGTATAAAGCTAGCATAAGTTACTCCCTACTTTTGTTCATCAAAGTGTTGAATTTTCTCGTGAATACTTGAAAAATCAAATCGTTCTTTATTCATATAACTGATCGCAACACAGATAAGTGCACTCATTCCGTAAGAAACCAATGAACTCATTAATACAGCGTAGTCACGTAGGAAACCGATAAAGTAATAAAGACAAGCAATACTGACAAGTATACCGACGGCTGTGGCTACTTTGCGGCCGCTAAATGCGAATGTCATGAGGCCGATCACGGTACCGCCACCAATAGCGGAAATGGCTTCTACGAGCACCATTCCTGCACCTGCAGCTGGAATCAAATCAAAACGTACCAGGATAAAAATAGCAAGCGCACCCAGCACTGAGCTCATGAATGCTCGGTTATTCACTCGGTCCCAATAACAGCTCGCTATCACAGGGAAAACGAGTGCTCCCCATAGGCCACCGACAAACACAAGCATCACTAAAATATCAAGCGCAAGACTCGCAAGAATAAGTCCAATAACCGTAGCAACGATCATCGTGACTCGACCAAGAAATAACATTTTCTTTGGATCAATTTTGCCTTTCGCCATATTTTTCGCGTAAATATCCGTCATAACGATAGCAGAAAGTGCCGATAAATCGGAATCAGCAGTCGAAGACAATGAACCAATCACTAAAATAAATAATAAGCCAATAGCAAAAGGTGGTAAGTAAGTTGAAGCCACTTGAGGTATTAGATTATTCAAATCCCCCTCATGCGGTGTCATACCTGCTAACAATGCCATCATACCTAACATGCCTAAGCCTATAACGATCGAACCATAACCGATTGTCGCGGTAATAAAAGATGGTTTAATCAAATCTTGGCGGACGGCAAATAAACGCTGAGCAATAGTCTGGTTACCAATACTATAAGCCAGCACGGCAACAAAGAAAGGTGCCCCTTGCTCTAAGATAGCTTTGGTTGAAAAGAAATCCGCTTGTTCTGTCGTGATGGTTTCTAGACCTTGGGATAAGACGGCTTCGCCACCCATGCTGAAATACACCCATGGAATCAATACAACAGCGACCAACATCATCGCGACGACTTGTGCAAAATCCGTAAGAATGGATGCTCTAAACCCTGACCAAAGGGTATAAGACAAAACACCAACACCAGCGATCATCACACCCGTTTGAAAGGATAATGGCGTTAATACCGCAACTAATGCACCGGCTGCAGTAAAGTTTACCATGAGACTGATGACACTGCCGATCAAGTTAGAAACGGCTAATAAAAGTTGACTTGATGTACCATGCCTCGCATGCATGATTTCTGCCAGTGTCCTTGCTCTTGGCGCTAACTCACGGAATCGTTGACCATAAGGATAAATGAATAAAATCATCAATGCTCCCCACAATCCGTAATGCAGTGATCCTGATAATCCGTATTGATAGCCTGATGTTGCCGCACCATAAAAAGAAGCAGCCCAAATCCACGTTGCGGTCATACTTGCAGCAGCAATACCGAAGCCAACAGCGCCATTAGACACCATATAGCCATCAACGCTATCCGATTTTTTATTGGTATAAGTAGAAAGAAGGAAGGTTAGGCCATAAAAGCCAAACAAAAGAATTAAAGTAGTAGTAATAGAAAATTGATAAAACATAGACCCTCTAGGTGGTTAAATTCAAGGAGATACTACCACATTAAGAACTTTTTTGCGCGATTCGTTGAAAATAGCACCTCGAAGGCCAAATTTTAAACCTAATTCATATTAAAAATGATTAGGTATTACGCCTCCCAAGCGGCTTTATAGACGGTTGATTTTACTTTACTTGTGGCTTTTTTCTTATGCGGAGGAATCCCCAACATATCTTGTAATGCAGCTACAACAAATAAAGTGATCACGATCGTCGGAATCCCCGCGATCAAGGCCATAAACTCGGCCTGTCCAATCAATATCAACAGCATAAAAGCAACGCTAAAAGACAGTGCTCCTACCACAAGTAGAGACGGTATGTATTTATATTCACCAAATGGAGATTGCTTTAGCCCTCTTCTTCGCAACACTGATGCCATCTGCCACAGCAGTAACATGCCGCCGACGGTAAAATTCAAGACCAGCATGGCCACCATACTCATTAGGTATCCCATTGAGATAGCTCCCTCAGGTGACGCATCGGGTGCCGTTGCTGAACTCATGAATACCATCACAACAGAAAACAACCCTAGTCCATAAAATAATAGGAAATCCACATGCCTTAACGCCTCGTTAAAACTGAATCCATATTTATCGCGGAAAGCGCCTTGAAGCGTAGTATTGAATAAATAACAACCAATTAAAAAAATCAGAACAAAATCCAACTTCTTCAATGCATCAAAGAAAGGAATATCGACAGGCATTTCTGCTATCGCATAAAAGAAAGACAAAATAATTAATGAAATGACCACTCTTGGGGTAAAACCAGAGATCGAGGTAAACCAACTTTTTACAATATTGAATAACGTTGTTAAGGTCGACAGCATAATGAACCCAATGAATCCTTTGAAGTAAGAGCATGAAGAAACGCCGTAATTATACGTATTTCATATCGAAAATCACGGCATTTCATTCTTCTTCATTTAACGTTAGTTAAAATGGCTAGTTAAGGGCGGTTAGTTAAAATAGCTAGCTAAGAATAGCTTCAGGCTTAGTCACTGCCTTTTTTAAGATAATAAGAAAAGCCGGTAAAAGTAGAAACATATGGAACATCATCTCCATTGGTACGCCAAAACCCAGTTTTTGAACCAAAGAAACAACAATACCCGCCCCTGACATTTGAATAAAACCAAACAACGCCGAAGCAACGCCCGCATTATTACCAAAGGGAGCTAATGCTTTACTTGAAGCAATGCCTAACGTTAATGAAAAACCAATAGAACAAATAAAAATAGGTAACATAAATTCAAAAGCGGTATTACCCAAATTCCACATCAAAAATCCAGATGAAACAATCAATAATAAGCCAAATGACATCAGTTTGTAAAAGTTAAAGCGATGAATCAGATAAGGAGCCAAAATAAAGTTACTGGCCACATTGATCGCTGCATTCGCACTAAACCAGAATGAAAATTCTGACATCGATAGGTCTAATCGTTCAATCAACCATATTGGTGAGCTTGATACATAAGCGAGAATAATCGCCATCGCTCCCATGGAGGTTAAGGCATACAATAAAAAGGTGGGATTAGAGACAATATCCCAGTAACTAGAAGAAGGCTGATGACTTTCTTGTGCTTTTTTCGTTTCAGGTAACCACTTTAACAAAATAAAAAAGACAACAAACGCATACAAAGACATAAAAGCAAACGTTGAACGCCATCCGAACGCTTCTGTTAAATACGCCCCTAAAATAGGCGCTAATGCCGGAATCACACAAAGAGCACCGGTAACATAGCTTAATATTTTTGGCATGGTCTTTTCATCGTAGCTGTCTTTCACCATTGCCATCATCGAAACATACGTTGCGGAAGTGACCACGCCCATCAACAAACGTAATAAGGTCAGTGTCTCTATCGATTGAACGAAATATTGTGAACCCGAAATAACGAAGTAAATTAAAATACCACTTAACGCAACAACTCTTCTTCCCCATAAGTCGGCTAGTTTCCCAACAAATAATTGGCCGACACCAAAGCCAACAATAAAGAGGCTGATCGTATCTTTCATTTGTGATGAGGTCGCTGATAACGCACTCGCCACTTGAGGAAAAGCAGGTAGATAAATATCAACCGCCATCGGGAAAAAAATGACCAGAAGAATTAAGTACTTAAGAATTGAAGGTTTTGTCATGGTTTTATCTCAAAATAGTAGAATGTCTGATTTTATTCTATCTTGCGTAGGATAAAGATATTGAGCTATGATTTGAAGTGATTGCTTTTCAGGAAAGGTATGAAAGTTAGGAATATCATGATCAACATAAACCATTTACTCAAAAATGATTTAAACCTTCTCATTTGTTTGTATGTTTTACTTGAAGAAAAGAATGTCAGTAAAGCAGCAAAGCGCCTGCATTTAAGCCAATCTGCCGTCAGCAAACAACTGACACGGCTGAGATCACTGTATGACGACCCTTTATTTGAACGAGAGTCAAAGGGGCTATTTCCGACACCAAAAGCTTTATCTCTCGCGCCAGAACTTCACTTGGTCCTTCAACAAATAGAGAATTTAACCAAACCTGACACATTCGACCCAGAAATCAGCCAAAGAGTCTTTCATTTTGATTTAGTCGAAACCGCTTATCAGGCTATTTATCCCAGTTTTATGCCCAATGTCCTCTCAAGTGCCCCTCATATAACCATAAATAGCCAAAACTGGGGCGAAGGCAGCTTTAAACGATTATTGAAAAGAGACATTGATTTCGGCATATCCATCTTTGAATGGGATGAGCGTTCAAAAATTCACGTTAAAACAATACCGAATGAATTACATTACGCCGAATTAAAAAAAGACTTTTCTGCGTGCATCATGCACAAAGATCATCCCGCGCTCAATGAAGAATGGAACATTGATACCTTTTTAAAATATCGACATATTCAAGTCGTGGTTGGTGGAGTACAAGAATGGTTGCTGCATGAAATCTTAGAAATACATTCGTTAGCGATCAATCATGCCGTTAATGTTTCTGATATTAACAGCGCCATAAAACTGTGCGCTCAGAGCGACCTCCTTTTATGTTATCCCTACGCCCTTCTTAAGGAGTTTTATGACCCCACTCAATTCATTATCAAACCCCTTCCTATTGACTTAAAAGCAGGAGCACATTTCTTATTATGGCATAAGCAATTTGATAATGATCTTGCTCATCGATGGTTAAGAAATCAAATCACTCAGGCTAATTTTGATGAACATAGCTAAACATAATTAAACATAGTTAAGCAACAGAGAATAATGAGTGCATAATCAGAGTAACCATGACGCAGTCGTATAGGAAAAAACGCTCACTAAAAATAAAGAAATACCTCTATCAAAGATATAACCGAATAAATTTGACCGATATTTAATCATTTAGAATTTAAGAGGTATCTCAACGTACCGCTTTCTAGTACTCTTTTGGAGTGTATAACTCAATATAATATAAGGATATAACTGTGTCTGAAATCCAACGAATTGAAACAAAAGCAAGAATGAGTCGTGTCGTCATCCATAACGGAACAGCTTATTTATGTGGTCAAGTAGCCAAAGACACCACTCAAGGCATTACCGCACAAACAGAAACCATGCTTGAAAAAGTCGATGAGCTATTAGAGCAAATTGGTAGTGATAGAACCAAATTATTGAGTGCGACGATTTACGTGCGCGATATGAATTTATTTAAAGAAATGAATGCCGTTTGGGATCAATGGGTTCCTGAGGGTTTTGCTCCGGCTAGAGCGTGTGTTGAAGCGAATATGGCTCGCCAAGAAATCTTAGTAGAAATTTCAGTGGTCGCTGCAGTATAACGAAGATATGAACAACCTTACGATTTCATCACCTTCTCTTTGTGAGAAGGTATGGAGTCGTACATCATAAGCCCTCCTTAAAGTAAAGTTAGTGCGCTAGCACTTAATGTCGCCAGGCACTCAAGATACTGTGCACTGTAAGTTTTTCTTTAGTAACGCATCAAACCCCTCTCGATCACACTTTCCTGTCGCGATCATTTCCGACAATGTCTTATCTAATGCAATTCGAATTCGATTATCTTGCTTCTTCTTTTCGCCATCTAAAATATCTTTAGCGAGTTGTTCTAATAACGTTTTTATTGCTATTTGATTTTCTCGAATATCATGGCCCAAATTTGATATTGCTAATTTCACTTCTAAATATGAATACATCTAGCTCCCCAAATCCCTGACTAAGCTACTTCAATAATGAGTCCATCATACCGACAAAGAAACTTATTTCAAGCTGCGAATTAATAATTTTATAGAGTTTTTTAGGTTAAACATTAAAAATACCCCTACTCTTTAATATCAATAACTTGTGAAACATTTTATGTAATTTTTATGATCATTTTATTTAAAGCTGTCATACTTCGGTAACATAAGTGAAACATAATGGACGTTACTCGTTAAATTCAAAAAGAGTCATTACTCTTATTAACTCACTTGCATTATTAAAGAGGAGAATACATTGGTCACGGTCGATACGTATAATGAAGTAACGCTGAAGCTATCTCATACCTTAGCAAAAAGTAAAAAGTATGAGATCAATGCGTATTTATTCGTCCCAGGTGAACTTCAATTTTCCCCTCAAGTAATTTCTGAAAAAGATTTTTATTATGGCGCTATCAGCCAGAAACATTCCTATTTCAGTTCTGATGATTACCTACCATTAGTTCACAGCCGATTAGCAAAACGAGGAAGATTGTCTACTGAACAATACCGTGTCAGTTTGAGCTTATTTGCTTATCAATATGCAGTGGCATTAAAAAAGTCCACCAATAAACTGAAGACGAAAAAAGAAGACATTACTCAAGATGATATTGATGAAGTACTCGATCTTGCTTTGGATATTTTAAAACGCCTACGTCGTAGTATTCCGGGAGATGAAACGCTCAATCGTTATTATGAAAACATAGACAATTATTTGTCTTGGTTTACTGAGCAACAATTCCTGTCTTTAGCTTCTTCTCTTAATCGAGGTGAAGATTACAAAACACTTAAAAATCGTCTGATCACCATTGCCGAGAAAGAGACTGCCCACAGAAGACTGCGTAACTACAATTCCAAAACAGTGCAAAATGATATGATTCGATTAACGAACAAGATGCGACTGCTTCGACGATTAATCGAATACCCAATTGTATTAAAGAATAAAACCAAACCATTAGGTGACAACATGAATCGCGCAGCGAAAGGATTTGCGACGGGTCTTGTCATGGTATTTGTTACGCTGTCTGCCATTTTAGCTCGTGATTACTGGGGAGAAATCACAGCCTCCTTCATCATCATGATGTCATTTATCTATGCGTTACGTGAGATTTTTAAAGACGACCTTCGTGACTTACTGGTTAAATGGAATCGAAAAGGAAAACCTAAATGGAAGAAGAAATTCTTTGATCCCAATACCAAACACTTTGTTGGTGAAAAGTTAGAGTGGCTTGATTTTAAAAATATTACGTCATTACCCGATGCCATTAGAACGATACGAAAAAAACGCGTCGTTCAAAAAGAAGAACAGATTCTACATTATCGTGCTCAGGTACATATGGCGACGTCTCATTTCTTAAGTGGTTACGATCAAACAAAAGAATCTCTTATCATCGATATGCGAACGTTTATGCGCTTAATGGGTAAAGGGTCAAACCTTATCTATCTTGTGAATAATGGTCAGGTGAGTAAAGAAAAAGTCGAACGCCGCCAATTACTCAATCTCATTGTTCAAGTGGATGACGCTGATACAAAAGAAAGCCATTATTATCGTTGGAAAATTGTCATTAGCCGCCACAAAATTGTATCGATTGAAGAAATAGCCAAGCTCCCTCCACTTTTTTGAGGGGTATTTTGGTCAAGCCCAACCGGACACCGTAGTTTGTGATTTTTCATAGATGATTGGCGTTAAGTCGCCAAGTATCGACTTTAAAGCCAGATATTATGCAAGCTATGAGCGATTTAGTCGCGAGACGAAAACGCTCATATCGCATTCAAAGCGATGATCCAGTCCACTAATCATTACTTAATTCCGTGCTCTTTTTTAAACTCTTGCCACCACTGTTCATCTTCAATATCTTGGCGCTTTTTATCGGCTATACGCTGCTTTTTTTCCCTTGCCAATTTTTTCTCTAGGTATTCAGGATCTTCTTTTAGTTTTTGCTGTAGGGTGATTTTATCTGCATCTTGCTTTGCCCAACGTTCAAAGATTGTGTTTGGAAAGGGTGTTAATGATGATTGATTAGCGGTGCCTTCAAATAAGGTGACCGCTTTGGCATTGGAGGTGGCACCTCGACCGACATAGCCTTCAGGGTCTCCTGTTGGGTTTATCGCACAGGAATGTTTATGTTTATTGCACCAACCTTGATAAAATATATAGACTTTGTCAAAACTCACGATGACTTGTAATGAAGAAGTATAAATTCCGCCGACATAATAGTTATCCATTGCCTTTATTTTGGCTTTGGATTCTTCTAAGTCAATGATTTGGTCAACAGAGTAATAGATGTCATTGGGAGTATTTTCATCTTTGGATTTCATCCAATACCCCATGATACGTTGTGGGATTCCCCCTCCTCCTCCAGTACTGCCTCCTGGAGCCCCATTTAAAGAGCCGTAACCAAACTCTCGACCGATCAAGCCTTTAGGATCCGTAAAAACATACAACTCCTTAGCAATATGAGGCCCGCCTAAGCTGCCGTTATAGCTCACATCATAAGTAAACCCCTTAGACTGACTGCTACTGCACCCTCCTAGCGTGATCAGGCACAGGAGTAAGGACATCATGGATTTAGGCATTTGAATACACCTCGCGAGTTAATTCACCCTTGGTATTTTTCCCTGGGGCATTCACAAGGTATTCTTTCAAAGAGCCGCAGCCCACATTGATGTTAAAATCGTGTAGACGATGTACGTAAGTCTCCAGTTGATTTTCATCACCGCTGAACCACGGTGACCAATCGGCTTCAGACAGTTGCCCAAATACGCTCATATCGCATTCAAAGCGATGATCCAGTACACTAATCATTACTTAATGCCGTGCTCTTTTTTAAACTCTTGCCACCACTGTTCATCTTCAATATCTTGGCGCTTTTTATCGGCTATACGCTGCTTTTTTTCCCTTGCCAATTTTTTCTCTAGGTATTCAGGATCTTCTTTTAGTTTTTGCTGTAGGGCCATTTTATCTGCATCTTGTTTTGCCCAGCGTTCAAAGATTGTGTTTGGAAAGGGAGTTAATGATGA
>JAOICL010000036.1 GCA_028131545.1 Vibrio sp. | reverse complement strand
AGTCAAGCGTAGAGAAACACGTAAAGACATTCAAATGATTTTCCAAGATCCATTAGCGTCACTAAACCCTCGTATGACCGTAGGGGACATCATCGCTGAACCTTTAGAGACTTTTTATCCAAATCTGACTAAAGAAGAAGTGAAAGAACAAGTACGTGAGATGATGACAAAAGTAGGTTTATTACCAAACGTTATCAACCGTTATCCACATGAGTTTTCTGGTGGTCAATGTCAGCGTATTGGTATTGCTCGCGCACTAATTCTGAAGCCAAAGATGATCATTTGTGATGAGCCAGTATCGGCACTGGATGTATCGATTCAAGCACAGGTGGTGAATCTACTTAAATCGTTACAGAAAGAGTTTGGTTTATCATTAATCTTTATTGCTCACGATCTTTCGGTGATTAAACATATCTCTGATCGAGTTTTAGTTATGTACTTAGGTAATGCCGTTGAACTGGGTGTATCTGATTCTATCTACTCGGATCCAAAGCACCCATATACACGTGCATTAATGACAGCAGTACCTGTACCTGATCCTGAAATTGAACGTAATAAAGAAATCATTATGTTAGAAGGTGATTTGCCTTCTCCTATGAATCCACCTTCTGGTTGTGTATTCCGTACTCGTTGTCCTCAAGTTCAGGATGATTGTGCGAATAAGAAGCCAACGATTCTAGGTAATGATATTCATGCTGTTTCTTGTTTACATGAATCGATTTAACCGAAAGTTAAGTTTGATGTAACATTAAAAAGCGCGATACTGTTTGGTATCGCGCTTTTAATGTTATGGGGCTAGATAAAAACGAATTTAATACAAAGAGGTAAAATATCGATATTTGCGATATTATTCCTTTTCGATTAAATCACAGAAAACGCCACCATTGGCGTGTATTATTTCCCCTGTTTTAATCGGGATCGTGTTTGAAAAAATATTGGCATCATATACAAAAGTATGGAATTCGCCATTTTCACCACATAAATCCGCCCCGTCTGGTAGTTTACTTAAAAAGCTTTGATCGTATTCCAAGCCGACAAATTCATCGGATAAAGCTTTAGGATCGATACTCGATATTTTGGCTTTGATCCCAACATCAAACATGCGATGAGGTAATGTGTGCGTATCTAATCCCCAAATAGGAAAAATAGGCTCTATGCCTGTCCCGTCTAAATTTTTAATTCGATAGTCCCGAATATCTTCTAAAAATAAATCTCCGAATGCAAAGCAGTCGATACGTTGATTTTTGCAATTCTCAATAAAGTTACCCATGATTTCTTCGTAATCTATATTGGTACAAGGAAAGGGCAGATCAATAATGGTAAGAGGTAAGTTTACTTCTTTGGCTTGTTGTTTTAGCAGAGAGGTTCGAACGCCATGTATAGCCACTCTGTTACTGATTTGGTTGATGGTGGTAAATAGTCCGATGACCTCATAGCGTTCATCTTGAAGTAACGTATGGAGAGTATAAGTACTGTCTTTACCACTGCTCCATGATAATAAAACACGTTTTTTAGACATGATTTGTTCCTTTTTTTGATGATTTTCGATAGCTCTTACTAATAAATTCAGGCTCTTCGACACCATCTAATTGATTAAGATAGCGTGTTAAAGCAAAGAAATAGTTCACAAGAACATTACTAAATCTTGGTATCACGTCTGGGAACTCGATTCCTTCTTCATCTACTCGAACCAGTATACGGATGACTTTCTTGCTTAAGCTACGACAGTAATGAAGTTGATACACAGAGAATCCACCACGGGGGAGAACAAAACGTTTTGCATTATCATCGACTTTATTTCTAAAGTACCAATATTCTTCTTTGAGTTTGGTAATGTCTTCTTCAAAGATGGCTTGTTTACCGCGTATTGAGCCATTGAGGTGAAATATTTTTGGTTGTAAATCTAATAGAGAGGCTTTGATCTCTGGGTCATCAATTTGAGACAGCGCCATACCGACCATCGTGCATAATTCATCGGTAAATACCTCAAAATCACACAGTGAGCTTTTATCATGAATATATGGATAGCTGAGTTCATCAAAGTCACCTGAAAAAGTGATCGCCATAAATACGGTCCTTGTGGTTGAAGAGACAGGGTTTAAATATGAGTAGTTAGATTAATAGTAGTTAAAGTTATCATCAGTTCATTTACCGGATAGTGTCGAGGGTATGACAAATTTCTTCTACAGCTTCAATGGAATGTAAAGATGGAATATTTAACCATTCAGATTGAATCTTATGTACTTGTTTAACCGGTAATAAATCTTGAAATTTTGTCCATTCTTGAGGTGTTTCAACGGCTGAATGTGAAATGAAAATAGCTTCAGGTTGGCCAACCACAATATCTTCGAGTCCAACCGTAAGGTAAGGGATACTGGATGCAGGGATCATATTCGTACCACCACAGAGCTGAAAGGCTTCACTTGGCCAACTGCCCTCTGACATGGTATAGCTAGGTTGTCCACCAAGCTGATAAAAGTACACCATTTTACGCTTTTTAGAGTATTTTTGCTTTATATTGTCGACTCTTTGGTTGAATTTTTTGACTGCTTTTTTACCTATAGAAGGATCGATCGCATAGTCAGATAATGTCAGAACCATGGTACTGACTTGTTCTAATGTTTGAGGTGAGTGGTAAAGAATAGTGACCTTATTTTGACTTAATAGCTGAAGTATCTTTGTTTCTTTCATTGAAGGTAAAGCTAATACTAATGTCGGGTTTAGAGCAAGAATGTGCTCTGTATCTTGATAGTTATAACCCGCTACGATCGGTACCTCATCGACATTAATTGAATGTTCACTGACACCGACTAATGAATCTCTGAGTCCGGCTGAAATAGCCAGACTAGTAGAGTGTGGCGTCAAAGTGACAATACGTTCTTTGGAATAAGCTGAAACAGAAAAAGATCCCGCACTCAACAATATTAGGCACAGAAAGGCGTATCCATTTCTTATTTGCTTGCCTTTAAATATAAATTGAAATAATCGAGTCGATTGACTCACCATGTTTTTAGAGAATAAACGGGGCATAATAGTCATTTTAGGCTTCAGTGATGATTGGGTAATCTTCAGTTGGATGAGGTAAGATCAAAGCATCATAATCAAATACGGTTTTGATGTTATTTGGAGTTAAGATGTTTTTTGTGCGACCAAAAGCAATTTGATGGCCTTCTTTGATCATCAGAATATAATCAGCATAACGAGCCGCTAAATTAAGATCGTGCAAGATAATCACAATACACATCGCTTGTTGCTGACAATAGGTTTTTAACGTTTTAAGTACTTGTTTTTGGTAAGCCAAATCGAGTGCCGAGGTGGGTTCATCGAGCAAGAGAACGGCATGTTTTGGGGTTTCTTTGAGTTGTAAAAATGCTCTCAAAATATGAATCAACTGTTTTTGTCCTCCGGACAGACTATCGTAAGAACGACTTAATAAGTGCGTTATAGAAAATTGTGTCGCGAGTTCTTCTACCCATACTCTTTTTTGAAGATGATGAGCTTGTAATGCATACCCTCCGAGTAGAATGACATCTAAAACGCAAAGGTCGATCGTAGATTGAGTCATTTGAGTGACAACGGCACGATAACAAGCAATCGGATGATTGACTTCTCGTTGAGGAAAGGCGTTTTGAGAGGTCAGTTCTGCCATGTAATGTAATAGGGACGATTTACCCGCTCCGTTTGGGCCTAAAATACCTAATATTCCACACTCGGACATATCAAATTGTATGTTGTTTAAGTAAGCATGTTCTTCTTGCTTGATGTCGATATGGATCAGGTTCATTACTTCGTATTCTTAATTAAGAGGTATAAGAAGAAAGGAGCGCCAATAAAGGTTGTAATGATGCCAACGGGAAGCTCTCCATGGGGTAAAACACTTTTGGCGAGTAAATCGGATGCGGATAGGAGCATTGCACCCAGTAAGACAGACAACGGAATTAAATAACGATGATAGCTGCCCACAAATAGGCGACAAATATGAGGAACAACCAGGGCAATGAAACCAATGATACCATTGGTGATTACAGCCATAGCGGTACCTAATGCCGCAAGAGACAGTAAAATCAATTTATATTTCTTAACAGCAACACCAATGTATTTGGCTTCATTTTCTCCCAATTGAAATGCATCTAAGACTTTTGATATTCGCCATGCATAAAGAGTAATCATTAATAGAATAAGGCTATTAAGAGAGATAGCGCTCCAAGAGGCGTTTTGCATACTTCCCATTGCCCAAAGACTGATTCGTTTGAGAGTATGGCTATCAGAAATATAGGACAAAAAGCTGATCGAGGAGCTTAAGAAAGCGGTAATCGCAACGCCACACAGTAATAAACGAATAGTAGAGGTTGATCCGTTAATCATACTTAATCGATAGATAATCAGTGCAACGAAAAGACCCAAACAAAAAGCAAAGATAGGGGTGATGACACTTTGCGAAAGGGTGAACCCTAGAGAGGATAACCAAGGGTATAAGACAATAGAAATGGCCATACCCAGTGTGGCTCCACTGGATACCCCAAGTAAGCTAGGTTCAGCTAATGGGTTTCGAAATAATCCTTGAATTAAGACACCAGACAATGACAGCAATGCACCATTGATCATAGAAAGGAGCACTCTTGGCATTCTTACATCAAAAATCAGTGTGTTAAAGAATAAATCGTGTGCCGAGTTATCGTTAGAAAAGGGCACTATTTGAAATAGAACCGATAAGAAAGGGATCTCAACTCGCCCCATACTAAGAGAGGTTAGAAAAAGGCTAATAAGGATTAAAGGTAATCCTATAAGAAGCACTTTATAAGCAGTATAAGGCGAGTATTTCAATCGTGTTCCTGTCGTAATCGTATGTTCAGTGTATAGCGTTCAACTTATAGAAGGCGCTATGGATTAAAAGTAATAGTCAACGGTACCGTAAGTTGAGATACCAGGAGCAGGGTAACCATCTACAGCAGCATACTCTTCATCAAACACATTATCGACGCGAAGTTTAAGGTGCAGATTCTCGAGAACACGGTACGTTGTCGCTAAGTTAAACACATCATAGGCGCCGACTTCACCGTTAGCAAATTGAGCTTCAATATAATCAATTCTTGAACCGGTGTATTGATATTGGGTTAATAGATCCCATTTATCAGAGAGTGCGATTTGAACGCCGTAGGATCCAGAATGCTGTGCTCGTCTTGCAAGCTCATTACCTTCCGTGTCTTCCGTTGATAAATACATATAGGATAGCTGGTGAGTGATCATGCCTGTAGAAAACTCAGTACGAGCTTCGATCCCTTCATTGGTTGCCTCAGCAATGTTTTGTGACTGGCTTTCAGCAAAGTTATAAGCAATCAAGTTATCGACATCATTACGAAATGCATTGATACGCCAATGAAGATTGTCTTTTTTATAATCGACACCCACTTCATAGTTTGTGGACTCTTCTGGTTCAAGCGACTCATTACCATAGGAAGTATCGTGCAAATCGTTCAATGATGGCGCTTTAAAAGCCGTTCCTACACTGGTAATGAATTGATAACTCTCTAAAAATCGATACGCGTTGCGTACAGACCATGTGGTATTTGTATCATAGTCAGAGTTATCGTCACCGCGAGCTGAGATTTCAAAAATATTGCGTTGTGTTGCCCATTTTGAAGAAGCAAATAAGCCTACGTTAGTGCGATCAGCATCGACGGAGCTATAAGCCGATGAAGCTTCAACATCATCGGCACGATAATCAGTACCGAGATTGACAGTATGAGTATCACTTAAGTAAAAGGAACTGATCCATGAGGTACTGATTTGACGGCTTTCGGTATAGCTGTCCGAGTCGTTTTCAGAGCAACCCGTAGTGACAAATGCGCAGTAATCAGCATCATCATAAAAATCATTATTGTCTTGAGCTGAATGTGACAGACGGAAAGCATGATCACTTTCTGATAAAGACCAATCAAACCCGACATAGGCAGATAGAGCTTCGATATTTTGTGCTTTTTGAGTACCGTAGCTATCGTATTCCGCTTCATTGTTGTAGTAGTTCATACTACTAATAAGCAAAAGGTCATCATTAATGAAGTGTTGATAATTCACCATCGCATTAAGACTTTCATAACCATGCTCATCACCACTATTATCGGAGAAAGCATCGGCATAAGGGTGGACGTTATATCCATCGTCTTCTTTGATTCCAGTGGTCACTTTTAAGTGGCCATTTTCACCGATATCAGTCGACGAATTCCAGTTGATATTTTGGTAATTATTGCTGCCATAGCTACCTGATAAACGTTTACGGTCATTACCAAAAGCACCCGTAGTGATGATATTAATGACACCGCCAATCGCATCGCTGCCGTAAGCCGTTGCGTTAGGGCCTCTTACAACTTCAATGCGTTCAACTTGGTCGACGGGGATTTGACTAAAATCATATTGTCCGGCATTGGTTGCTGGTAGACGAATGCCATCAATTAAAATTAACGTATGATCGGACTCTGAACCTCGCATAAAGATAGAAGTAGCATTACCGCGGCCACCGCTGGTAGCCACTTGTAAACTAGGGATGGTTTTTAGAACATCAGAAATAGAGTCTGCTTGAGATTGTTGTATGTCTTCTTGGGTAATGACCGATGTGTCAGCAATCACACTGCTGGCAGGTTCTGCATGGCGACTTGCTGTAATAAAAATGGTTTCGTCCGCTTCAGTAGCGACACTAAAAGAAGGGTAAGCTTGCGCAAAGGCCAATGCAATGACAGATAAAGGCGTTGTTACTCGGGCTTTCATGATAAGTCCATTAATGTTTAATTGAGTAAAACGCGGGTAAATTAGACTGATCTAATGATAAACAGGATGTAATAAAGGAAAGGTGAATAGAATTCGGTTGTCCTTAATGCATACCGCTCAAGTAACCCGCTTGAGTTGTAAATAGATAATCGACACCAGTGGTGGTCGATATCGTGCATTAGGCAGGTATCCTGGCTCTCAGCATCTCAACTTATTCCTTCCCAACACATTCTTGTCAGTGGTATTGATAAGTCGCTCTGATCACAGTTGCGAGTACAGCCACGGTATTGCACCGTGTTCCCTGAATTATCGTGTTCTAAACTTAGAACACGATAAGTGTGATTATTCACACCTAAAGCGAGCATATGATATCAACTTAATTGATTTGAATGTAAATAATGACAAGTAGTGTGATTAATATCACAAGTTTGTAGCGGGAGATAAAGTGGGTACTATTTTTGTATACGGGTCACTAATGAATGAAGAAGTGTTTACCCAAATAGTGAATGGACATTTTCGCAAAGAAAAGGGCACATTAGCTGGATATAAGCGAGTTAAGATTAAAGGGCACAGTTTTCCAGCCATATATCCTGTGAAAGACAGAAACTTCAAGAGCTCGGATGTTGAGGATAGTTCGATTCAAGAGGGGAGCAGTGTTGATGGCATTGTTATTTATGATGTTGATCAATCGTCGCTTGGTGCGCTAGATGATTTTGAAGCTGATTTCTATGATAGAACGGCCGTTGACGTTGATACCGTGTCAGGAACAGTATCATGCTATGCGTATGTGTTTGATTTAGTCCATCAAGATATTTTATCCGATCAAGAATGGGATAATGATTCCTTTAGACGAGATCATTTATCTGACTTTTTGTTGCGTTGTTTTGGTGTAACGGTTAATCAATAACAAATAGAAGAACAGATCGTCATGCAATAAAAAAGCCCAATCATGAATTGGGCTTTTTTGATATCAATTTGAATTATTGTTGTTCTTGGCCTGCTTGGATTGCTGTTAATGCTATCGTATAAACAATATCATCGACTAAAGCGCCACGAGACAAATCGTTCACTGGTTTACGCATACCTTGAAGCATAGGACCAATTGAAACGAGATCAGCAGAACGCTGAACGGCTTTATAAGTCGTATTACCCGTATTTAAATCAGGGAAGACGAAAACCGTTGCTTTACCTGCAACTGGAGAATTTGGTGCTTTTGATTTTGCAACATTTTCCATAATGGCTGCGTCGTATTGCAATGGACCATCAATGATCAAATCAGGACGTTTTTCCTGTGCAATCTTAGTCGCTTCACGTACTTTCTCTACATCTTCACCTTGACCGGACGTACCGGTGGAGTATGAGATCATTGCAACGCGTGGCTCTATACCGAATGCTGCGGCAGAATCAGCTGACTGGATAGCAATCTCTGCCAGTTGCTCTGCATTTGGATCTGGGTTAATTGCACAGTCACCGTAAACCAACACTTGTTCTGGTAGTAACATAAAAAAGATAGAAGAAACCAAAGAAGCACTGGGTGCTGTTTTGATTATTTGCAGCGGAGGACGAATGGTATTCGCTGTGGTATGTACCGCACCAGAAACTAGGCCATCAACTTGGCTACTTTCTAACATCATCGTACCCAGTACAACCGTGTCTTCAAGTTGCTCTTGAGCAACGACTTCTGTCATGCCTTTTTTCTTACGTAACTCAACTAAACGAGCAACGTAATCGTTACGTACAGCATCAGGGTCGATAATCTCAACGCCTGAACCTAACGTAACACCTTGCTGGGCAGCCACACGCTTGATTTCTTCAGGGTTACCCAGTAGAACACATTGTGCAATACCACGCTCGGCACAGATAGCCGCAGCTTTAACCGTACGAGGTTCATCGCCTTCAGGTAAAACAATGCGTTTGTTCGCGCTACGAGCAAGTTCAGTTAACTGGTATCGGAAAGCGGGTGGGCTTAAGCGACGCGAAGGTTTAACACCTTCAGTTAGAGATTTAATCCAGTTACCATCGATATGGCTAGCGACATGCTCACTAACAAATTCGATACGTTCTTTATCATCAGCAGGAACTTCTAAACTATAGCTCTGAAGTTGAAGAGAGGTTTGCCAAGTATTGCCCTTTGAACGGAAAATAGGTAAACCGGCATCTAATGCAGGTTGACATAGATCCATAATCTCACGAGGAACATCGTAACCACCAGTCAAAAGAATCGCACCGACATCAACGCCGTTCATTACCGCTAGAGAAGCAGCGACTAGAACATCAGGACGATCGCCAGAGGTAACAAGTAGGGAGCCGGTTCTAAAGTGCTCAACCATATTTGGAAGTGAGCGCGCACAGAAAGTGATACTTTTAATACGGCGTGTTTCGATATCGCCTTTATTAATGATCTCTGCGTTCATGTGCTTAGCAAGGTCAATGGCACGAGTGGCAATGAGGTCCAAGCTCCAAGGCACGCAACCTAGAACACGAATTGGGCTCGAGTTGAAAATCTCCATCACTTGGAGTTTACTTTCACTGACGGATGCTTTCTGGTTTTCTAGAATCTCTGATAAGTCAGGTCGAGTTCGGCCAGTTTCATCAACAGGTGCATTCATTTTATTAACAATGATACCTGAGATGTTTTTCACGCCGCCAAAGTTGCTCGCTGCGACATCGATACGTTCGCGAAGCTGAGTGGCATTACATCCATTTGGAGAAGTGATAAGCACTAGCTCAGCACCCAGTGTTGCTGCTATTTCTGCATTCATACGACGAGCAAATGGGTATTGTGCAGTAGGGACTAGACCTTCAATTAAGGTAACATCAGCGTCTTTGTTTACGTCATTATAACGTTCGACAATAGTTTCGAGTAACTCATCCATATTGTCATTACCGATCAATTGTTCGGCTTTAGACATAGGGATCGGTGTACCAATCTGAGTATTGCTGTTAGAGCTAATAATCGTTGATGTTAAATCTGGTTGCTCACCACCGGCTCTTGGTTGAGCAATTGGTTTGTAGAAAGCGACTTTAACGCCTTCTCGTTCCATTGAACGTAGAACACCCATACTGACACTGCTAAGACCAACACCCGTCGTGGCAGGTACAAGCATAATAGTTCGAGACATAAATATATCTCCTTAAAATAGAGAAAAAAGAAAGCCCAGAGATCAATTATCCAGGCTTTGTTATAAAATTATAGGTTAGCTAAACGAGCAGTATCTTCGGCAATAATAAGCTCTTCATTGGTTGAGATAACCATTGATGGCACTTGGCTGTCAGGAGTCGTAATAACACCTTCGCCGCCAAATCGGGCTTTAAGGTTCGCATCATTATCAACTTTAATTCCAAATACACCTAAACGGTTAAGCACCATTTCACGGATCGGGCCCGAGTTTTCACCGATACCACCCGTAAATACGATAGCATCTAGGCGGCCATCCAGTGTTGCAGTAAAACCAGCAATGTATTTTGCTAGACGATGACAGAATACATCCATTGCGCGAGTCGCTTCTTCTTTTTCACCGTAATAATCTTCTACGTAACGACAATCAGGAGTTACTTCGGTTAAACCCGCTAAGCCTGATTCTTTCGTTAGCATTGTATTGATTTCTGCAACAGAGTAGCCCAATGCATCGTGTAGGTGGAAGATAATCGCAGGATCAAGGTCACCACTACGTGTCCCCATGACCAAACCTTCAAGAGGTGTTAAACCCATTGAGGTATCAACAGACTGACCATTTTTAATGGCACAAACTGATGCGCCGTTACCAAGGTGGCAGTTAATGATATTAAGTTCTGAGGTTGGTTTTCCTAAACGTTCAGCTGTTTCGCGTGCAATAAATAAGTGCGAAGTACCATGCATGCCGTAACGACGAATGCCATGTTCACGATATAGATTATAAGGGATAGCGTATAAATAGGCTTCCGATGGCATTGATTGGTGGAAGGCGGTATCGAATACGGTCGCCATCGGTAAGTTTGGAAATGCTTTTTGTGCTGCCTTGATACCGCTAATCGCAGCTGGGTTATGCAAAGGAGCTAATGTCGCACAATCTTCAATACCTTGAATGACAGTATCATCAACCAGTACGGATTGTGTGAATTTTTCACCACCATGAACGACGCGGTGGCCAATGGCTTGAAGTTGTTCACCTAATTCAGGTTTAGACGCTAAAATAGTATTAACAATGAATTGAAGCGCTTCAGTATGAGCAGCGCCTTCACCCAATGGAGCCTCATGTTTCCCATCTAATTTCCATTTAATACGTGCATCTGAAAGGTGAAGGTTTTCTGCAAGACCCGTTAGTAGCTCATCGCCACCATCAGCATTAACGATTGCAAATTTTAAAGACGAACTACCACAGTTGAGAACAAGAACAAGCTTTGACATGAAGCATTACCTATAATTTCAGTATAAAGAATTGAGTTTCAGTATGAATAATCATTAAAAACAAGCGTAGCTTAACCCTACCTATTCTGCCTATGAATCGACATAAATAGAGACGAAAGTACGACGACAAGATCCATGTCATTGCTTGTGAAAATAATATGAGTATTTATTGCGATAAAGCTTCCTAGCCAAGAGTAATAAATCTCAAAAAGTCTAACTAAAGGCGATTATAATGTGATGAGCATCAACTTTCTAGGTGATTTTGAAATTAATATCGGCTTTTATAGTTCTATATCAAATGAATAACTACTTTTAGAGATAGTTTGAGTGAAAAACAAACACAAATAAAACGTGGGTTAATTTTTATAAAGATGAGTTAAAAGTGTGCAAAGGAAGGGTTAGGAAAGTGGATATTAGTTGACAGAATGGGTATCACAGGTTAGTAATAATAGAGTAGCATTAAGAGAGTGAAGTCATATGAGCGAGACAGGTGTGTTCTACAGCTTAAAAGAAGGTCAAAAATACATGGATAGCTGGCCTATGCGTAAAGAGCTTATGCCATTATTTCCTGAGCTGCGTATTATTAAAGCAACCAAGTTTGCTATGACGGCTATGCCAGCGGTAGCATCAATCAGCGTATTAACACAAATGGCATTCGATAATTACGGCGCACTTCCTCAATCGATTGTGATTGCGTTGTTTGCTCTTAGCATGCCCTTGCAGGGTCTATGGTGGCTCGGAAATCGTTCTAAAAAAGTACTCCCTCCTTCTTTAGCTTCTTGGTACGGTGAACTTCATCAAAAGATAACGGAAAGTGGCGTTGCTTTAGAACCGATGAAATCTAAACCACGTTATAAAGAATTAGCTCACATCCTAGACCGAGCATTTAAACAGCTCGATCGCTCCGCGTTTGATCGTTGGTTCTAATATATTTAACTGATGTCATTAAGACGCTCTGGTGAGTTCAGTTGTCCTGAAAATCTAGGTGTTAATCTAGAAAGTACCCCATGAAACCAAGCAAATAAGCTTGGTTTTTTTGTGCCTATTAACGAGCGATAAGGGTATTTAAGTCGAGATCCTACGAGTGAATTACCTAAAGGCAGAAAATGAAAAAACTCATGATATAAATCATAAACACGCGTTAATATATTCTATTCTATTACATATTGTCTAAGACACAGGGTGCCCACATGGATGCAGAGCTGATTGAAATACAGTCATTTTTAATGAAATACCCACCTTTTGAAACGTTGCCTGAAGATGCGATTGAGTTGATTGCTAATAGCATTGAAATATCGTATTTCCGAAAAGGAGCAGACATTCTTGTCTATGGCGAGGATATTAATGAACTGTACATGATTCGCAGTGGATCGGTTGAAGCTTTTCGACGTGATGGGCAACTTTATAATAGGTTAGACGAAGGTGACTTATTTGGTTACATAGGGTTATTAACCAACAAAAAGGTTCGTTATCCGATTGCTGCTATTGAAGATAGCTTGCTTTATTGTATACCAGCAGATGTGTTTCGTGACTTATATGATCAATATGACGCCTTTGCAGAATTTGTTGAAGTTGGAAAATCCACTCGTTTGAAGAATGCCTTATCAGAGCAAACGGATTCGAGTGATTTAACGACGTCTAAGGTCAGCACATTACTCACCAACCCCGTTCCAAGCATTAGACCGGATAACACGATTCAAAGTGCAGCGGTATTAATGACGAATGAAAATGTAGCCGCATTACTGGTTATGGATGCTGTTGAAGATGATCCTGATGATGATGAAATCAATCCCATTCTCGGCATCATAACCGATAGAGATTTATGTACACGAGTCTTAGCCCAAGGGCTTTCTATGGAGACACCCGTTTCCCAAGTTATGACTCCCGATGTTATTACCCTTGATCATAATGCGTATGTGTACGAAGCGATGATGACGATGCTTCGTTACAATGTGCATCATCTTCCTGTTATGAAGGACCAAGAACCACTGGGTGTGATTGACGCTTCTGATATCATACGATATGAATCCCAAAGTTCTTTATTACTCGTAAGTAATATCTTTCAGCAGCAATCTCTTGAAGATTTGGTGCTCATTTCAGAAGAAGTTCAAAGTGGCTTTGTACGCCTTGTTAATGAAGATGCAAACTCGCATATGGTTGGCAGTGCGATGTCGGTGATTGGGCGCAGCTTTATGCAAAAGGTGATTGAATTAGCCGAAGAAGAGCTTGGTCAAGCCCCCATTCCTTATTGCTACGTGATCCTTGGCTCTATGGGGCGAGATGAGCAGCTAATGGTCACGGATCAAGATAATGCCATGATATTAGATGATTCGTATCGTGAAGAAATACATGGGGAATATTTTAAAAGTTTAACAGAATGGGTTAGTCGTGGGTTACATTCTTGTGGTTATCATCTATGCAGTGGCGATATTATGGCCAGTAACCCTGAATGGCGAATGACCTTGTCTGAATGGAAAGCATGCTTTAGTGAATGGATCGAAAACCCAAATGCAAAGGCACTGCTTAATGCGTCTATCTTTTTCGATTTAGATGGAGTGTATGGAAAGATGCTATGGGCGAAGCAGTTAAATCGATTTATTGTGCGTAAATCTAAGAATAATAAGCGATTTTTAGCCTACTTATCTCGAAATGCACTGAATCGAACTCCTCCACTGGGCTTCTTTAAAACCTTTGTGATGGAAAAAGATGGTCGTCATAATAATTCGATCAACTTAAAAAGTCGTGGAACAGCCCCAGTTGTGGATTTGATTCGCGTTCATGCCTTAGCCGTTGGGTCACATGCATTGAATTCCTTTGAACGTTTGGATGATATTATTGCAGCGAATATATTACCAAAAGGAAAAGCGCAGGATCTGAAGGATGCGTTAGAGTTTATTTCCATGGTTCGTATTACTCACCAAGCAAAAGATATTGAAAATGAAACGCCACCAGATAACAGCGTAGAACCAGAAAATTTATCCGATTTTGAACGACGTAATTTAAAAGATGCCTTCCAGGTCATCAGTAGCGCGCAGAACTTTTTAAAGTTTCACTCTCAGAGTAATAATGGCCTTCGTTAATTCTTACGGTGTAGCCGTAAACAATAGAGCATAGTATGTTTAGTCAGATATATCAGACACCATCAATACAATGGAACAATAAATTTAAGCATAAACTTGCGATCACCAGAGATGAACGATTACGTCAATTTTACCAGCAAGATCTCCCTCAACCTAATACCCCGATATCAGAGGTAAAGTTTGTTGCGGTTGACTTTGAAACGACAGGACTTGACCCTGAGACAAACGACATCATTTCGATTGGCTTGGTTCCTTTTACTTTAAATCGAATATATCTCAAACAAGCCAAACAATGGATGGTGCAACCACAGGGGAAGTTAACGGAAGAGTCCGTGATCATTCATGGTATTACTCACAGTGAGTTGGAAGGCGCGCCAGATTTAGATCATATTCTTGAAGAGCTATTACCTGCATTAACGGGGTACATACCCGTAGTGCATTATCGAACGATAGAGCGGTACTTTTTAGATAATGCGTTGCGATCGCGAATTGGTGAAGGGATCGAATTTCCCGTTTTAGATACGTTGAACATTGAATTAAATATACAGCGCAATAAAATAGGATTTTGGCAACGTTTAAAAGGGTATAGTGTTGAGTCGCTTAGACTGGCGCAATCCAGAAGACGTTATAATTTGCCCGATTATACCCCTCACCATGCATTAACGGATGCAATCGCGACCGCTGAGTTACTTCAAGCACAAATGGCGCATTACTATAAACCGACAACACCAATAAAACGATTTTGGTTGTGAACTCTTTTGGGTTATAAATCCTTTTTGAGGGCGTACCCACCAAATACTGTTACGGGCTGACTTTGGAATAAATCTGGAAAGCTTTATGTGATAAGGCTTTCGAACCTTTTCCAGAAAAATAGAAGTTTTCAGCTATTTTTCCTAAATAATGAGTTTTCAATGAACTACTTTCCAGATTTTATTGCTATCGATAAAGTACATATTAGAATGCTCAGGAAAGTTATCATCTAATGAGCTATGAGCTATTAACCCAACAAGCGCACGCAGGGGAAAATTAACAAATGGCATTTTCGCTAGCGCTCAAATTATATGCCCTTCGTCAATTTCTCCTGATGACGGAAGTTATCCGGCAAAAAGAAAAAAGTAGCAGTTTACATTAAAAAGGTCTAAAGTTAGCACTTAATTTAATACTAATTTGGTATCGTTATGAGACAAGTTCTAGCTGATTGTTCAGCAAGCATTTCAGAGTTAAAGAAGAACCCTACAGCTCTTTTGAACGAAGCTGATGGCTCTGCTATAGCTATTTTAAATCACAATAAACCAGCGGCTTACTTAGTACCTGCTGAAACTTACGAATTTCTAATGGATATGTTAGATGATTACGAGCTCTCTCAGCTTGTTGAAAGCCGCAGACTTGATTTATCAGATGCTGTGGAAGTCAATATCGATGACTTATAAATTAAAATTCCTACCGGCAGCACAAAAAGAGTGGAGCAAATTAGCTCCACCGATCAAAAGTCAGTTTAAAAAGAAGTTAATTGAGCGTCTCGATAATCCTCATGTACCGGCATCAAAATTACGCGGTTATGATTCTGTCTATAAAATCAAATTACGTACAGCAGGCTATCGTTTAGCTTATGAAGTCATTGATGATGAAATTGTTGTTTATGTCCTAGCTATTGGTAAAAGGGACAAAGATGCAGTTTATAAGAAGTTAGCCTCGCGCTATAGTTAGCAGTATAACAAACGAGTATGGTATCAATAGCTATTTTTTGAGTGATTGTAACCCCAAGGAGTAGCATTTTGTAGCATGGCGTTGAGTATCCCCACCATTTTACGAACACAGGCAATGATAGCCTCTTTCCCTATGCCGTGCATTTAAGGTTTCAAGGTGATGTTTCAACCCACACCTAGCATACTCAAATGCATATCTATGCAGTTTACGTTATGTTCAATTTGCCTATTTGAAAATGATATTTGGGGCAAAATCATTTAGATAATGTTGCTTCATTATCACATTTTTTCCAGATTTATTTATGTGTGTAAGATGCTTTTCCTACATCAACCCGTCATTGTACATAAAGAATGAATTTCAATGATAAATAACCAAGACTGATAAGATAAAGAGAAAAGTCGACGTACTTTGATTTGTATCAAACAGTCTTGATTACGTTTCCTATATAGTAATCATTATTCAATTGTAGGGGGATTTATGGAAAAGATTATCGCATTATCAGGCATCGTACTTATCTTAGGTTATTCATTTTATTTGATTCCTATGATCAGTAAGCAGTATTCCAAATAGTAGAATAAGGTAAATTATCTAGAATGAAAAAGAGAGCATTATTGCTCTCTTTTTCATTTATGTATTATGGTTTACTGCTTCGTAATTATACTAAGCATAGTTTTACTTAGTACTATAGTGATAGGAAGTAACCAAGAGCCTACACAGTTAAACCATATGATGCCTTTTAACGCGAAAGACTTTTTAGAAGCCCTATGCATGATGAATGGATAAACTAAGCAATAGTACATAAATCTTGCTCCTACTATTGGCCATAGCTGATTTTTTAAAGTATCAGATTTATCGTATAAAGAGTCGTAGTCTTTTGCCAATGCACGATCAACTTGCTTTATGCGATCGACTTTTCCTAATGAGACTAAGATAATTGAAGCGCTATATACAATAAACCAAATACCAATAAATAGAATCATTGCGAAATTTAAAGTAGCAAGTAATTTCATATCCATTTTCTATTCCGTGATATATTCATATAAAACTTCACCTGTAACGTAAAGTGATTCTCCAACTTCCTTCGCAGCTGAAGTACCTAGTATACCTCCAACGGCACCACCAACAACAATTGATGTAATTGCTATTACTGGACTAGCACTAACGCCAACAACAGTTAGAGCTAAAGCTGCCCCGATATTACCTCCAGTTAATCCTCCAAAGAATCCAGCTATTTCTCTTGATGTTGTTTTGCCACACTCACCATTGCTATTTATTGAACAAGCGTCATAAATTGATTTTGTCGCACTCGTCATGCTTAACCCTAACCCAAGGTAGCCAACACCTTTAGTAGCGGAAATACCAATGGCAACATTACCAATTCTTTTTCCTAAATTAGGAACAATACCATTGTTAATTATTTCGTCTGCGTTATGTAAGACAGAGCGAGTGGATAGCTTTAAGTTACTTCTTACTTGTGATGTAACTGGTATTGAAATTCCTTTATTACTTAGTTGGATGAACTGACTGTCTAACTTTTCGAATAATTTAGCTCTTTCGGAAATGAAAGTTCCATAATTGACACCACCAGTTGTTTTTGCCATAGCTACATGTGATATATAGGTATCGTTAATTTCTTCTAATACACTTTTAATGCTTTGAAGATTTTGACCTATACCAGAAGATAAAGCACCAACTCCCATTGATGCATAAGCATAGTGATCTGATGGGAGTCCATTTTCTTGAACACTATTTAATGCTTCTGATGCATAGTGATCAAGTAGGTGGAAGTAAGTCGATAATGTATTAACCTCATCGGAATTTAATTTTGCTAACTCCGCGCTTGCAGCTTGAGCCTCTTCCATTAATGATTTTAATTTTGATTTGTCCTCTTCTGATGACGGCTCTTGATTTAAAACAATAACAATTTCACCTTGAATAATAGGATTATTAAGGTGGTTATTATACTTCTTGAGTAAATCTTTATTGCTGGTTGATGTTTCTGTAGTAAATAGTTGCTCCCAAAAGTCATCTAAAGACATTGTTTGCGTGGCTTGAGTCCACTCTAAATGAAATTCTATCGGTAGATTGTCATCTTTTTCTTCTGTATTTTTAGAATTAGCTTGAAGAGGTGAATTACTTTTATTCAGCTGTTCACTAGATTGGCTATTAGATGAATTACTGTCATACAGGTTATTCTCTTGTACGGTTGTTGTATTATCCCAAGGTGTAAGTAGGGATCGACTGCCTAAAATCACATCCTCTGTCCATGTCGTACTCGATACGTCATTTCTTCGATACAGAGAAGCCGTCTTTACTGATGATGGCCATCCGCTGAAGGTCACTTCAATCAACTTACCTTGGTCATCGATCTGTTCGATTGTAGGGGAGCGTAATAAGCGAACCACTTGTTCCCATTCACCGTCATCTTCTCTTAATACTAAAGCGTCATGTAAATCATCAACAGAATTATCCATTTTGTACTGAATTTGGATTGACGGTGAGGCGTTAGTGGTCACGGCGCAGGGTATCTCATAGCGAGTTTGCTCAGCAACATGTCGATAAGCAGGAGAGTCGCTATTTGTTAGAGTGGGCAGAGTGCGTAAAGAGCCTGTACTTGAAAAGGATTGCTTATTTAAGTATTCATCAAAATTGAGTCGTGTTAGGCCTTCTATTTGACCGGATTCTAATTCTTGAAGCTGTGCCGTCGATAGGGTAGTCAGAGAGTAAAATACCGAAATTTGTTGGCTGTCTCCATTCACTTTAGCAGGGACCACAATGTGATCATTAGGTGATCCCTCTGACGGACGTTGTGATGCGGAAGCTGCAATGGCATCCGCAGGAAAGACAGGGAATGTTTTGCTTGTCTTCATTCCTTCTTCTGGCCAATCCTTTATCGTGACGTCGAGATCGCCTTCAGGTAAACCAAAGAGTTGGTAGAAACCATGTTCATTCAGGTTGGCAGAGTGAATGTGTTTCCCATTAGCGCTGATCTCAATTGGTTGATACTCAGCATAAAGCGAGTGTTCTTCATCGAAGAAAAGAATGTCGCAATAAAACGTTCCTTTACGCTCTGCTTTCTCATTAAAACGATGATAGGCGAGATCAACATCTTTAAATTCCCCCTTTGGTGTCACTTCGAGTTCACGCCAAAGTCGATCATTCCATAATACATACACATAACCCGTGTCCAATGCGCTGAAGGCATCCGATTGTTCTAAGATTGGAACAAAAGGGACGAGGGTAATATTCCAAGGAGACTGCTGTTCTTTATCTGAAACAGGGGACACTCCCTTAGCTAAGGGAAGAAGAATGTATTGCTTTTGCTGGCTAAGCGGTATGCGCATACTTAAATTACGTGGCTCTTGCTTTAAAGCAGAGAACTCAACCAGACTGCGGTGACGATATTTGGTGTCTTTTTTGGGCGCAGACAACTTTTCATATTGTGAGCGGGTTTTAGACAGCACAAAGTCGTAGCCACGGTGAGGAGCGCGACCTGCAATTTCGACAACGATCTTATAATCAACATCGTCTTCGATCGAATCAGGACTGGCTTCGTAGTAAGAGACCGCATCAATATCTGTTACCGCAGGCTCAACGGGATCATACGCCGCACTTCGCATCGGCCTTGTCGAGAATCCACTCGCCATAAGAAGATGCTGCTGAAGTTGAGGATATCGATGTAATTCCATTGTGGTGATGTCCGACTGCTCTCTATCGGGTGTGAGTGCAAACCATTGCCCTTGAGTCAGTTGACTGCTCATTTCTGCGATGAATTGCTGCTTAGTCATGTATTCATTCATACCGAGTCGCTGCTGTAGCTGGAGTGGGAGCTCCCTCATTAGTGCGGCTATATTGTAAGAACTTTGCACATAATGCGTATGAATATGCGGCAAGATAACAAAGGGAATGTCTTGCTTACTCAACTGTTGACGTTGTTTATAGATTATTTTCATCATTTAGGGCTTATTATTTCGTTACCAACCATTTAAATCACAACCATTTAAATCACAACCACGTTGGGGTGATTTGCTTCGCCATGTTGCTGTCTTCGATCCAGATTTTGAGTCGTTCAATTCGTTTTTGTTTATCCAACTCTTCCCATCGGCTCGCCAGATCCTTATCTTTGACTTGCTTGCCCGTGACTGCGTTAAAGTAAGGCAGTTTTTCCGGTTCACATCGGCCAACCAAATTGACTTGGTAGGGCTTAGTGTGAGGGATCAGGGTTTTTGCATGAGCGCAATTCGTTTGCTTTAGATCAATGACGCTTAAACAATACCCATCATCACGGTTAACATGATGGCTAAAGGGTCTTAAACCGTCATACTCCCCCCCATTTGGGGCGATAAACGCGAGATCGATGCTGGCCATGAAAACATAGCCTGATTTCTTATCGTGCTGTTGAACAAAGTCATCGAGCTTGTGTTTCAGCGGCCCTTCAATACGATTGAAAAAGTCATGATTATCGCTAATGCGTTCTTTTAGAGAACGAGTCTGATTCGGTTGAATATTCAATAGATAGTGTAGATTCCCTTTATAGCTCGGGCCGATATCGGATGGTTTTCCGCCATAATCATCCATCGCAAAGGACAATGAAATCGGTGTCTTTTTCCAATTCAGTTTCATTTTTTGGTAAGTATCGTCGTTCAATGTCTGAGTGAAGATGAATACATGAAGGGTGTTTGTATTCGGTTGCTCCCAATTCCATGGGTGCTTATCCTGTAACATCACTTCATTCATGGGATGACCCGACGATAAGGCGAGATAGTCAGAGCCATGTTGAAGGTAACAGCGCATTGACTCGACGGATTCAAAGAGAGGCCGTGATGCGCCTTTCTTAACTTCAGCGGAACTTAAAAAGTGAGGCAATAGCAGATCCTTACTGCGGATCGTTAAAGAGGCACCCCCAAAACCCGATAACGCAGGCACCGAGATTCTATCGTGGCTGTTGAGGCTCATCGGGAGTGACAGCGCCTCCGATCTCCTAGGGTGTAGCGACAACGGTAGGTCGAAGAGTTTGCCTGAGAGTGAAAACTCATAGGTCATGTGTTGTAAATGGCCTCTAGAAACGTATTGTCTGAGCATTTCTTCTTCGATTTCCCCTACGCTATGAATCGCATTTTCAACACCATAGGACCGAGATCGCGCGATACTTTCTTCTCTCTCTGAGCGTAGGGATTGTTTCATGCTTTCAGAGAGGGTGATTGAATGCTCACTGACGATCGGTTTGACCCCTGAAATTAAGGCGTCACCAAAGTAATAAAAGGGCTCGAATTCACAGGCCGTCAGGTACAGATTGTTATTGTCATTCGGCGTCGAGTTGTGATCGCCGTGGTCATAGTAGTCTTGAATGGTGTCATCGAGATCCACGCTGAATTCCGATGCCAGCATCGGCTTAAACATGACGGTAAAGTTAGGCCCTGAGGTATTAAAGAAAGTGTCATCCGTACGGCTGTAACTTAACGTGGCATTAAACACGTTGGTGTCCATGTCTTGGCTGTCATTATTTAAGATGATCTGCCATTTTAAGCGATGGAAAGGAGAAAGCTGACGCTCTTGATTCCCCTTGGATTGCGCTGCCCAATCGGCGTAATGTTGCCACTGCTCGGAGTGAGGATCTGAAATCAATAACTGCATCAAACCAATGTCGTCAGACTCTAATTGACGCTCCTTGGTGTTAAATTGGCGAGCAAATTTTTTGAGGTTCACACTGTTTTCACGCGTATAGACTTTATCTTGCACAGGGAACGCAAGGTTAAACGAAGGGCTAATGCTTGGCAGGCCCCTTTGCTCTTCTGTCTTTTTGTTGTACTCATAAAAGGCCGAGTGGTGTATCCGCATTATCCAAATATCAGCCAGCGTTTGATACGACGCAGAGCGGTATGACCAATTGTCTTGTTCTATGTACGTACTGATGTAGCGATCGACTTGGTAATGCTGCCAATGCTGTTCAAATTCCGCTTCACCGTCTTTACACACACGATGAATCAGCATCATCAACCCGTTGATGGCTAACGCTCGTAGGTGATAGCGTTTAATTAACTCGTTACCAACGTATTGATTGGTTTTTAAATGTGACAGTAATTCATCGGGAGTCTGAAAAACACGATCCAGCGAGTCGGCTTTGCCATAGAGCTGGAGCTTATGAATGATCTCTTTGGCTTCCCTTTCCAGCGACGCGAGTCGATTGGCATTTTTATTGTGTTCGGCCAAGGCATTCAAATAATGATCAAACAACACATCATCTAAAAATTGGCTGGCGTTGATCAACACCCCCGAAGACTGATAAGCAATTAATGAAAAACGAGAGGCGATAGCGACCCCGGGTATATAGGAGGTGATCCCCAGCACCGATTGTAAAATGGATAAAGACAAGGCGCGGAGCTTTTCATTTTCATCTAGGCCAGCGCTGATCTGCCCTAAACGGCACTGCTCCATGGCTTTAAACCCCGTACGACTCGGGGGTAATTGCAACGCTAATTCGCGCAGGTAAATACGCACTTCAACACGGCGGTTGATCGCCAGCTGTTCATTCCCTCGATGGCTGTTTGAATCGGTCGTTGGGTTAATGGGCTTACGCTCACCATAATGATGGGTTCGCACCTGTGATGAACTGACGTGTGAGAATTGATTGGCAATAAACTGAGCGCGTTGCTTTGATAATTCCTCATTGTATTCAGGGTTACCGACCTGATCGGCGTGGCCTTCAATCTCGATAACAATGTCCCCTCGACCTTGTAAC
>JAOICL010000035.1 GCA_028131545.1 Vibrio sp. | reverse complement strand
AGTAGTCAATGCCATTAGTCAGTTTAAGCTCCTCGCGGAGCAACATGTGATCAACAAGATAACAATATTAGCGATAGATAAAACATGAAACCAGGTCGAAATGAACCTTGCCCTTGTGGCAGTGATAAAAAGTACAAACGTTGCTGCATGAACAGTATCTCTAAGCAACACGCATCTATGCTAGATGATATTGAGCAAGTTGCAGCAATGAACCCCAACTTGTCTTTAGAAGAGCTTAATATCGTAGCGGAGCAAAAAATGAGGGTGGCCAATGAGCGCTCTCATCCTGATTTTTGTGGCCTTTCGCCAACACAAATGAGTAATTGGCTTTATGCGCCTTTCAAGCAATTGGAAGGCGTACTAATACACACGCCAGAGAACTTAATCACCAGCCCAGTGATGCGTTACTTAGCATTGATATTAGATGAAGCTATGCAAAACGATGGCTCTTTTAAAGCCACCAGCAAAGGTAACTTACCGACAACCATCGTTAAACAGGCCAGTGAATTATTGCCAGAGTTTGCAGTCTCTCAATTTGAAAGACACATCAGCATCAGTGATTATGCAGGTAGTAACGAGGATAAGTTCAACGCATTACATTACACCCGAGTGCTGGCAGAGATAGCGGGTATCATTTATCGTCGCAGTGGGCGTTATCATGTTAAAAAAACAGCTCAAAAGCAGTACCTAGCACGCGGTATTCAAGCGTTCTTTATTCCTATGTTCGAAGCCGCAACCTCCCAGTACAATTGGGGATACCTAGATGGATGGGAGCACGATATTGATCTAAGAACTTTCTGGTTATTTATGCTGTGGCGCTTGCATAGTCATGGCAATACAGAGCAATTAATTGAAGAGATGATTATCGCATTCCCTGACTTACTGCTGATATTCCCTACTGATGATTACTTCTCTCCAGAAAGAAGCTTAAGCATGCTCATTGATGTACGGTTTATTGAGCGATTTTTACAGTTTTGGGGGTTTGTGATCATTGAGCCAAGGCACTATCAAGATGCTGAACCAGCCACCAGGACGGTTCAGGTGCAACCGTTGTTTAACCAAACCTTTCAATTCACTATTAACGTATAAAAAACATCATGAGCGAATATCAATACTATAAATTTGAGCGTTTGGATGGGTACTTAAAGACTAAAGATCGTCAAGCACTCAGAGCCATTTCAAGTCGAGCTGACATCACCGCTAAGTCCTTTCAAGTGTATTACACTTACAGTGATTTAAAGGCAGACCCTTCTGATCTGATGTTAAAATATTTCGACATTGGTTTTTACTATGCCGATTGGGGCTCAATCGATGCATACATAAGGCTACCCGCCGGAACGATCCCTGATGCGCTGCTTGACTTTTCAAGCGATGGATTGAATGTGCATCAAAGCGATGAGTGGCAATTACTGATTTTTTCTATCGAAGAGTATGATGAGTATTTTGACGATGACCATGCTGACGATTTTTTCCAACATTTAGCCTATTTGCGTCGCGAGTTAATTCAAGGTAATTGGCGTCTTATCTATCTTATATGGCTAAAAGAGTGTGACTCTAGTGAAGAGCTTGAAGGGATACCTTTAATTCAATTCGATTTTGAGCACTTTAATGAAGGCGTACGGGCTTTTTCGACGCTGTATGGTATTCCTTTTACTTGGATTAAAGCGCTTGTGATGGTGCTGAGTGAGCAACCAAGTCACCAATCAAAACAAACCCAGTTTCAGTTTGATACGTGGCTTAACAATATCACTGAATCAGAGAAAAACACTCTGTTGCGCGCACTTTTCGAACAAGGTCAGTTAACCTGTCACCAAGCCTTAGTGCTGACAAGAAAAGAATCTGCCAACAAAGATGAAATCTATCAGTATTGGTTAACCCCTGACGTCATTTCTCCTTTCATCGAACAAGCGACAAGCCAGTTACAGCAAGAGCAAGTCGCAGCGCTTGCAAAGACATTGGCGATCGAAAAAGTCAAAAAAGAGAAGATGTTGACGGATATCTATAGCCAGCGTGAGTACTACTGGACACAGGCACAAGCCCAAGCAAATCGAACTTGTGCCAGTGGCTATGATGACGCATCACGCTACCTGAATCAGCTGAATGAAGCCTATCAATTTAAAGGGATTTGCCTTGCTTTCGAGCAGCGTTTTAAGCGTTTTATCGCAGCTAATTGTAAGCGTAAAGCGCTGTTAAACCGGTTAAGCGATCTGCAGCAGGCAAGGGGGTAAGCCTTGATATAACCTTTTGTGTCGGTACTGTCGACATTCTAAGGCTCAATCTATACGAATTAATAAAACAGGACTTTAGTCGAAAATGTTAAAGTAGTACGCCATCCTAAGCATTTGGGAAACACTATAAAGACTGTGTAAATGAACGCCTTTCTACCATCTCTGTGGTAAATACAGGGTGAAATACAAAGGCATCACGATATTGGTTTGTTCTAATGCTGATGAACCCTGCGTGCCAGTTAACTTAAAGGTTTTACTGGGCGTACATTTTTTAATGTAGGATGCTAACGACTTTGCTCTTGTACGTTGACCACTTTTGACTTCAACAGGGATGATATCACCCTTATTGGTTGTCAAAATAAATTCGATTTCGGCGCGGGCGTCATTCCATGAATAACTTGGGTCAACACCAATGGCAGTGAGTTCTTGTTGCACAAAGTTTTCAGCAACATAACCTTTGTATTCATAGTTTTGTTGCTTAATCTCTTTATAACTACTACCCAGCATATGATTGAGCAGGCCCACATCGAACATGAATAGTTTCACCCTATTTTCTTTTTTATAGGCCGCCAGAGGTGATTTCGGCATCCCTTCGATGGGGTAGTTTGGCAAGGCTAAACGGCAACGGTTAAGCCAATGGATCGCAGTTTCAAAATCGCTATAACGAGATTTACGCTCATGCACATGTTTAAACTTAAAACGTTTAACGGAGTCATCGCTGACAAGTGATAATTGTGCTGGAATGCAATTAAATACGGATTCAATCAGTGTGGCATCGACCTTGCCCGCGTACTTACCAAAATCGCGGCGATAACCTTCAACTAAATCGGCATGAATTTTAGTGACTTTTTCAACCCGTTCTAAAATGCTTGAGTCCTTTAACTGATACCAAGCAGAAACAGCTTCCGGCATACCACCGGTAAAAAAGTAGTCTGTGAGTTTATCCATCAGTTTCGTGTGCACTGCCGGTGTGCTTGCTTGGCTATCAAACGCTTTAACTAGCGCTTGCTCGTTGGATGCGTAAATAAATTCTTGAAAGGTCAATGGTCGTAAATTGTATTGATCTACCTTACCTACGGGGAAGGTGTTGAGCAAACCAATATTAGAGCCGCTGGCAGCGACAAAATAAGAAGGCGCTTTTTCAGCAAAATATTTTAGTGAGGTAACAGCACGTTCACATTCGCCAATTTCATCTAATATCAGCAAGTCGGTTTCTGGATTGAACGCCTGATTGGTCAACAGCTCAATGTTCATTAGCAGCTCGTTAGGTGATAGCGAGCCATCGAATGCTTCTTTGTAGGTAGGGTTTTCAAGAAAGTCGATACGAAGGATATTAGCAAAAGTGTGACCAAACAACTCTTGTAGCAGATATGTTTTACCCGTTTGTCTTGCGCCATCAATTAATAGTGGCTTACGCATAGGTTGGTTTTTCCATGCGATGAGATCGTTGAGTAAGTTGCGCTGCATTGCTATTTCCCGCTAATTAAGGTTATTAACGGTCTGATTATAACTCAACCTGCACTTTTATGCGCATAAAAGTGCAGTTTTTCGCGATTTTATGCGCATAAAAAGTGCACTTTGCGTTTTGGTTAAGTATAAACTCGTTTCTAAAGAGCTCGTGCTGTTCTCTTAAAAATATGGTGCTTGATATACAAACAATCTCCCATAAAGAAAAACCCCCAGTATTTACAAAGAGATAGTAGGGGTTTATTAAGATATTCTTGGGTGTGTGGAAATTATTCTACATTCTGGTTATAAACGTTGATTATGATAATTAATTAGTTATAAATCATATTTTTGCGTCTTTGTTTTCTTTGGTTTACATTTTTAACCACCATTGATTATCCCGCTATCCATTTTGGCTAGTCCTTGATGTTCACATATTGTGAACTAAGCTTGGTTTAGGTATAGTGTTCACATATTGTGAACAGGTTGGATAGTACATGCACGTTATAAGTAAGCAACCTTTTGAAAATGCGAAAAAACTTTATCCAAACGATTCCGATGCACTAGATGCAACGTACAAGGTGTTAAAAGAGAGTAAGGCAAAAAGCCCAGATGAGCTACGAAAAGTCTTTCCGTCACTAGACAACTTTAAATACGTTGATAAGTGGTGGGTGATTGATGTTGGCGGTAACAACTTAAGGCTTATTGCATTTATCGAATTTGTAGGAGGTCGATGCTTCATTAAGAACATTGTCAGCTATGCCGAGTACGACCGTATTACAAAGCAATACCGTGAAAAGAAACTGAAGAGGTAACACTATGTTAGATATCGCTGCGTTAGACAAAGCCGCTAATCAACTGAACCAAGTAATGCCTTGGGTGAGTGGTATCTCTTCGCCAGAGCAATATCAAGAGCTGATTGCCACGATGGAAGTGCTTATCGAAGATTATGATGCTCATCAGCCAGTGATCGATTTGATGTTTCCGGTGATTGAAAGATATGAAGAAGAAGCAGAACAGTTTAGTGAATTTAATCAAGCTATCGAAAAACTAGAGCCCGGTATCGCCAGACTAAGAGTTATCATCGATCAGCATCAATTGACCTTAAGTGACTTCAAAGAAGAGATTGGTGCCAAATCGACGGTATCAATGATCTTGAGTGGAAAGCGCTCTCTAACGCTCAACCACATCAAGGAACTATCGGCGCGTTTTGGTGTGCCAGCCTCATTGTTTATCGGCTAGTGGTAGTTTTGGCTATCGTTTAAACTAAATAAATCCGTTTCTAAATAGCTCGTGCTGTTCTCTTAAGATTAAGAATATGGTGCTTTATATACAAACAATCTCCCATAAAGAAAAACCCCTGTATTTACAAAAAATAGTAGGGGTTTATTAAGATGTCTTGGGGGTGTGGAAACTATTCTATATTCTGGATCTGTTCACGCATTTGCTCGATCAACACTTTAAGTTCAACGCCCGATGCTGTGATATCGGTACTGATCGATTTAGAAGCCAGAGTGTTCGATTCACGGTTAAACTCTTGCATCATGAAATCTAAACGTCGACCACAAGCACCGCCTTTCTTTAAAATATTGACGGTCTCTTTGACGTGAGAATCTAAACGATCCAATTCTTCCGCGACATCGGATTTTTGTGCAAGAATAATCAGTTCTTGCTCAACGCGGCTAGGGTCTAGATCGACTTTCGCATCTTCAAACTTACTGAATAGACGCTCTCGTTGCCACTCGATGATTTCAGGCATGCGCGCTCGTACCTTGACCACTTCGTCAGTAATGGTATGTAAACGCTGCTCAATCAATACCTTCATGTTATCGCCTTCACGCGCACGCGCATCGATAAAATCAGATAATGCGTCTTCGAAAGCAGACAATAAAGAAGTCTTGATGGTATCCATATCCTTCTCAGGCGTTTCCATCACACCAGGCCATTGCATGACTTGAAACGGATTAATGCGATTGCTATCACCCGTTAATGCCATAATATCATTAGCCGCTTGAATGACTTGCTTTGCTAAATCATCATTAATAGACAGGGAAGCATTAGCGGCTGGGTTTGCTTCAAAGCGCAGCTGACATTCCACTTTACCTCGTGCCAGACGTTTACGAAAACGCTCACGTAATACCGGTTCTAAGCTGCGAAATTGCTCAGGCATACGGAAGTAGGTTTCTAAATAACGCTGGTTGACAGAACGGATTTCCCATACTGCTGTTCCCCAATCTGCTTTTACCTCTTTACGAGCGTAAGCGGTCATACTATAAATCATTACTTATCCTTAGAGATTGAATTGTTCCACAATTAAATAAATTCAAAAGCCAACCGCAATACTAGCAGAAATCTGTCTGCTTATGGCGCTGTTATCCAGTTTCGGGTATACTTTTGCCCCAACTGATAACACTTCACTAGAAGGTTAGTGCCATGCGTCCAAATGATCGCTCTGCTACTCAAGTTCGTCCTATTAAAATCACTCGTCAATATACAGCCTATGCTGAAGGCTCTGTTCTGGTTGAATTTGGTAATACAAAAGTCCTTTGTAATGCTTCAATTGAAGAAAATGTTCCTCGTTGGTTAAAAGGAAAAGGGCAAGGTTGGGTCACTGCTGAATATGGCATGCTCCCTCGTGCAACACATTCACGCACACGACGTGAAGCGGCGAGTGGTAAACAAGGTGGTCGCACCATGGAAATCCAACGCTTAATTGCTCGCAGCCTACGAGCGGTTGTTGACCTAAAAGCCATGGGTGAAATCATGATCACGGTTGACTGTGATGTTATTCAAGCCGATGGTGGAACCCGTACGGCTTCTATCTCGGGTGCAAGTGTGGCAATGGCGGATGCGTTTCAACACTTAATTGATAACGGCAAGCTTAAGAAAAATCCGATGAAAGGGCACGTTGCTGCTGTGTCTGTTGGCCTACTTGGTGATGATGTTTTATGTGATCTGGAATACGTTGAAGATTCAGCGGCAGATACCGATATGAACGTTGTGATGACAGAAGATGGTAAAATGATTGAAGTTCAAGGTACCGCGGAAGGCGAACCGTTCAGTCATGAGCAACTGTTGGCATTGTTAGACAATGCACAAGGCGGAATTAAAGAGATTGTCGCAGCGCAAAAAGCGGCACTGTCGTCCAATTAAATGAATTGAGGCTCCTAATATTGGGGCCTTTTTTATACCCATGTTATTTGAAGTGGCACGACTTTAAATGGCATGAGAACAAGATAAAAGTACACAATAAGATACAAGAGAGAACATGATGAAAGCATATCAACGTGAATTTATTGAATTTGCCTTAGAAAAAGAAGTTTTAAAATTTGGTGAATTCACCCTAAAGTCGGGTAGAACCAGTCCTTATTTCTTTAATGCTGGCTTATTTAACACTGGACGTGACCTTGCGCGATTAGGCCGTTTTTATGCCGCAGCGCTAGCCGATTCAGGAATTGATTTTGATGTACTATTTGGCCCAGCTTATAAAGGCATCCCGATTGCGACAACGACAGCCGTTGCTTTAGCAGATCACCACGACGTCGATACACCCTACTGTTTTAACCGTAAAGAAGCGAAAAATCACGGTGAAGGTGGCAATTTAGTCGGAAGTCCATTAGAAGGACGCATTATGCTGGTGGATGATGTGATCACAGCGGGGACAGCAATCCGTGAATCAATGGAAATCATTAAAGCCAATGGCGCCGATTTAGCGGGCGTATTAGTGGCGATTGATCGCCAAGAAAAAGGCAAAGGGGAACTTTCTGCGATTCAAGAAGTGGAGCGTGATTTTGGTTGTGCCGTTATTTCTATTGTGAGCCTAACAGACCTGATCATTTACCTTGAAGAAAAGGGCAGTGCTGCAGAGCACCTTGAAGCAGTTAAAGCGTATCGTGCGGAATACGGTATTTAAGTTAAGCAATACAACGCGATTTAAATAGAAAAGGGACGCATTCGCGTCCTTTTTTTATTGTCGATTAGCGCATTATTATTTGTATCGAATACCCTTTGGCTCGGCAGGATCTTCCATGGTTTTATAGCGCTTATGTAGCCACATCCATTGTTCGGGAGCCCTTAATATTAATTTTTCAACGTACTTATTCATATAAGCCGCCGCAGCAACGTCATCTTTTTTGGGGTAATGTTCCTCAATCGATTCATCGGCCTTTATTTCATAATACCCTTGTGTATTCCGGAACCCTGAACCAATGACGATGGCGCATTTACTGGTGTAAGCGAGGATGCTCGTGCCGGTTGTCGTACACGCATTAGAGACAGCAAAGAAAGGAACAAATACCGATTTATTACGGCCATAATCATGGTCAGGTAAATAAAAGAGTCGCTCACCTTGACGCATCACGCGGATCATTTGCTTCACGTCCTTGCGATCAATAATCTTATTCCCATTATGTGTTCGTCCCCAGCATTGAATATAGTTATAAGCGGGGTTGCTGTGAGGGCGAAAAACGCCATAACCAGAGAGCTCTAGTATGGCAAATGCTCGGGCGGTGATTTCTAGATTTAACGCATGAACACAACAGACTAACACGCCCTTTCCTTGCTCATCATAGTTCTTCAGCAGATCGACATTGCCGTCCACTATGCGTCGTTTAAAGCGCCATGTTGGCCAAAACCAAGTGATACCGGTTTCAAATAAGGCTAATCCGGTATTTTTGAAGTTTTCTTTGACCATGCGTTCGATGTCATCGGCTGACATATCAGGAAAGGATAGCTGTAAATTACGGGTAGCTACGTGTACTCGCTTTTTACCGAGCTTCATAGACATTGCGCCCAGTGCACGCCCCATTTTTAACAGTAATGAATAAGGAAGAATATTGACAAGCAAAGCAAGGAAGCCAAAACCAAACCATACGCCCCAATATTTAGGGTGTAAGAGAGAAAGAGTAAACGTTGGGGGAGTGATGTTCTTTTTGCTCATTGATTTGTGCTCGTACTACCAAACTTAGACCAGGTTAGAGCTACAGTATATACATAAATGGCGTTGAATTGGAGTGTGGTAGAGGGAGAACCAAGAAAAACCGCAGTTAATCAATCGAGTGGCAGAGAAAAACCAGTGACAGACTCACTATCGAATCGATCAATAAGCCGATGTCATATTGATCGATTCGAACAAAAAATAATTCAGCCACTAAACTCTTTCTATTGAATTTGAGGTTGAAGCAAAGCCCAGTATTGCTCAAAGTTATCGGTTGGAAGTTGCTTAAAATCGGATCGAACAAAGCGATTTAAGTTACCTTCAATGTAACTCAGCGTATGCGCAGCAAGGATGCCTTCGCTAACTGAAAACGTTTTGCCTTCACGCAATTGGCGCTCACGCAGTGCTTGCTTAATGGAGAGCTCAATACGATCAAATAACTGATTAATTCGGGCGCGCAAACGTTCATTTTCAAACATCAACGCATGACCGGATAAAATCCGACTCAGCCCTGGGTTCTTTTCAGCAAAGGACAGAACAAGGTGCATAATCAGGCGTAAACGCTCTAATGTATCGCTTTCTTCTTTCAAAATAAGGTTGATTCGTGGTGTTAACGCATCTTCAATAAATTCAATTAGTCCCTCAAACATCTTTGCTTTACTAGGGAAGTGGCGATATAACGCCGCTTCAGACACACCCACTTGCGTGGCGAGTTTCGCCGTCGTAATGCGGGAGGCTCCCTCATGGGATTCCAACATAATCGCCAGTGCTTGTAGAATATCTTCACGACGATTCGATTTACGAGGAGTTGGCATAATTTAAAATCCTAAATATAAGTCCGTTTAATTTAAGTTCGATAAAATTCGTAACATGATGGCATCAGAGAGTGCCGATTTACTGTCTAAAGGAAGGGCTTGTTGTCCGTCAGGCCAATACAGCGTAATCGCATTATTGTTACTATTGAAACCTTGTCCTTCAACAGACACGTCGTTAGCACAAATCATATCCAGATTCTTACGTGCCAGTTTCCCGCGAGCATAGTGCTCAACGTCTTGTGTTTCTGCAGCGAAGCCAACCGTAAATGGTCGATCTTCAGTTAAAGAAGCCACAGAAGCGACAATGTCGGGGTTCTTAGTCATCGTCATCGTCATATCATCTTTATCAGCCGTTTTTTTTATTTTTTGTGTCGCCACAGTATCAGGGCGATAATCCGCTACGGCAGCACAGGCGATAAAAATATCATGGCTTGGGACTTTCTCCATGACGGCATCGTACATGTCCTGTGCGCTAACTACATTGATGCGATCAACCTGTTGAGGTGTCGGTAGGTTAACGGGACCACTGATGAGTGTCACTGAAGCACCTAACTTAATCGCGGCTTCAGCGAGTGAAAAGCCCATTTTTCCAGAACTGTGGTTACTAATATAACGAACAGGATCAATCGCCTCACGAGTTGGACCCGCAGTAATCAGCACGGTTTTGCCTTTTAAAGGTAAGAAAGCCGGCTTAAAGAACGCTTCGCAGTGCGCGACGAGCTGCATGGGTTCCAGCATTCTTCCCATTCCTACGTCACCACAGGCTTGTTCACCAGCGGCAGGGCCCCAGATAGTGACATCACGCTCTGCAAGCGTGTTTAAATTCGCCTGGGTAGCGGCATTGGCATACATTTGCTGATTCATCGCAGGAGCGATAGCGATAGGTGAGGATGTCGCTAATACTAATGTACTGAGTAAATCATTACCCATACCCGCGGTGATACGAGCAATCATGTCAGCGCTTGCGGGTGCAATTAAAACAAGGTCAGCCCATTTCGCTAATTCAATGTGCCCCATTGAGGCTTCTGCCGCGGGATCCAATAAGCTGTCAGAAACAGGGCGACCCGATACCGCTTGCATGGTTAAGGGTGTAATGAATTCTTTTGCTGCGGTTGTCATGACGACTTGAACGGTGGCACCACGCTCCGATAGGCGTCGTGTGAGTTCAGCGCATTTATAAGCAGCAATGCCGCCACTAATACCAAGAAGTATCTTTTTACCTAAGAGAGATTGAGTCATACGTTCCATTACCAGACTAAGGCCAATTGAGAGGTAAGAGTAATAAAATAAGGCGTATTACCACCCCAATTGGGAAGTGTTAATTTTTTGTCAATACTATCACATTCTTAAGCAGGATCTCGTTTAGGATCGGGATACGAGAGCGAATTACCGTTTTTGACATCAACTTTCTAAGATAAGTAATGGCTTACTTCACAAGTATTACGACCTGTGCTAATGAACAAGTTAGTTAATAAAGAAGAAAGATCATGTTTTCTCGTATCCAATTTGCTGTTCAGCGCATCGATCGATTAAATAACGTTCTATTCCACTCAGCTAATGATGCCTTTTCTTGTATATCGCTTATGAATGTGACTTTAAAATCCTTACCGCCAACATCCTTACCCCGTGAAAAATTACTGGCAAAGGGAACCAATAGCCTAACCGATGCAGAACTGTTGGCGATTTTTCTTCGCACCGGAACACAAGGTATGAATGTATTGACGCTTGCTGATGCATTATTACAAGACTTTGGTTCTCTGCGAGCCCTCTTTTCAGCAAATAAAGACGAGTTTTGTGCTCGCAAAGGTTTAGGAGAGGCTAAATTCGTTCAGCTACAAGCCGTACTAGAGATGTCACAGCGGCATTTATCTGAAACATTACAACGAGGCAATGCACTAACGAGTCCACAACATACAAAGCTTTATTTATCGAGTATGTTACGCGATAGGCAACGAGAAGCGTTCTTTGTTTTGTTTTTGGATAATCAAAATCGAGTGATCTGCGATGAAGTCCTCTTTGAAGGTACTATTGATTCTGCTTCTGTTCACCCAAGAGAAATTGTCAAAAGAGCCTTACATCATAATGCATCGTCGTTGATCTTGGCTCACAACCATCCATCGGGTGTGGCAGAACCCAGTCAGGCTGATCGTAGAATTACACGACGGTTAGTTGATGCTCTCGAATTAGTGGATATCCGAATCCTAGATCATTTTGTGGTGGGAGACGGCGAAGTAGTTTCTTTTGCTGAACGCGGATGGATATAAAAAGAAATCGATAATTGAGGCGCGAAATCAGACAATACAGTGCAATTATTACTAGCCTTCATAAAAAATAGTCATCTTGCTGGTGTTTTTATGCCTGAATCATGAGCTTCAACAGTAACATAATGAGGGTTTAGACCTGAAAATTCCCTTTTATTGCAGATTCGTGACCTTTTATTGTACATCCGCAATATAAAAGGTTTTTAAATGGTGCAAATCCTGTATAATCCGTGTTCAATATGAATATGCGATTGTGTGTGTATAAAAATAGATTGCCACAAATATTAATTCTGGTAGTATATCGCGCACGATTTTTTAACAGTAAATCAGCTCTGCTTAAAAAAAGATCAAGAAAATTCAAAAAAGGATCTGTTCGGGTCTTGAGCAATACTACACAAATTAGTATAATGCGCGACCTTTGATAGCCTTGTATGGATTTTCCCATAATGGTTTTAAACCCTCTAGTCAATAAGAGCTTGCTTCTTAGAGATATGTTCTTAAAGATAGTACTCTTAGAGATATGTTCTTAAAGATACTGTAGAGAGGTTCGGCCACCAAGGTTGATATCGAGCTGAAACGATTTGGAGAAGACTTAAATGTCAAGAGTATGCCAAGTAACTGGTAAGCGTCCAGTAACGGGTAACAACCGTTCACACGCACGAAATGCTACTAAGCGTCGTTTTCTGCCGAACCTACAAACTCATCGTTTCTGGGTAGAGAGCGAAAAACGTTTTGTTAAACTACGTCTAACTGCTAAAGGCATGCGTATTATTGATAAGAAAGGCATCGATGCTGTTCTTACTGATATCCGTGCACGTGGCGAAAACGTTTAAGAGGAATTAAGCAATGGCTAAAGGCATTCGTGAGAAAATCCGTCTAGTATCTTCTGCAGGTACTGGTCACTTCTACACTACTGACAAAAACAAGCGTAACATGCCAGGTAAATTTGAGATCAAAAAGTTTGATCCAGTTGTACGCCAGCACGTTATGTATAAAGAAGCAAAAATCAAGTAATTGATTTTTATTCTTACAGTGTGTATTTAAAAACCCAGCTTAATCGCTGGGTTTTTTATTGCCTGGAATCTAGACTTGAAGGGGAATAGCAACATACTGAAGGCACTGTATTGACTCAATTAAAGCAAAAGAAAAAAGTGAACCGTCGGAAGTGGAATAATATTCTGATTATGATCATTTTAGGCTTTATATTACTGATTAAAGCGCCAGCTTGGTTAGCCGGCTATCTTTCCTCATCACAAAACTATTCATCACAAAACTATTCATCACAAAACTATTCATCACAAAGCGACTTATCACAAAGCCATTCATCTCAAAGTAGGTCATCTCAAAGTAAGTCATCTCAAGACAATCATTCTTCTCAACAAGTCGTCACACTAACACTATTAATTCCCGGTGAAACCATCGATCGTATTGATGGCGCGAAATGGTCAAAAGCAAACCTAGATGAATCAACACAATCTCGATGGCTATCGATTCAAGGCACGGCGGTTAATCATCAAACTTATCAAGCATTAACCCGTGATATCACACCACAACAAACGATCGAGGTTTGGTATCACGATCGAGAAGAGCCACAAAGGATCACTGTATATCGTCTTGATCGCTTTTGGCTAATGAACAACTGGCAGAATGAATGGATAGCCATTACTCTAGAACCTAACACTCTTTTCCCAGAAGTACCGTAATTATGCCTGAATTACCCGAAGTCGAAGTCAGCCGAATGGGGATTACCCCTCATCTTGATCAGCAAACGATAAAAAGCATTACGATAAGAACCCCAAAATTACGATGGGAGATTCCTAGTGAGTTGAAAAAACTCGAAGGCCAAGTCATCAAGCGGATCTCTCGTCGAGCGAAATACCTCCTGATAGAAACCGATGAAGGAACGGCGATTATCCACCTTGGTATGTCTGGTTCTTTACGGGTATTAGATAATGCACCCTCACCAGAAAAGCACGACCACGTCGATCTTGTGATTCAAAATGGCAAAACCCTACGTTACAACGACCCCAGACGCTTCGGGGCCTGGCTGTGGACACCGAAGGGAGAAGATCACCCAGTAATGGCACACTTAGGGCCAGAGCCTTTAACGGATGACTTTCATGCAGAAGGCATGCTAGAGAAAGCTAAAAAGCGCAAAACCAAGATAAAACAATTCATTATGGACAATAAAGTAGTTGTGGGTGTCGGTAATATCTATGCTTGTGAATCGCTATTTAAAGCGCAGCTTCACCCTCAATACCCCGTCAATCAATTATCCTTAAAGGAATGGCAGCGATTAGTTAGCCATATTAAAGACACCTTAGCGACTTCAATAAAGCAAGGCGGAACGACTCTTAAAGATTTTAACCAAGTCGATGGAAAGCCCGGTTATTTTGTACAAGAGTTAACGGTGTATGGTCGAGAAGGGGCGGAATGTACCGTGTGTAGTGAGAAAATTGAAGCGATGGTCATTGGACAAAGAAATACATTCTATTGCCCAAATTGTCAGCAGGAGAAAACGTAAAGTGACGAAGAAATCCGAAAATTAAAAGCTAAGGATTAAGAGGCAAGAACTAAGAATGGCGTGAATTCACCTTATCGTGCACCCGACTTGCAACAGCCTTAGGCACGAAGTTCGAAATATCGCCACCATGTATCGCCACTTCACGCACGATCGTCGACGATAGAAAAGCAAATTCCTCAGAGGGCGTTAAGAAAATGCTCTCTAATTCTGGCATGAGTCTACGATACATGGTGGTCAGGCCAAATTCATACTCAAAATCCATGGTTGTTCGGAGTCCACGCACCAGTAAATTCGCTTTTTCTTGTTTCGCAAAGTCGACCATCAATCCAGAGAAGCCCTTAACATTTACATTAGGGTAATTAGCCACGACTTCTTTTAAGATCGCGACACGTTCGTCTAAACTGAACATGGTTTTCTTACTTGGACTGGCTGCAACAGCAACCGTCACATGATCGAATAAGGACGCGGCACGTTGAATGATGTCTAAATGCCCATTCGTCACGGGATCAAAGGTACCGGGATAAATGACATGATTATTCATTGGTTTTGTTCCTGAATACGTTGGTAAATCGCTTCATAGCGTAGCGCGGTTGATTCAATAAGAAAAGGCTTAAGCTTTTCTTTCGCGCCGGTAATCACATGCTGGCGTAAAGATTCACACTCCGCAAGTTGAATAATACGCTCAGCCAATGCGCTTGGATCACCCGGAGGAACCAATAACCCTGACTCTCGATCATCGATAATATCAGGAATGCCTCCAGCATTGGTGGCAACGACGGGCAAACCGGCATGTAAACCTTCTAAGATGACCGAGCCTAGCCCCTCTGAATGGGAAGGGTGAATTTGCATATTGGCACTGGCAAACCAATCCCCCATATTACTTTGCTTACCCATGAAGGTGATGTTGCTCAACCCCTTAGCTTTGAGTTCTAAATTACTGCGTTCTTTACCATCTCCCAACAAAGCAAAGTGTAGATTCGGGTGGCTCTCTTCTACTTGTCGCGCAGCATCAATCGTGACATTAAACCCTTTATGCGGAACCATATTAGCAGCATGAATAATTAAAAACTTACCTTCAAATTGGCGATGAATCGCGGAAAGGTTGGCTTTATTCGTTGGGTATTGAACCGGGGAGCTTGGGATTTTTTCAACGGTAGCGTTCGGGTAAGCAGCGTGAATACGGTTAACGATTTCAGTACTTAAACCAACAATGGTACGTGCCTTACCGTAGGCAATATTCGCAAGCCACTTCTTCTTCAATGGATTATCAATACGTCGAGTCACGATATAAGGCACGCCGTGTAATAGGTGCTGAACCAGAGCCCAATAAATCGCTCGCCCTTGATGAACATGGATAAGAGCGCAACCTTTCGTGATCGCTGAGCCATGGGATTGAAGCGCATTCTTAGCTTCGATCATTGTGCATCCGAGTTCTTCTGCCGATCGATAAAAGGGACTGCCTAATTTCGCAACAACGACCAGCTCATACCCCATGGTTAATTGTTGCTTGAGCAACGTCAGAGTTTGGTTTTCACCACCGTGATAGCTAGAAGCTAGATTAACGTGACATATTTTCATTTGAGATAACTTCATTTTCATCGACAGAGGACGTTTTTATCGTCCTAAAAGGATAGTATAAGCTGGCTAGGATAATCGTATGAGCAAACAAACCTAAATGCTTATTGTTATAGGATTCAAAGCAATTAATGATGGCCCAAAACAATAAAAAGGTAATAAAGAAATAACGTTCAAAACGAGAGCCATGTTCTTTGATATTGAGATAAATCCAACGATAAAAGGCAATGATAAATAAGATACCTAGAGCGCCATAGGCCACAAGGGTTTCTAGATAGTAATTATGTAAATGTCCGAAACGCTTCAAATGCTTTGGAAAGACATCGGATTGTTGGATGACTAAAGGTATCGCTTCTTTACTTTGCCCAACAATGGGCGAGCGAGCAATCCAATCCAGCGACTCAATCCATGAATTCACTCGAATTCCAATACTACTCATTGGAATCTTATCCCATTGCATTTGAGTAATGGCTTGTACAGTATTGGATTCAGAGTTAATGCGCCTTTGCACCGTATCATTACTCAAAACGCTGTAACCTGCGATCGCCAATGCTGTGTAGAGCACAAGCATGGCTTTCCCGTTTTTCTTAAAGATAATTAACGGCAAAAAGGCGAGTGTAATAACCAGAGCAAGCCATACTTGGCGACTTTGGCTAATAAAGGTAATGAATAAACCCAAAGGCGTCATCACTAACAATAGTACCCCTGCTGATAATTTATTGCAGCGATACAGAGCATGTGAAATGAACGCGGTTACAAAAATGATGACGATACCGAGCATAGAAGTAAACTGGGCATTGTGCATATCAAAGTCGACTCTGCGCCCTTGTAAACCTTTGATTAAGGTATTGTGATCAAGCTGATGATGAATGACAGCGTACAAAAAACCTCCCATAAAGCCCGCAAGAAGCAATAGGCGATACAGGCGTTTAGGAGCAACCCAAAGAGAAATGAACACGAAAATAAAAAGAGACACTAACGGTTTGATTTGAGGATAAGATTTTAACTCATTTGGGATTAAAGAGTGCGCGTAGCCCCAACTGACCACTTGAAGAATAATGGCGAAAAAGATCAAAATCAATGGTGCTTTATCAAGGCGTTTCTGTGCGATTAAAGTAATAAGATAGGGCAAAGAACCAAAAATAATCGCATTCTTGAGATCATCTTGCCATTCAAAATTCGGGATGACACTGAACGCATACAGCACACACAGAACCAGCATGAGAAAGGAGTAGCCCGTCACAAATCGGGATTGTTGCCATCGTTCGAGAGTTGATACTTTTAATGAGTTCATCATAAATAACGGTTATAAAGGGGAAGTGAATTGTAATGAAAAATGTTCAATAATGGCGTTAGCTTGTGCATCATTGCCACCTTCTCCCACATTTCGTTTATGTAACGCTAAATCTTGCCCGAATGGAAGATGACAGAATCGAGAACTAAAGTATCGATCATCAGAGAGCTTCTTACGTTGAATACCATGCTTCATCGCCATTAGATTGATCCACACATCATCCGCACTGGGAGATAAAGTCATAAACAGGTCTGAGTTAGTCATTTCTTCTGGTAATACGCGAGCAGGAAAAAAGGTACCAGCCCCCGTGGTTAGAAAAGTATGAGAACTGTTGTTGTTAAACGAATCTTCTCTTTTCCAGTTTTTGTAGGGCTTGAGTTTTTTCTGATCATCGAAGGTCATCGTATGAGACCGAAACCCAACAATCGCATTAGGGGATCGTTGATGCTCTTTAATTAATAACTCAACAAAGTCATGCGGATACAATAGATCATCGTCGGTGGTAATCACATGCGCATTGGGTTCCACTTGTAGCGTCGGAATTAATTTTTTATAGGAGCGGTAGTTAGGACAAAAGCGAACCTCTAGACCTCGTGTCATTTGTATTTTCAATATCTCAGGAATCGTTTCTAGAGAGAACTCGTCTTCATCCAACCAAAGAAGAATGCGATTAGCCTTTATCGTTTGTAATCCAAGGGATTCGATGACTAAATGAACATCATGAATACGCGTCGAATACGTAGTAAAACTCACAATAACCGGTTTATCTAGCACTTGAACATCACTGGTTAATGGCATTGAGCTAGAAAGTGCTTGATGAGTCAAACTCTGGCATTGCGTTGTGGTCGCGATAACCTGATCGAGGTTACGCATATTGCGCCAAGCCGTGCGCTTTTTCTTAAAATGTCGATTCAGGCTACTAAACATAGGATCGCTGTTAGAATAATTGAGATGATGATTTTGAGTATAGCGTTAAAGCCAGTGGAGTTGAATTAACTTATTTAAAATTTAAAAGTACGGTTTTATTCAGAAGACGGTTTTATTGAGCAGATCATTTTCTTAAGACGATCGCTTTATGAAGAAGACATTTTTATGAAGAAGACAGCTTTGACGCTTGCTTCAGAATGGCTTGATAGTTTTCTTCAAGAACCACATCAACATCGAGTTTCAAAGCGGTATCACGGCATTGCTGCGCTAATGAAATCTTATCTTGATGATTGACCCAAGAACTCATGGCATCGGTTAACGAGTCGATAGCAAATCCCTTAGGTAAAATAGTGGAGACCTTGTCATTAATTACTTCCTTTGCCCCACACTGATCCGTTGTGATAACGGGTATGCCACAGGATAGTGCTTCAATAACAGTAAAACCAAAGGGTTCATATTGAGTTGGGAAAACGTAACAATCGGCTAATGAAAAGTACAATTCAGGGTTGCCTTTTTCCCCTAGGAAATAACAAGCATCGGCGATGTGCAGCTCCTTCGCCTTTTGCTGGTAATCGGCTAACTGGCTTTCTCGTCCTGCGATGATTAAATTGGCTTTAAAAGACAGTTTTGCAAAGGCGTTTAATACCGAAATGAGCCCCTTTCGTTTATAGCCTGTGCCTAAAAAGATAAAGGTCGGTAAGCTTGCATCCAGTCCAATCGCGTCGCGGTGCTGCTGTAATACAGAAGGATCGGTTATGCGAGTAAAGCGTTTGGTATCCACAAAATTATGAATAACAGAAATATCATCAGAAGGGACGTGATAAGCCTCTTGAATTTCTAACGCGCTTTTATGGGAGTTCGCAATAATATGTTGGTAAGCACCACGTGCCATAGAGCGTCTTTCTATCGCGATCGCGACTTTATCTTTTAAATTAGGTTTGCCCTGACGAATTAGATTGACCAAGTGCATACGAGTACCGCCGCCGATACGTAGCATATCGTGTGTCCAAGTTTTACCTAAACCATAAACAAAATCATAGGCAGACTTTGCGACATGTTTCTCGACATCTTTAGCAAACTTCCAAATGCGATGAGCTTTACCTAGGGTGACTCCCCCTAGAACAACAAATTTAATATTCGGGTGTGAGGTTTCGACATGAGTACGGCAGATGATCGTGACATCTTCGCCTTTTTCAGCAAGGTAATGAGATAGCTTATTCAGGAACAATTCAGTTCCTCCGCTATGGGCATGTCGCATATGGACAAGGGCTATCTTCATTTAGAGGGTCCTGCATTTATTTGAGAGCGCAAATCATAGCATAGCATGATGTTATCAAAAGCATCTCTAAGCATTTTTGTGCTAATGAGTGCCATTGCTTGCTCGTTTTTTACGCGAGTTCGCCATGGTAATGCATCGATGCCATTAGGATGTTCTTGTTTTAGAGCCTCTGTATAAGCGGAAACGATGAAATCTTGATAGCAATAAGGGCCTGTTCGTTTCGGGTTATGGTGAGCATAAAGTCCGATGACGGGAGTTTGCATGGCATTAGCCATATGCGTTGGGCCAGTGTCCGGTGCGATCACCAAATCGGCGAGGTCAATTAATGCCAACATTTGTTTAATAGAGCTTTGACCGGCAAGATTGGTGAGCGGAGCGTTGGATTGAGCCTGTATCTGTTGAGCAAGCGTTACTTCATTTGGAGCAGGGCTGCCCGATAACAGAACATGGAACCCTTTACTATGTGCATAATCAGCAGCGTCGACATAGCCGACGGTTGTCCAGTTTTTATAGGCTTTACTGGTACCGGGTACAATAATGACATTTGGCTTTTCTGTGCTCAATTGTGCCAGTGCCCATTGTTTATCGTCTTCAGAATAGGGAATATACCAGCTTGGCGAACTTGCTTTGATACCGAGTGTATGGGCAAAAGCCATTAAACCATCGAGTACATGGGGCTGCTGGGGTGAAGGCACTTTCACATTAGTAAACAGCGTTTGGAAATCTTGACTGCGCTCAGAATCAAAACCTAATTTATAGGTGGCCTTAATGCCTAATGTCGCAATACTGGCTCTGAGAGCATACTGCATATGTAATAAAGCATCGAAACGAATATGTTTGAGTGATTGCCACAATGCTCGGTAGCCAGACCAACCGGCTTTCTTATCAAAGATGATCACGTTGATATTAGGTAAATCATGAATTAATTGTGCTTCGAGTTTACCCGTTATCCAGGTTATTTTTGTCTGAGGCCATTGTTTTTGAATGGCTTGTACGACAGCGATAGTATTACAGACATCTCCCAGCGCAGATAAACGCAGGATGCAAAGAGAGGCAGGGGCATCATTAAATAAAGCATCCTGTTTTAATGATGATATCGATGTAGTAGGTAACATAACAGTATCTTTGAATTAAAGGGTTAAGCCGTGTAGTAAAAGTATATACTCTTATGGCGCTTAAATGTATATCTCAATATCACACAGGGCATAGATAATCTAGTGTGAAGACAAGAGAAATGATACGTTATAGCACCAGCTTGTGTTAGGCTAGTTAGCGTATTATTCTAAACCTTATTATTCGAAACAGTATCATTCTAAACAGCATGATTTTAAATCATAGTGCAATGGTAAAATAGACATCACATGAAAATAGCAATCTTTGTCCCACACAGAAACTTCTTTGGTAATGTACTTACACAGATCCCCTTTGTACAAGCGGTTCGCCAACGTCACCCTGAAAGTCATATCACTTTGTGGACAAAATGCCCATTAACGCAGGTTTTACATTCTGTTGGGTTAACACAAGCAGTCATTCAATACGGCGACATGAGGCCATTAGAGCTACTTCGAGCGGTGAATGTTGAGCAGTATGATGTGGTTTATAACATCTACAAGGGATCGGATAAGGTTCACTTTGTTATTGGTTTGTCTAATGCGAAGAAGAAATACGGTTACAGTGGCAAGTCGATCCATAAATTATGCTACGACAAACACATCATCATTACACAGGGTGAGCAATACGCAGGAACGGCTCATATGAAGTTATTCAATGCAGTCCATACAACCAATCACAGTGTGCATATTACCAATCAATTAGTATCATTACCCCCTGAAGAGCAACAACCGCAGCAGCTAACCCTTTTACCGGGCGGTGGAGCAGGTGAATTCAAAAAATGGCCAATTGAACAGTATTTAACGTTAGCGCAAAATCTGCTCTCCAATCCTTCTTTATCGAACACGCTGTCGGGTGCGAACTTAATCGTTGGACCTGATGAAGCGGATTACGCAACCCGAGTGCCGGCTGAATGGCAGGATAGAATTCAGGTGATTATCTCACCGAGTGTACAGGAGCTGATCGATATCGGCGCTCAAAGTCGTTTAGTGGTGGCGAATGATTGTGGGCCATCTCATATCTTTCAAATGCTAGAAAGGCCGATGATCACCTTATGGGGTTGGGCGACGCCAGATAACCCTCCTTCGGACACCGTCAGAGAATGGTTACATCGACATGAGAATGCGATACCGATTTTAGCGGATAGCCAATCTCAAAGTATTAAGAGTATTTCAATCGATTCTGTTGAAACCACAGCGCGTCAATTGCTCAAGTCGGTTTAGATATGATGAAAACGATCCACAGTGGTAAGTCGACGATTATTTTTGATAGTGATCTTTTTCTTGATGATCCATTAGCGAGTTTTGATAGCCAGTACTGGAAAGCTCAAAAGAATATTCTCGGCAGCGCTGAAGGGCGTGGAACAACATGGTTTATACAAACACAAACGCTGCCCGCTGCGCTTAGGCATTATCGAAGAGGCGGGCTTTTTGGAAAGCTCGTGTCGGATCAATATTGGTATACGACTCTCGAAAATACGCGCAGCTATCAAGAATATCAACTACTCTCCAAGTTACATCAGCAAGGCATGCCTGTGCCTAGACCGTTAGCAGCCCAGATTATTCGCTCGGGCTTCATTTATCGTGCGGATCTGATCAGTGAACAAATTCAAAACGCAAAAGACTTAGTGGGTGTATTGCAAGAACGAGCATTAACTCAAGAGCAATACATTAACATCGGTCAGTTAGTTAAAAAAATGCATGATTTACAAGTAAATCATACTGATTTAAATATTCACAACATACTGCTAGATAAGAACAATAAGTTATGGTTGATTGACTTTGATAAGTGCGGTGAAGAAAGTGGAGATAGTTGGAAAGCGGGCAATCTAGCGCGATTAAAACGTTCCTTTATCAAGGAAGTGAGTCGATTTTCTATTCATTGGCAAGAATCTGATTGGCAATGGATTATGCAAGGCTACCAGAAATAAAATCATAGAAAGCCGTGTTATCTGATCACATCGCAAGTAAGGCGAATGAAGAGTAGGTCGTTATGAGTAAGTTCTTTTATTATTTTCCTAATGCATTGACGCTCTGTATTCCTAAAGTTGTCTATCGCTGGCAAGCGACTCAATGTTTAAGCCATCTCAGTGCTGAGAAGCGAAGCCAATTATCCGGTCGTATTGAATATTATTGTCAGCATCACAATGCATTTAATCTGAACCTGTCGATACTTGAACAGCAACACCATTCAACGGTTCAGCATTTTAAGAAAACGAAAGGATGGACCTACTTCTTTGATCTACGTTCGGTTGTTCGTCAGTTCCCTATTGATTGTGAGTTTGCGTATTTTAATGGGGATGTTCAAACCGTACCTCCTGTTCCAGCCTTCGTAAAAAGCCGCCCTATTTCTCAGAATAACCACAACTCCGTAATATTAAAACTGAATCGAGTTCGTCACTATAAATTTTTATCCGATGCGATACCTTACCAAGATAAAAGCGATACCGTGGTGTGGCGTGGCACGGGTAAGCAAGCCCATCGACAGGTTATGATTCAACAGTTTTACCAGCATCCGCGCTGCGATATTGGTCAAGTGAAGCCATTAAAAGGAGATCCTTGGGAAAAGGGGTACTTGTCAGTCGATGATCAGTTAAAGCATAAGTTCATTATTTGTATAGAAGGCAACGATGTCGCCACCAACTTAAAATGGGTGATGTCATCAAATTCGATCGCCGTGATGTCGAAACCCAAGTTTGAGACTTGGTTTATGGAAGGCCGATTAGAAGCTGGTGTTCATTATATCGAAGTGAAAGAGGATTACTCAGATCTTCTCGAAAAAATGGATTACTACCTAAATAACGAAGAAGAAGCACGAAAAATCATCGATAATGCGCATAAGTGGGTTGCACAATTTCAAGATGAAAAGCAGGAAAAGCTGCTGGAGTTGCTAGTCGCAGAGAAGTATTTCCGCTTGAGCGGGCAG
>JAOICL010000034.1 GCA_028131545.1 Vibrio sp. | reverse complement strand
CTTTTTTGTATCAGTCAAAAAGTATCTTAGTCAAATTCATGACCAAGGCCTCTTTGAGTGTATATAAAATGAGGGATTCGATTAGAAGATGTGTTATCATATTCTAATCTCTAAGTTAGGAATCACATCTTAAATGTGGTTGGATGGATACACCCTGCAACAGCGGGGTTATTTTCGTTATTAATAGGTTTGTTTATGAAAGCAAATAAAACCAATAAAAAAGTAGCCGATACAGTCGATCCTGAGCAATCAGGTGGTACAGATGTGTTTAAATGGTTGGTTTCTTTTGTGCTGATTGCTGCTGCTGTTGTGGGTAATTCTCTATATGGTGATTTAAACGTAGCAATTCGTGCTGCGGGTGCTGTCGTTTTAATTGGTGCTGCACTTGGTGTTGCAGCGACTACATTAAAAGGAAAAGCGGCTGTTGCATTTGCACAAGAATCACGTATGGAAGTTCGCAAAGTAGTCTGGCCAACTCGCCAAGAAACAATGCAGACAGCATTGATCGTTTTAGCTGTTAGTATCATTATGGCGCTAGTGCTATGGGGAATAGATGGCATTATGGTTCGTCTAGTAAACCTAGTAACGGGTGTATAAGAAGGTATCAATTCATGAGTGAAGCTCCAAAAAAACGTTGGTATGTAGTTCAAGCCTTTTCAGGCTTTGAAAGTCGTGTCTCACAATCTTTAAGTGAACACATTAAAATGCATGAAATGGAAGAACATTTTGGCGAAATTCTTGTTCCCACTGAAGAAGTCGTTGAAATGCGCTCTGGTCAAAGACGTAAGAGCGAAAGAAAGTTCTTTCCAGGTTATGTGCTTGTTCAGATGGTGATGAACGATGAGTCGTGGCACCTAGTCCGTAGTGTACCTCGTGTAATGGGCTTCATTGGCGGAACATCTGATCGCCCAGCACCGATTACAAGTAAAGAAGCGGATGCTATTTTGAACCGCTTAGAAAAAGCAAGCGAAGCACCTCGTCCAAGAACGATGTTCGAAGCTGGTGAAGTTGTACGTGTCAATGATGGTCCATTTGCTGATTTCAATGGTACAGTTGAAGAAGTCGATTATGAAAAAAGTCGCTTGAAAATATCTGTATCGATCTTTGGTCGCGCAACTCCAGTTGATCTGGAATTTGGCCAAGTTGAAAAAAACGATTAAAAATCGATCAAATAAACTTGTCAAAGGTGCTGAATATAGCTATAATTCGGCGCCTTTTCGTTAACGGGGAGCTGAAGTTTTTTCAGCGCAAGCACCCAAAAAGTAGGAATAAATCATGGCTAAGAAAGTTGAAGCTTATATCAAGCTACAAGTTGCTGCTGGTATGGCAAACCCAAGTCCACCAGTTGGTCCAGCATTAGGTCAACACGGTGTAAACATCATGGAATTCTGTAAAGCGTTCAACGCAAAAACAGAATCTGTTGAGAAAGGTTTACCGACTCCAGTTGTTATTACTGTATACAGCGATCGTTCTTTCACGTTCGTAACTAAGACTCCACCAGCAGCAGTTCTTCTTAAGAAAGCTGCAGGCGTTAAGTCTGGCTCAGGTCGTCCAAACACTGAGAAAGTTGGTACAGTTACTGATGCTCAAATCCAAGAAATCGCAGAAACAAAAGCTGCAGATATGACTGGTTCAGACATCGAAGCGATGAAACGTTCTATCGCTGGTACTGCCCGTTCAATGGGCCTAGTGGTAGAGGGTTAATATCATGGCAAAACTAACTAAGCGCATGCGTACAATCCGTGAAAAAGTGATTGTAACAAAAGAATACGAAATAAACGAAGCAGTTGCTCTTCTTAAAGAACTAGCGACAGCAAAGTTTGTTGAATCTGTAGACGTTGCTGTAAACCTAGGTATCGATGCTCGTAAATCTGATCAAAACGTTCGTGGTGCAACTGTACTACCGCACGGTACTGGTCGTGAAGTACGAGTAGCTGTATTCACTCAAGGTGCAAATGCTGAAGCAGCTAAAGAAGCTGGTGCAGATATCGTTGGTATGGAAGATCTTGCAGCGCAAGTGAAGAAGGGCGAACTAAACTTTGATGTAGTTGTTGCTTCTCCAGATGCGATGCGTGTTGTAGGTCAACTAGGTACAATCCTAGGTCCTCGCGGTCTTATGCCAAACCCTAAAGTTGGTACTGTAACACCTAATGTTGCTGCTGCAGTTAAAAATGCAAAAGCAGGTCAGGTTCGTTACCGTAACGACAAAAATGGTATCGTTCATACTACAATTGGTAAGGTTTCTTTTGAAACTAACCAATTACAAGAGAACTTAGAAGCTCTTCTAGTTGCTCTGAAAAAAGCGAAGCCATCTTCAGCGAAAGGTGTTTTCCTGAAGAAAATCAGCATCTCTACTACAATGGGTGCTGGCGTTTCAGTTGATCAGTCTACACTGGACACTAAAGCGTAATTAGTTTTACATAGGTGCAAAGTTAGTGTATAATTTTGCGCCTAATTAATGTGGTTGGGACTGAAATTTAAATTTTTATAATTTGATGACAGCTTCCGTCCAAGACCGTAGGTGTTCACATCACATTTATGCGATGTAAACTTAATTATCCTGCGTAGATGGTGCCCGAACCCGACAGAAAGCTCTATATTTACATTACTAATGTATAAAATACTTTGGTAGACATTTATAGGTAACTTTCTTCTGGGGATGCACCTTTTTAACTCCTATATTTATTTTGAATATAGGTGGTGTAACGACAACCAGGAGTAAATCCAAAATGGCTTTAAACCTTCAAGACAAAAAAGCAATTGTTGCTGAAGTCAACGAAGCAGCCAGTGGTGCACTTTCTGCAGTTGTAGCTGACTCTCGTGGCGTTGAAGTAGGCGCGATGACTTCTCTACGTAAACAAGCTCGTGAAGCGGGTGTTTATGTGAAAGTTGTTCGTAATACTCTTGCACGCCGTGCAGTTCAGGGTACTGACTATGAGTGTCTAACAGACACTTTTACAGGTCCTACTCTGATCGCATTTTCAAATGAGCACCCAGGTGCTGCAGCACGTCTTTTTAAAGACTTCGCTAAAGAAAATGCTAAATTCGAGGTTAAAGCTGCTGCATTTGAAGGCACTCTAACTGACGCAGAAGTACTAGCAACGCTACCAACTTACGATGAAGCTATTGCACGCCTAATGATGTGCATGAAAGAAGCTTCAGCTGGTAAACTTGTACGTACTATTGATGCTATCCGTAATCAAAAAGAAGAAGCGGCATAAGCCGAACTTTTTACTGGTTGCTTAAAAATTTAATTGTTGATTTAAAAGAGAATTGTTATGTCTATCACTAACGAGCAAATCCTAGACGCAGTTGCAGAAATGTCTGTAATGCAAGTTGTTGAACTTATCGAAGCTATGGAAGAAAAATTCGGCGTAACGGCTGCTGCAGCTGTTGTTGCTGGCGGTGCTGCTGCTGAAGCTGCTGCTGAGCAAACTGAGTTTGACGTAATCCTAACTGCTATCGGCGGTAACAAAGTTTCTGTTATCAAAGCAGTACGTAGCGCAACTGGCCTAGGTCTTAAAGAAGCGAAAGGTCTAGTTGACAGCGCTCCAGCACCTCTAAAAGAAGGCATCGAGAAAGATGAAGCTGAAGCACTTAAAGCACAACTAGAAGAAGCTGGTGCTACTGTTGAAGTTAAGTAATTATTACTTAATTTCATAGCCGAAAGGCTTTTGGCTGGTGGTTAATTAACCATCAGCCTTTTTGCGCTGTAAGGTAGGGTCGATTTTTTCCTACTGTTTTATTCGCCTTACTGAGCAAAAATACATAGTTGATGAATGCGACTATGTGTTACTACACTAAAACAGTGTTATTAGTCACTACCTCTTACTCGAGGTGGTTTGGGTCACTTATCAGCAAGCTGAGGAACCCCATGGTTTACTCTTATACCGAGAAAAAGCGCATCCGTAAGGACTTTGGTACTCGCCCACAAGTCCTGGACATCCCATACTTGTTATCGATTCAGCTTGATTCGTTCGATAAATTTATCGAACAAGATCCTGAAGGTCAGTATGGCCTAGAAGCTGCTTTTCGATCTGTATTTCCTATTCAAAGCTACAACGGCAATTCAGAGCTGCAATACGTTAGCTATCGTCTTGGTGAGCCTGTATTTGACGTCAAAGAATGTCAAATACGTGGTGTAACTTATTCAAAACCGTTACGCGTTAAACTGCGTCTTGTTGTTTATGATAAAGAAGCACCAGCAGGTACTGTAAAAGACATTAAAGAGCAAGAAGTCTACATGGGTGAAATTCCACTCATGACTGATAATGGTACTTTCGTAATTAACGGTACCGAGAGGGTTATCGTATCACAGCTGCATAGAAGCCCAGGTGTGTTCTTTGACAGCGATAAGGGTAAAACTCATTCATCAGGTAAAGTCTTATATAACGCACGCGTTATTCCTTACCGTGGTTCATGGTTAGACTTCGAATTCGACCCTAAAGATAACTTATACGTACGTATTGACCGTCGCCGTAAGCTTCCTGCGTCAATTATTTTGCGCGCATTAGGTAAGACAACAGAAGAGATCTTAGATACCTTCTTCGAAAAAGTGAACTTTGAAGTTCGCGAGCAAACGTTACATATGGAACTTGTTCCTGAGCGTTTGCGTGGTGAAACTGCAAGTTTTGATATTACAGCTGAAGGCAACACTTATGTTGAGCAAGGCCGTCGTGTTACAGCTCGTCATATTCGCCAACTAGAAAAAGATGGCATCGAGCACATCGAAGTACCTGTAGAATACATTGTAGGTAAGGTTGCTTCTAAAGATTATGTTAACCAAGAAACTGGAGAGTTAATTGTTTCAGCTAACCAAGAGTTTAGCTTAGAAGCATTAGCCAACCTATCTCAAGCGGGTTACAAGTCTCTTGAAGTGTTGTTTACTAATGATTTAGATCATGGTCCATACATGTCAGATACTTTACGTATCGACAGCACGGTTGACCGTATCTCTGCATTAGTTGAGATCTACCGCATGATGCGACCAGGTGAGCCACCAACGAAAGAAGCTGCAGAATCACTGTTCGAAAGCTTATTCTTCTCTGGTGACCGTTATGATCTATCGACCGTAGGTCGAATGAAATTTAACAGCTCTATTGAACGTGAAGATGCTCAAGGCCAAGCGACGCTTGACGAAACAGATATTATTGCTGTTATGCGTAAGCTTATTGCTATTCGTGACGGTAAAGGCGTGGTTGATGATATTGATCACCTTGGTAACCGCCGTATTCGTAGCGTCGGCGAAATGGCTGAGAACCAATTTAGAGTTGGTCTAGTTCGAGTTGAACGTGCAGTAAAAGAACGCTTAAGTTTAGGTGATCTTGATAGCATCATGCCTCAAGATTTAATCAATGCTAAGCCAATTTCTGCCGCGGTTAAAGAATTCTTTGGTTCTTCACAGTTATCTCAGTTTATGGACCAAAACAACCCGTTATCTGAAGTAACTCACAAACGTCGTATTTCCGCATTAGGCCCGGGTGGTTTAACGCGAGAGCGTGCTGGTTTTGAAGTTCGAGATGTTCACGTAACGCACTATGGTCGTTTATGTCCTATCGAAACACCTGAAGGACCAAACATCGGTCTAATTAACTCATTGTCAGCGTTTGCTCGTTGTAATGAATTTGGATTCTTAGAAACACCTTACCGTCGAGTTGTTGATGGTATCGTTACCGATGAAGTTGACTACCTATCTGCGATTCAGGAAGGTCAATACGTTATCGCTCAGGCGAATACAGTTTTAACAGCAGAGAGTGGTTTTGCTGAAGAACTGATCACTGCTCGTCAGAATGGTGAATCTGGCTTACACCCATGTGAACACGTTAATTACATGGACGTTGCAACAAACCAGGTTGTATCTATTGCTGCTTCATTGATTCCATTCCTTGAGCACGATGATGCAAACCGCGCCCTAATGGGGGCGAACATGCAACGTCAAGCAGTACCAACACTAAGAGCTGATAAGCCATTAGTCGGTACTGGTATTGAGCGTAACATCGCAGTTGACTCAGGTGTAACTGCAGTCGCTAAACGTGGCGGTACAGTTCAATCTGTTGATGCATCACGTATCGTTGTTAAAGTAAATAATGATGAATTGGTTCCTGGTGAAGCTGGCATCGATATTTACAACTTAACTAAATATACGCGTTCGAACCAAAATACATGTATTAACCAGCGTCCATGTGTGATGCCAGGTGAACCTGTATTGAAAGGGGATGTTTTAGCTGATGGTCCATCTACGGATCTTGGCGAGCTTGCTCTTGGTCAAAACATGCGCATCGCATTCATGCCTTGGAACGGTTATAACTTTGAGGATTCGATCCTAGTTTCAGAGCGTGTAGTTCAAGAAGACCGTTTTACTACGATTCATATTCAAGAACTGTCGTGTGTTGCTCGTGATACCAAACTTGGTTCAGAAGAGATTACAGCTGACATCCCAAATGTAGGTGAGTCTGCTTTATCTAAGCTTGACGAATCGGGTGTTGTTTATATTGGTGCAGAAGTACAGGGTGGTGACATCCTAGTTGGTAAAGTAACGCCAAAAGGTGAAACTCAGCTAACTCCTGAAGAAAAGCTACTGCGTGCAATATTCGGTGAAAAAGCATCTGATGTTAAAGATACTTCTTTGCGTGTACCAAATTCAGTTTCAGGTACGATTATCGATGTTCAAGTCTTCACTCGTGATGGCGTTGAAAAAGATAAGCGTGCACTTGAAATCGAACAGATGCAATTAAAAGAAGCGAAGAAAGACATCACTGAAGAGTTCCAAATTCTTGAAGGTGGTCTTCTAGCTCGAGTTAAAGCGGTTCTTTTACAGGGTGGGATTGCGGAAGCAAGACTGGATACGATAAGCGCTAAAAAGTGGTTAGAGTTATCTGTAGAAGATGATGCACTTCAAGCTCAACTAGAACAATTAGCTGAGCAATACGAAGAGCTTAAAACTGACTTTGATAAGAAGTTCGAAACGAAACGTCGTAAGATCACTCAAGGTGATGACTTAGCACCAGGTGTACTTAAAATTGTAAAAGTATATCTAGCCGTTAAGCGTCGTATTCAGCCTGGTGATAAGATGGCCGGCCGTCACGGTAACAAAGGTGTAATCTCTAAGATTAACCCTGTTGAAGACATGCCATACGATGAAAAAGGTCAACCAGTTGATATCGTGTTAAACCCACTGGGTGTACCATCACGTATGAACATCGGTCAGATCCTCGAAGTTCACTTAGGCTTGGCAGCTAAAGGTATTGGTGACAAGATCAACCAAATGGTTAAAGAACAGCAGGAACTAGCTAAGTTCCGTGAGTTCTTACAAAAGGTTTATGATCTTGGCGATACCCGTCAAAAGATAGATGTTAGTGCATTATCAGATGATGAAGTTCGTACACTAATTAAAAACCTAAAAGGCGGTCTTCCGATCGCAACTCCGGTTTTTGATGGTGCTACAGAGCGTTCAATTAAAGACCTGCTTGTATTAGGTGATTTACCTGAATCTGGTCAGTTGACATTATTTGATGGCCGTACAGGTGATGCTTTTGAGCGTCCTGTTACAGTTGGCTACATGTACATGCTAAAACTGAACCACCTTGTTGATGACAAGATGCATGCTCGTTCAACAGGCTCTTATAGCTTAGTAACGCAGCAGCCTCTAGGTGGTAAAGCTCAGTTTGGTGGTCAGCGTTTCGGTGAGATGGAAGTATGGGCACTTGAAGCATACGGTGCAGCTTACACTCTACAAGAAATGCTAACAGTTAAATCGGATGATGTTAACGGCCGAACTAAGATGTACAAAAACATCGTAGATGGTAGTCACTCAATGGAGCCTGGTATGCCAGAATCATTCAATGTATTGTTGAAAGAGATTCGCTCATTAGGTATTAACATCGAGTTAGAAGACAAAGAGTAATCTTTTCCATAGGATAAGATTATCGGTAGAAAGGTGCTTGTCTTTTCGGAGGCAAGCCCTTTTAACTCCTTATAGGAGCGGATTGTGAAAGACTTATTAAACTTTCTAAAAGCACAGCATAAGACCGAAGAATTTGATGCTATCAAAATCGGTCTTTCTTCACCTGACATGATTCGTTCATGGTCTTTTGGTGAAGTTAAAAAACCAGAAACAATTAACTATCGTACGTTCAAACCTGAGCGTGACGGCTTGTTTTGTGCGCGTATTTTTGGCCCAGTAAAAGACTATGAATGTCTTTGTGGTAAATACAAGCGTTTAAAGCACCGTGGTGTTATCTGTGAGAAGTGTGGCGTAGAAGTTACACAAACTAAAGTTCGTCGTGATCGTATGGGTCATATCGAATTGGCTTCTCCAGTAGCGCATATTTGGTTCTTAAAATCATTGCCTTCTCGTATCGGTCTATTAATGGATATCCCTTTACGTGATATCGAACGTGTTCTTTATTTCGAAATGTACGTGGTTACAGAACCAGGTATGACTGATCTTGAAAAGAGTCAGATGCTAACGGAAGAAGAATACTTAGATCGCTTAGAAGAGTGGGGTGATGAATTCACTGCGAAGATGGGTGCTGAAGCAATCCAAGATCTTCTTCGCTCTATGGATCTAGAAGTTGAAATCGAAATGATGCGCGAAGAGTTAGAAACGACTAACTCTGAAACTAAGCGTAAGAAGATCACGAAGCGTCTGAAGTTAGTAGAATCATTTATCCAATCTGGCAATAACCCAGAGTGGATGATTCTTGCTGTTTTACCAGTACTTCCGCCAGATCTTCGCCCTCTAGTTCCGCTAGATGGTGGCCGTTTTGCAACATCTGATCTAAACGACTTATATCGTCGAGTGATTAACCGTAACAACCGTCTTAAGCGCCTTTTAGAGCTAGCTGCTCCGGATATTATTGTACGTAACGAAAAGCGTATGTTACAAGAATCTGTTGATGCGTTATTAGATAATGGTCGTCGTGGTCGTGCAATCACTGGTTCAAATAAGCGTCCTTTAAAATCACTTGCTGATATGATTAAAGGTAAGCAAGGTCGTTTCCGTCAGAACCTTCTTGGTAAGCGTGTAGATTACTCTGGTCGTTCTGTAATCACAGTGGGTCCATACTTACGTTTACACCAGTGTGGTCTACCAAAGAAAATGGCACTTGAGCTATTTAAACCATTTATTTATAGCAAATTAGAGAGCCGTGGCCTTGCGACTACGATCAAAGCTGCTAAGAAAATGGTTGAGCGTGAAGAAGCGGTTGTTTGGGATATCTTAGATGATGTTATCCGTGAACACCCAGTGCTTTTAAACCGAGCTCCAACTCTTCACCGTCTTGGTATTCAAGCATTTGAGCCTGTGCTAATCGAAGGTAAAGCTATTCAGCTTCACCCACTTGTTTGTGCTGCTTACAACGCCGACTTCGATGGTGACCAAATGGCGGTACACGTACCGTTAACGCTAGAAGCTCAGCTAGAAGCTCGTACACTGATGATGTCGACAAATAACATTCTGTCTCCAGCATCAGGTGACCCGATCATCGTACCTTCTCAGGACGTTGTATTAGGTTTGTACTACATGACACGTGATAAGATCAACGTGAAAGGCGAAGGCATGTACTTAGCTAGCTCAGCAGAAGCTGAGAAAGCATACCGTACAAAACAAGCAGAGTTACACGCTAGAGTTAAAGTTCGTATTACTGAAACTGTTGTTGATGAAGATGGTAATAGCACTACTGAAACAAAATTAGTAGATACGACTATCGGGCGAGCAATGTTATGGCAAATCGTACCTTCTGGCCTGCCATACAGCATCGTTAACCAAAAGTTAGGTAAGAAACAAATTTCTCACCTTCTTAACGAGGCATACCGTAAGCTTGGTTTGAAAGATACTGTTATTTTTGCTGACCAAATCATGTACACAGGTTTTGCTTATGCAGCATTATCAGGTGTTTCTGTTGGTATCGACGATATGGTTGTACCTGATGCGAAATACACTGAAATCTCAGCAGCAGAAGAAGAAGTGCGTGAAATTCAAGAGCAGTACCAATCTGGTCTTGTAACAGCCGGTGAACGTTATAACAAAGTTATCGATATCTGGGCTTCGACTAACGAACGTGTTGCTAAGGCAATGATGTCTAACCTTTCGTCTGAAACGGTAATTAACCGTGATGGCGAAGAGGAAGAGCAAGAGTCATTTAACAGTATTTATATGATGGCTGACTCGGGCGCTCGTGGTTCTGCAGCTCAGATTCGTCAGCTAGCTGGTATGCGTGGCCTAATGGCACGACCAGATGGCTCGATCATCGAAACTCCGATCACTGCAAACTTTAAAGAAGGCCTGAACGTACTTCAGTACTTCATCTCAACGCACGGTGCGCGTAAAGGTCTTGCCGATACAGCATTGAAAACAGCAAACTCGGGTTACTTAACTCGTCGTTTGGTTGATGTAGCGCAGGATGTTGTTGTAACTACTCATGATTGTGGTACTTCTGATGGCATTCAAATGATGCCGCACATTGAAGGTGGTGATGTTAAGGTTCCATTAACAGAGCTAGTTCTTGGTCGTGTTGTAGCTGAAGACGTTGTTAAACCAGGTACAGAAGATGTTCTGATCCCTCGTAACACTTTGATTGATGAGAAATGGTGTCAAATCATTGATGAAAACTCAGTCGATACAATTAAAGTTCGCTCAGTCGTAAGCTGTAATGCTGACTTCGGTTGTTGTGCTCTGTGTTATGGTCGAGATCTTGCTCGTGGTCACCTAGTGAACCAAGGTGAAGCAGTTGGTGTTATTGCGGCTCAGTCTATCGGTGAACCAGGTACTCAGTTAACAATGCGTACTTTCCACATCGGTGGTGCAGCATCAACAGCAGCAGCAGAAAATAGTATCCAGATTAAAAACAAGGGTTCGGTTAAACTGAACAATGCTAAGTTCGTTACGAACAAAGAAGGCAAACTTGTTATCACTTCTCGTGCATCTGAATTAACTATTATAGATGAATTTGGTCGTACGAAAGAGAAGCATAAACTTCCTTACGGTTCTATCTTGAACAAAGGTGATGATGCTCATATTGATTCTGGTGAAGTCATTGCAAACTGGGAAGCTCACACGTTACCAATCATTACTGAAGTAGCGGGTCGCATCCAATTTGTTGATATGATTGATGGTGTTACTGTTGCTCGTCAGACTGATGATTTAACAGGTCTATCTTCAAGTGAAGTAACCGATGCAGCAGCACGTCCAGCAGCAGGTAAAGATATGCGTCCAGCTATCAAACTTGTCGATGCTGCAGGTAATGATGTTATGATCCCTGGTACAGATATGCCAGCTCATTACTTCTTACCTGGTAAAGCGATTGTTAACATTGAAGATGGTGCTGAAGTTGGTATTGGTGACACATTAGCTCGTATTCCTCAAAAATCGAGCGGTAACCGAGATATCACGGGTGGTCTTCCTCGAGTTGCTGATTTATTTGAAGCGCGTAAACCAAAAGAGCCAGCAATTCTTGCTGAGCACACTGGTATGGTTAGCTTCGGTAAAGAGACGAAAGGTAAGCGTCGTTTAATCATTGCCCGTGAAGGTGGTGAGGCATACGAAGAGATGGTACCTAAGCATCGTCAGTTGAACGTGTTCGAAGGTGAACGTGTTGAACGTGGTGATGTTATTGCTGATGGTCCGGAAACGCCACATGATATCTTACGTTTACGTGGTATCAATGCTGTAACTGAATACATTGCTAATGAAGTTCAAGAAGTTTACCGTTTACAAGGCGTAAAGATTAACGATAAGCACATCGAAACTATCGTTCGTCAAATGCTACGTAAGTGTACAATTACTCATGCGGGTGATTCTACTTTCTTACCAGGTGAACAGCTTGAATATGCTCAAGTTAAGATTGCAAACCGTGATCTTGAAAATGAGGGCAAAGAACCTGCTCGTTTTGAGCGTGAACTATTAGGTATTACGAAAGCATCGCTTTCTACAGAATCGTTTATCTCAGCAGCATCTTTCCAAGAAACAACTCGAGTTCTTACTGAGGCTGCAGTCTCTGGTAAGCGTGATGAGTTACGTGGCTTGAAAGAGAACGTAATTGTTGGTCGTTTGATTCCAGCAGGTACGGGTTTTGCGTATCACCAAGAGCGTCAAGCTAAGCGTCTTGAAGAAGAGAAAGGTCCATCTGCTGAACAAGCAACAGATAACCTAGCTGCACTTCTTAATGCAGGTTTCTCTGCTGACGAATAAAGCTACTTAGTTAGTAATCAAAAGGCACCTATTGATTAGGTGCCTTTTTGTTTTTGCTTTTAAATTGATGTTATGCATTGTTTTAGAACAATAAACACAAGGTGATTAATCAAATGATTAGCGATTCACTAAATAAAAAACAATAAAAAAGCCCATATTTAGCATATGGGCTTTTTTATTGTTTTATCGATTTTTAAGCTTGAATTGATTCAATCTCTTGAAGTTCAGAAACAACTTCTTCAGCCCATTCAATCCATGCTTCACGGATAAACATATTACGACGTAATGTTAATAGTTCGATACGCTGTGTTTTATCCAAGTTATCTTTATTTGCATACTCTGTTGCTTCAAGTTCTTTGAAGTGTGTTAAGAAACGACGAGACTCTTCAATTAACTCAACAAGGTTGTGTTGGAAAGAAGGAGATGTTTCAACAGAGCACGCCATAAGCTTCGCAGAGAACTCATCACGTACTGCATTATGTGATGTTGGCTTTTGGAACCATTCGCGTAGAGCGGCTCGTCCTGCTTCAGTGATAGAGTAAACCTTTCTATCTGGTTTCCCTTCTTGAGGCTCAAGAACACAAGTTACATATTCATTGACGGCCATTTTATTGAGTTCACGATAAACTTGTTGGTGGCTTGCTTTCCAAAAATAACCAATGCTTGAAGAAAACTCTTTTGTAATATCATAACCCGTGGCATTGCGAGTACTTAGAACAGTTAATATAACGTGTGGTAACGACATTTTTATATCCAAATTATTGTAAATGAAAGAACACTAGCTTCCCTGCACTTCTTTAGGTGCGGTGAGTTAACTATAAACAACAAAGTCTCATAGAGCTTTGTTCAGCCCTTGGCCAACGTCATTCGCAGCTTATTATGATGAAATATATAGTGATGCTGCAACAATACGGGAAGAGAATAAATTCTTTAATTTGTTAAAGGTGAGAATTTAGAATTTCTTTTCTTCCATAGAGGCACTGACTAATAAATGTATAAAAAATCAAGCCCTTCTAACACTTCACTATATGACATGTAAGGAATATGTGTAGTTCATTTGCATTAAAACTTGCACTAAGTCGCATTTTTATTGATAGGGAAAATAGATAGCAGAGGAATCTCAGAGGGAAAGGTGATATTTGCTTGATTTCATAAAGTATTAGCGCCTGACCGTTATTGATCATGGCGCTAATCGGAGGGAAGTTACTTCGAGGTATTACTTCAAGGTATTACTTCGAGGTATTACTTCAAGGTATTACTTCAAGGTATTACTTCAAGGTATTACTTCAAGGTATTACTATCCAGTATTACGCATACCAGCAGCAATGCCTGCAATCGTAACCATTAGTGCTTGCTCTAATTCTGGACTGACTTCTTCGCTCTCTCGAGTTCGGCATAGAAGCTCAGCTTGCAGCATATTTAATGGTTCGATATAGACATTACGTAAGCGAATGGATTCTAATCCCCATGGATCACTTTGCATTAAGTTTTCATTGTTTTCGACATTTAAAACGACTTGGATATCTTTATTTAGTTGATTACGTAGCTTGTCGCCTAGCGGGATCAATTTAGGGTCAACTAACTGTTCATCGTAATAACGTGAAATACTCGCGCTGCATTTCGAATAAACCATTTCAAGCATACCTAACCGAGTTGAGAAAAATGGCCATTCACGACACATCTCTTCAAGCAATGCTTCATGACCAGTATCGATAGAATGTTGAATTGCTTCACCTGCACCTAGCCAAGCCGGCAGAACTAAACGGTTTTGACTCCATGAGAAGATCCATGGAATCGCTCTTAGGCTTTCAACGCCTCCTTTAGGATTACGCTTCGCAGGTCTTGAACCTAGAGGAAGTTTCCCTAGCTCCAATTCAGGCGTGGCTTGACGGAAGTATGGAACAAAGTCAGATTCACCACGTACCACATTTCTATAAGCTTCACAGCTTACTTGTGATAGGACTTCCATTAGATCGCGCCAATCCTTTTTTGGCTCCGGTGGCGGCAAAAGGTTAGCTTCTAAAATAGCACTTGCATAAAGATTAAAGCTATTTTGAGCTATTTCAGGGAGGCCTAATTTAAAGCGAATCATTTCTCCTTGTTCTGTTACTCTTAATCCGCCTTTCAAGCTTTTTGGTGGCTGAGATAACAGAGCAGCGTGAGCTGGTGCTCCGCCGCGACCAACGCTCCCTCCACGACCATGGAATAACGTTAATTCTACGCCTTCCGCATCAGCAACTTTGACTAACTTATCCATTGCCGTGTATTGAGCCCAACCCGCAGCCATGACACCAGCATCTTTTGCTGAATCTGAATAACCAATCATAACCATTTGATGATTTTGAATGAACCCTCTGTAGAGGTCAATATTCATTAGTTGCTTTATTACAGATTCCGCATTATTGAGGTCATCTAGAGTTTCAAAGAGAGGGCAAACATCAAGACGATAAGGGCAACCAGATTCTTGTAATAATAAGTGAACAGCAAGAACGTCAGAAGCTGTGCGTGCCATTGATATAACATAAGCACCAAAAGCACTACGAGGTTGGCTTGCAATAATACGACAAGTATCGAAGACTTCTTGTGTATTCTCCGAAGGTTTCCAATCACGAGGGAGTAATGGACGTTTAGAGCTTAATTCTGTCGTTAGGAAAGCAATTTTATCTTGCTCACTCCATTGCATGTAGTCACCAATACCTAAGTGACGAGTTAATTCAGATAATGCTTCAGCATGTCGAGTGCTTTCTTGACGAACATCTAATCGAACTAAGTGTGCGCCAAATGCTTTTACGCGTCTGAGAGTATCGAGTAAAGAACCATCGGCGATCACTCCCATACCACACTCATGTAATGATTGGTAACATGCGTGTAATGGATCCCATAGTTGTTCTGGTTGCTGTATGGGTGCTTTCTTGGTGATATCTTCACCATTCAACTTAGCTTCCCAAATTGTCTGTGATTCTTCTAATTGAGATCTTAGGTTCTTTAATATTGCTCGATACGGCTCATGAGAAGTGGACCCAGCGAGCGCATTCACCGTTTCATTACTCTGAGTCATCGACAACTCACTGATCAGCTCATTCATATCTTGAATGTATAGCTCTGCTGCTTTGCTACGTGAGAGAAGTAACACCTCACGTGTCACTTTGTGCGTGACAAATGGGTTCCCATCTCGATCTCCTCCCATCCAAGATGAAAAGTGCACAGGGCGAGCATCAAGTGGCAAGCCAACATCAGCAAATGTTTTGAGCTTATCATCTAAATCTCTTAAAAATTCAGGCACGGCTTCCCATAAGGAACTCTCAATGACGGCGAGTCCCCATTTAGCTTCATCAAGTGGTGTTGGGCGCTGCTGGCGGATATCATCTGAATGCCAGCTTTGAGCGATAAGTTGCTTTAAGCGACGCTCTGTTTTTGCTCTTTCTTTCGCTGTGATATCAGAAAGGTCAAGCTTGAATAAGCATTCATTAATCTTAACCAATTTATTGATAAAGGTACGTCGATTAATTTCAGTAGGGTGAGCTGTTAGGACTAACTCAATGTTTAAATTCTTGACTTCAGAAACAATATCCAATGATTTGACATTGTTGTGAGTCAGTTTTTCAAACAAAGTATGAATCGGATCGGGTTCGCAGCAGGCTGAATCTTCTGTGTGGCGAGAAATCGTATGGTATTGTTCAGCGATATTTGTGAGGTTTAAGAATTGGTTGAAAGCGCGAGCAACCGGAGTCAATTCTTCATTAGAAAGGTTTTTTATCGTATCAACTAATGTGTTTCGAGCGTCTTCATTACCTTTACGTGCTGATTTAGATAGTTGACGAATGGTTTCTACTTTTTCTAATGTTGCAGCGCCGTTAGCATCATGAATGGTATTTCCGAGTAGCTTTCCGAGCATACTGACATTGCTTTTTAATGCTGAATAGTTCTGATCCATCATCTTGTCCTTTGTAATTTTATTACATTTAAAATCCTTATTAATACCCCATCTAGTCAAAAAACAGCAGCTAAGTCAAACTATATGTGTGTTTTACATTCAATTTTGGGAGCAAATAGAGGGTATATTTATAATATATGGTTAAACCTGTATGATAGTTACATATTGTTAACAATTGAGGTCTAATCTTGGTGTGATATGGGATGCGTATATTTTTATCATCATTTCGTGAATAAGAGGAAATGAGAAAGGGAAAAAAAGACCACTAATAACGAATAGATACAGATAATAGTAACTTAAGAAGTAGTGGTCTAAGAATCATGCGATGAATAAAAAATCAGTGCAATGATCTTTCTTTTAGAAACAATATTTATGCATTGTCTTCGAGAGTATGTTTATCGTTGGTTCAATAAACTCAAAAGCCAAAAATTCATCGGGCTGATGAGCTTGATCAATTGAGCCTGGCCCCATGACTAATGTTGGGCAAAGGTTTTGCAAAAATGGTGCTTCTGTACAGTAGTTGACTGTTTTAGGCTCTGTTTCACATATTTCCCCCATTTCTGAGATAAAAGGATTATCACGAGCACATTCAAAGCCTGGTATAGGGACATGGAGAGCAGTAATAGACAATAACCCTGGCCACTTTTCTTCAAGGGTAGATAGGGCACTTTGTAATAGGTCATCTAATCCATCTAAGCTCATACCTGGTAATGGTCGAACATCATAATGCAGTTCGCAGCAGCCACAAATACGATTGGCACTGTCACCGCCATGGATATGTCCTAGGTTTAGTGTCGGAGATGGAATCGCAAAACCAGGGTGTTGATAGTCTTTTATCAAGCGATCACGAAGCTGCATCATAGCAGACATCACTTCATGCATGATTTCAATGGCATTAATTCCTAAAGCGGGATCAGACGAATGCCCTGAACGGCCAGTGACTCTAATGGCATTAGAGATATGACCCTTGTGCGCATAAACGGGGCTTAGACTGGTTGGTTCTCCGATTATGCAATAGTCCGGTTTTATTGGGGTATGATCACTAAAATGTCGAGCTCCTAGCATGGTGGTTTCTTCATCACAAGTAGCCAATATATACAGTGGTTTGCTTTGTGTGCTCCAGTCCACTTTTTTAACGGCTTCAATAACAAAGGCAAAGAAACCTTTCATATCAGCGGTACCGAGACCATAGAAGCGATTGTTATCTTCTGTTAATGCGTGCGGTTCGTAGTTCCAACGACCTTGATCAAAGGGAACCGTATCCGAATGTCCAGCCAGCAATAACCCCCCTTCACCTTGTCCTTTTTTAGCTAGGAGATTAAATTTTCCAGGCTCAACTTCAGTGATGTCTATTTGAAAGCCCATATCTTCTAACCAACTCGCCATCATCGTAATAACGGCTTTATTACCTTCATCCCAACTTGAGTCTGTAGAACTGATCGACGATGTAGATATCAAGCCGCGATAGACTTCAATAAAATTTGGTAATTCCATGGTATTTTTTATCTCTTAGTTGACAGTGTTAACGCTTCAATGTAAAACATAATAACTCAGTTAATATGAATAAAAAATCATTTTTATTGCGATAGCACTCAGAATAGTAGTAAGCTTTAAGAATAAACATTTATCGAGACAGGATGTTGAAAATGTTAAAAACGACCATCATTGGCGCAAGTGGATATACGGGAGCAGAGTTAGCTCTGATGGTGAAAAAGCACCCTAACTTGGTTTTATCAGGACTATACGTATCAGCCAACAGTGTAGATGCTGGGAAATGCATTTCAAATTTACATGGAAAGTTGACGGGTCTTATTTCTATGCCTGTTCAACCGTTAACCAATGTTGAATCGGTAGCCAAAGAAAGCGATGTTGTTTTTCTTGCAACAGCCCATGAAGTTAGCCATGACCTTGCTCCTACTTTCCTTGAGAATGACTGCCAAGTCTTTGATTTATCTGGTGCGTATCGCGTTAAGCAAGAAAGTTTTTATCAAGATTTTTATGGTTTTGAGCATAAACATGCAGCATGGCTTGATAAAGCCGCTTATGGACTTGCTGAATGGAATGAAGAATCTATCAAGTCTAGTCCTTTAGTTGCTGTAGCTGGCTGCTATCCGACGGCTTCACAGCTTGCGATTAAGCCATTAGTCGAAGCGAATTTACTTGATATAACACAATGGCCTGTCATTAATGCGACGAGTGGTGTTTCTGGAGCGGGTCGCAAAGCAAGCATGGTCAACAGCTTTTGTGAAGTGAGCTTACAGCCTTATGGTATCTTCAATCATCGTCATCAACCGGAAATAGCCTCTCACCTAGGGCGTAATGTGATTTTTACGCCTCATTTAGGCAACTTTAAGCGTGGGATCTTGGCGACGATAACGATGAAGTTAGCTGATGGTGTTACCGCAGAACAAGTTACTCAAGCCTTTGAAAGTGCATACAATGGCAAGCCAGCTGTTCGTATTAGAAAAGGCATTCCTCGTATTCAAGATGTTGAACTCACTCCATTCTGTGATATTGGCTTCCAAGTACAAGGGCAGCATGTCATCGTCGTTTCTGCCATTGATAACTTATTAAAAGGGGCTTCTAGTCAAGCGATGCAGTGCCTTAATCTGCATTATGGTTACGAACCTTTAACAGCTCTGGTATAAAGATATGTCCCCATTAGTAATTAAATTAGGCGGTGCCGCCTTATCTGCTGAAAATGCGACTACGATGAGCCAATTATTTTGTGCTATCGCGGAATATCAAATGTTATCAAAGAGACCGATTACTATCGTACATGGTGGTGGTTATTTGGTTGATGAATTGATGGAGAAGCTTCAGTTACCGGTAAATAAGCGAAATGGCTTAAGAGTGACACCCTATGAACAAATTCCATTCATCGCTGGTGCTTTAGCGGGAACAGCCAATAAAATGTTACAAGGCCAAGCCATTAAAGATGGCTTAAACGCGGTTGGTTTGTGCTTAGCGGATGGTGGTTTGTGTCAAGTATCGGAGATGGACCCAGAGCTTGGTGCCGTTGGGGAAGTCGTTATGGGCGATGCAACGATACTAAAAGCAATTTTATCTCAAGGGGCTCTACCGATTATTAGTTCCATTGGTTTGACTGCCGATGGCCAAATTATGAATGTTAATGCAGATCAAGCAGCAGTTGCGGTTGCACAAGCACTGAATGCAGAATTGATTTTACTATCGGATGTTGTTGGCGTGCTGGATGGTAATAAAGAACGAATTACCTCATTGAACGAAGACGATGCAACGATATTAATCGATCAAGGTGTGATCACTGATGGCATGATAGTAAAAGTTCAATCAGCATTAAAAGCAGCAAAGGATCTTGGCAATATAGTTGAAGTTGCCACTTGGAAAGTGCCAGAAAACTTACCGGCTTTATTAGCTGGTGAAGGCATAGGAACTCGATTTCTTCCTTAATCAATAGGGAGAATCAATATCAATAATTTTCATTGAATTAATTTGAATGTTCACCGTTAGGTGATTCGCAATATCAATAGTTTTAGTCACATTGCGCTAAAACAGGGAGAAATGTAATGAGTAATATAAAAGTAAATAAAGTCGTTGTCGCGTACTCTGGTGGCTTAGATACATCTGTGATTATTCCATGGTTAAAAGAAAACTATGACTGTGAAGTTGTGGCTTTCGTAGCTGATGTTGGTCAGGGTGAAGCTGAGCTAGAAGGGATTGAAGAAAAAGCGAAAGCTTCTGGTGCGTCTTCTTGTTATGTTGTTGACTTAAAAGAAGAGATGGTTGCTGATTACATTTACCCTACATTGAAGACTGGCGCATATTATGAAGGTAAATACCTTCTAGGTACTTCTATGGCGCGTCCTATCATTGCTAAGGCACAGGTTGAAGTTGCCCGTCAAGTTGGTGCTGATGCTTTATGTCATGGTTGTACTGGTAAAGGTAATGATCAAGTGCGTTTTGAAGGTGCATTTGCCGCTCTAGCACCTGATTTACATGTTATTGCCCCATGGCGTGAATGGGACCTTGTCAGTCGTGAGCAATGTTTAGATTATTTAGCTGAGCGTAATATCGAATGTTCAGCATCATTAACAAAAATCTATTCGCGTGATGCGAATGCATGGCATATTTCCACAGAAGGCGGTGTATTAGAAGATACATGGAATGAACCTAATGCTGATTGTTGGGATTGGACAGTCTCTCCTGAAGAAGCGCCTGATGTTGCTGAATCAGTATCATTAAAAGTTGAAAAAGGTGAAGTCGTTGAAGTGGATGGCGAGCGCATGACACCTTATAACGCTTTGGTGTACTTGAATGATAAAGGGGCAAAACACGGCGTTGGTCGAATCGATATTGTGGAAAACCGTCTTGTTGGTATGAAATCTCGTGGATGTTATGAAACACCAGGAGGCACCATTATGATGGAAGCATTACGTGCTGTTGAGCAACTAGTACTAGATAAAACATCATTTGAATTCCGTGAAGAATTAGGCGTTAAAGCTTCTCACCTTGTTTATGATGGTCGTTGGTTTACACCATTATGTAAATCGATCTTAGCAGCGTCAGACGAACTTGCGAAAGATGTTAATGGTGAAGTGGTTATTAAATTGTATAAAGGTCATGCGACAGTGACGAAGAAGCGTTCAGATAACAGCTTATACTCGGAAGAGTTTGCGACATTTGGTGATGATGACGTGTATGATCATAGTCATGCAGGTGGCTTTATTCGCCTTTATTCTCTATCAAGCCGTATTCGTGCTTTAAACGAGAGCAAAAAGTAAGATAATGTTTATAAGCAAGGAAGAAAGTTCTTCCTTGCTCTATTAGTTCAATTTAGTTGTTATAGTTTTAGAATATTTAGCCAGTAACAGGCAGGAGATACACCATGGCATTATGGGGCGGTAGATTTACCCAAGCAGCAGATACACGTTTCAAAGATTTTAATGATTCATTGCGCTTTGACTACCGATTAGCTGAACAAGATATTGTTGGTTCAATTGCATGGTCTAAAGCTTTGTTATCGGTAAATGTTTTAACGGAAGAAGAGCAGCAGAAATTAGAATTAGCGTTAAATGAATTAAAGCTAGAAGTGATGGAAGACCCGCATCAAATCTTAAAGTCAGATGCAGAAGACATTCACTCTTGGGTTGAGCAGCAACTGATTAATAAAGTCGGTGACTTAGGTAAAAAGTTACATACAGGGCGTTCTCGTAATGACCAAGTAGCTACTGACCTTAAATTATGGTGTCGTCAACAAGGGCAGCAATTATTGATCACTCTAGATCGATTACAGAATAAAATGGTAGCAGTCGCGCAAGAACATCAAGCAACCGTTCTTCCTGGTTATACTCACCTTCAGCGTGCTCAGCCAGTAACATTTGCTCATTGGTGTCTTGCGTATGTTGAAATGTTTGAACGAGACTACTCTCGTTTAACGGATGCGTTACAACGTTTAGATACTTGTCCTCTTGGCTCAGGTGCATTAGCGGGTACAGCTTATCCAATGGATCGTGAGCAGCTAGCTCATAACTTAGGTTTTCAGCGAGCGACACGTAACTCATTAGATTCGGTATCTGATAGAGATCATGTGATGGAGCTAATGTCAGTTTCTTCTATTTCAATGCTGCATTTATCTCGCTTAGCTGAAGATATGATCTTTTATAATTCAGGTGAATCTAACTTTATTGAATTAGCAGATACCGTTACTTCTGGGTCATCATTGATGCCACAAAAGAAGAACCCAGATGCGTTGGAGTTAATTCGAGGTAAAGTTGGTCGAGTATATGGTTCCTTAGCCGGGATGATGATGACAGTGAAAGCACTGCCATTGGCGTATAACAAAGATATGCAAGAAGACAAAGAAGGCTTGTTTGATGCTTTGGATACTTGGAATGATTGTATGGAAATGGCCGCTCTCTGTTTTGAAGGTCTCAAAGTGAATGGTGAGCGTACACTTGAAGCGGCTAAACAGGGGTATGCAAATTCAACAGAGTTAGCTGACTACTTAGTCGCGAAGGGCATTCCTTTCCGTGAAGCACACCACATTGTGGGCGTGGCTGTTGTTGAGGCTATCAATCAAGGGTGTGCATTAGAAGAACTTTCAATCGAACAGCTGAAAGTATTTTCTAATGTGATTGAATCTGATGTATATGACATTCTGACCATTGAATCTTGTTTAGAGAAGAGAAGTGCTTTAGGTGGTGTATCACCAAAACAAGTTGCTTTTGCGGTGAGTGAGGCTCAACAACGCTTAAGCCATCGTGATACTTCAGCGGTCAATGTTCGTCCTGCTCGTTTAACCGATATCGAAGCGCTGGAAGGCATGGTTGCTTATTGGGCTAATATGGGGGAAAACCTTCCTCGCTCTCGAAATGAACTGGTTCGTGATATTGGTTCCTTTGCTGTTGCAGAGCATCATGGTGAGGTAACGGGGTGTGCGTCGTTGTATGTTTATGATTCAGGGTTAGCGGAAATTCGCTCTCTTGGTGTTGAACCTGGCTGGCAAGGACAAGGTCAAGGGCGTGCAATCATTCAATACTTACTGGATAAAGCTCAACAGATGGCGATTAAGAAGGTGTTTGTACTAACAAGAACTCCTGAATTCTTCATGAAGCAAAGCTTCTTACCGACGTCAAAATCCTTGCTACCAGAGAAAGTACTAAAAGACTGTGAACATTGTCCTCGTCAGCATGCCTGTGATGAAGTGGCATTAGAACTTAACTTTATTGAAAAAGAGATTGTGCGAATTAATGTTGCTTAAATTCAAGTAAGTCAAGATGTCTACCCCACACAAAAAAGGCTGTATTATCAGCCTTTTTTGTTGCCTTATAGAAATAGAGCTCCTAACAGCCAGGTCCGCAATCGAGACAGTGTTTTACGGTCTCTGGACCTAAATGTAATTTCGCATTTAAATCACGTAATGCAGTTCTGATGCCTTCTTCAATGACTGGGTGATAGAAAGGCATATCCAGCATATCTGAAATTGTCATTTTATTTTGATGAGCCCATGCAAGTAAGTGTGCTAGGTGTTCAGCATTTGGCCCCATCATTTCAGCACCAAGAAAAAGGCCGCTACCTTGTTCACCATAAACATGCAGTAAACCTTTGTTTTTTAGCATGACTCGTGAACGCCCTTGTCCCTCAAAGGAGACTTCACCGGTTTCAAAGCAACCACATGAGCCCAGACGAGTCGTTAATTGCTTATAAGTTTCTCCAACCATCGCAATCTGAGGGTCACTGAATACAGCCGATATAGGGGTTCTTCTTAGCCCTGCTCGAATATCTGGAAACCTGCCGGCGTTGTCACCTGCAATTTTACCTTGATCCGCTGCTTCATGGAGTAGAGGTATTTGGTTACTAGCATCACCAGCAATAAAGATATGGGGTAGTGACGTTTGCAGTGTGTAGTAATCTGCAGCTGGTATGCCTTTGTCATCCAACGTGATGGTCAGGCTTTCTAAGCCTAGCTTATCAACATTAGCACGACGACCCGTTGCAGCTAATACAAAATCAGTATGGAAAGACTCTAATTCTTGATCATCATTAAGGTATAAGATTTCGACTTTATCTTCACCCTCAATGCGTTTCATTGATTCGATTTTTACATCAGGGTTTAAATAAAATTCGTCTTGGAAAGCGCTTGTTGCGTACTGCATAACTTCTGGGTCAGTTAATGGACCCACTTGGCCACCAAGACCAAATACTTTAACTTCCACGCCTAAACGATGAAGTGCTTGACCTAGTTCTAATCCAATAACACCAGGGCCAAATACCGCGACACTATTTGGTAATGTATCCCAGTTGAAAACGTCATCGTTAATAATTAGACGATCACCAAGTTCATTCCAGAAAGCAGGATAGCTAGGGCTAGAGCCTGTTGCGATAACGATACGGTCCGCTTTGATGGTCGTATGTTCATCGATTTTTAAGGTATGTTCATCAATAAAATGAGCATAACCTGAGATCTTATCTTCTTGAGGTATGCTATCGACACCTTCCAGCACAAATCCAACAAAACGATCCCGTTCTGATTTGATGCGTGCCATGACTTC
>JAOICL010000033.1 GCA_028131545.1 Vibrio sp. | reverse complement strand
ATTTACGATTAATCGTAAATTGGACAATGTGTATTAAAGGCTTCTTTACAGAAATGACCTGGATCATTAAATCGACGATTAATATTTAATGCATTAATTGAGTCCATTTCTTCTTGAGTTAGTTCAAAATCAAAAATATTGATATTTTCTTTCAAACGTTCAAGTTTAGTACTCTTAGGAATAATAGCATTACCACGTTGAACACCCCAACGAAGTAGAACTTGAGCAGGTGTTTTTCCTGCACGCTCTGCTGCTGCTTTAACCACATCTTTCTCTAAAAGAGATTCCGTTGCATCAGCCATGTTTAACTCAAGGTATGACAACGCACCTAGTGGAGAGAATGCCGTTACGCTAATACCTAGGTTTTTCGCTAGTGTAATTAACTTCTCTTGAGTTAGGTATGGGTGAGATTCAATTTGAAGCATTGCTGGTTTAATACGAGCGTAACTCATTAGATCCATCAGTAATGCAGAGTTGTAGTTACATACGCCGATATGCTTAACCAGCCCTTTGTCTACAAGCTTCTCCATTGCACCCCAAGTTTGGAAAAGAGGCACACCTGCAAATTCCATTTTCGGTTCTGCCGCTTCTGGGTTAGCAAACCACTCAGGTGGGTAACGAGTATCAAATGGAACAAACACTTGGGAAATTGGGAAGTGAATCATGTATAAATCTAGGTAATCTAAACCTAAATCGTCTAATGATTTTTGTAGTGCTAATTCAACATGCTCAGGAGCATGGAAAGTGTTCCATAATTTAGAAGTAACCCATAGATCAGCACGAGTACAAACGCCTTCTTCAATCGCGCGAGCAATACCGTGACCGACTTCTTTTTCATTGCCGTAATCACAAGCACTATCTAAGTGACGGTAGCCTGCTTTAATTGCTTGAAATACGGTTTCAGCACATGTTTCTTTATCAATTTTCCAAAGTCCTAGACCGACTTTGTGCATATTAAGTTCCATAATTACACCCTGTAGTACAGTAAATAGTCATTTTAATAATTGAAATACATTCTATTAAATGAGCCATTAAATAATATAAATGATATATATTAACCAAGCCAAAGAGAAACCAAGCCGATTAATTATAAATTTAATGTAACCGTCAGGTTAAATATAAACACCCGACCTGACGGTTAATTAATTAGTAGTTTTTAATGTTTGACAACAATTCTACATTGTCTGCATCTTGGCGATAAAATACCGCTGGCTGACCAATTGGTGCATCCACTTCAATCCAACCACCATTAAATACGTCACCCGTCCAAACGTGAACCCAGTTATCTTGAGGAAGATACACTTTCTTTTTAGTTTCACCTTGGTTATAAACTGGAGCAACTAATAAATCACGACCAAATAAGTATTGGTATTTAATATCGTAAGACTCTGCATCATTTTCATAATGCATAAATAATGGACGTTGAACTGGAATACCTTTTTCTGCAGCAACAGTACACGCATCTTTAATATATGGCTTAAGATGCTTAAATATCTTAGTCATACGAGCAAGGTGAGCTAATGTTTCAGCATCCGTATCGAATTGATGATTATCACCAGGACGGTTACCTTCATGTGAACGCATAATTGGAGTGAATGCATTCATTTCAGTCCAACGCTGTAAAAGCTCTTTAGAACGCTTACAACCATGAAGTGTTGTATAACCACCAATATCACTGTGGTGAATGCTGTTACCCATCATTCCTGAAGACAGTGCAGCAGGAATCACTGATGCTAAACCATCATCTAGACACCAATCAACTAATTGATCGCCACCCCATAATGTATGACAGTAACCTTGGAATCCTGTACCACCAGCACGCATGAAGAATAAAATATCATCTGTTTTACCCGATTCTTCAATCGCTTCATGTTGGATTTTAGCCCAACGCTTAGGCCAATGGTTATGCTCAATCTCAGCGCTTACGCCATTGCTTAGCGTACAATCCGTTGGTAAATATTCACCAAAGTCACCCATCCAACCATCAAGGCCAAAATCAATCATGTTTTTCTTGATAACTTCTTTGTACCAAGTACATGCTTCTGGATTAGTAAAGTCAACAACACCACAGTAGAATTCACCAAAATCAACAACGTACTTTGAACCATCTTCTTTAGTCGCAAGGAAACCACTTTCTTGAGCTTCATTGTATAGAGGGAAATCTTCAAGAACATATGGGTTAATGTAGCCAAGGAATTTAACACCCTGCTCTTTTAACTCATGAATTTTAGTATCAAGATCTGGATATAGGTCTTTATTCCATTGCCAATCCCACTGAAGACGCTTACCGAAAGAAGTCATCTTGATGCCTTGCCAATCCTGACACCAAGCACCAGCAACTTCAACGCCTGCTGCTTTTGCTGCTTCTACTTTTTCGATAGTGATATCAGTACCACCTTGAATGCCAAGGATAACACCATCATGAACCCAATCAGGAAGTTGAGGCTGACGACCAAATACATCGCTGATATTACTCACTAGATCTGTGAAGCTTTCTTCAGCATCAATCAGTAAATACTCAGGGATACCGAAACAATGTAATTCATGGAATTCGTTGTGAGTAAAATCAAAATCAGCATACGCTGTTGTTTGTAAATGACAGAAGTACTTTTTGTCTGATACAAACGTTGGTTGTGGGTAGTTAGTTGTGTAGTAATCACCACCCGCTTTGTCATTAACGTCAGCTAGCCACGTTACGTATGTGTCTTTATTACGTCCAACACCTGGTTCAGATGACCATAGTGGGAAATTTTTTCCACGAAGGTTGAAGTAAGTCATTTGCTCACCACAACCAAATACTTTCTCTTCTTGAGTTGCAGCTACACGTAACCAAAAACGGTTAAATGTTTCATCAAGAAGATTAAAATCGATTTTTAAACGAGATTCAGCTGTTTCAGTAATATTGAACTGAAGCGCTTCACGACCTTCTGTTGAAAAGGTAATTGTGTGTGCATTCTCACTTGATTCTGCTTTGAATTGACGTAGTGCTACACGCTCTGATACGTAATCAGTAATATCAAAGTTACCACGATACATATCGTAATTAGCATCACCAGTACCTAAAAAAAGTGCTGGTGCCGTAACACTGTGCTCAATCACAGTTTTATTTTTATGAGTTAGGGTAAAACCTTGTTCAGTTACCACTAATTGCATGATGTATCCTCGAAAATCGTTCAACACAAACGTGTGTTGATAAAAAAATTGGGTGTATTAATCCAAACTATGGACATAAAAGCGAATATAAAAATGTAACGCGAGATGAATAACACAGTGATTAGACGACTCAACTGTCATTAATAACTGTGCTATTACGTTACAACAGTTAGGTTATAGATAGGCTACAACCTACTGTTAATGCAATCTATTGCTAATGCGATCGATTAGTTAAGTTGTAGATTATAGGTTGCATCTAGATTTGCTTCACACGTAGCGATTTCAGTTTCGAAACGTTGTAGCCATTTTTGACCTTCAGCACCCGTTGTTTTTAGGTAAAAATCACGAACTGGTGCAGAAGCTGTTTTAAATGCTTCTTTTTCTTGTACTGATGGGTTGTAAATTTTACCACCTGCTTTCTTAAACTCTTCGTAAGCGTTGAACTCACGATGTTTAGGGTAAGAACGTAGGTATTGGTTTTGAGCTGCAACGCCATCAATCAACACTTTCTTCATTTCAACAGGGAAAGACTGGAATTTAGCTTCGTTAAATACCCAAGCACCACCCATGTAAGCATGACCATCTAAAATCATGTAGTTTAGGCTTTCATGGAAACGGTTCATTGTGATATCAGTAATACCATTCTTAGTACCATCTACAACACCCGTTGATAGTGCAGTGTATACTTCAGGCCATGCGATCGGCGTTGGTGAAGCACCTAGTTCTTTTACAAGCTCTTGCTGTACTTTTGCAGGGATCGTACGTAACTTCAGACCGTTAAGGTCTTCTGGCGACTTAACTTCTTTTTTAGTCGTCGCAATGTTACGCCAACCACCAGAGTTAGAAATCATCATTAGACGAACGTTTGGCGCTTTTTTAATGAACTCAGAACGAACATCTTGAATTAGCTTTTCATTGTCGTAAACACATTCAGCAACACGGTCGTTTTGTAACATGTAAGGCAAGTCAAATGCGCCTACTGGAGCCCAGTAGTTAGCCATTTCTGGTACTGTTGTTTGGAAGTAATCAAAAATACCCGCTTGGATACCTTGGATACATTCTTTTGCATTACTACATAGCTGACCTGACGGGAAGATTTTAACTTCGATCTCACCATTTGAACGTGATTCAACAAAGTTTTTAAATACCAATAGAGATTGGTGGTTGTAGCTATCTAGGTTAGTTACGTGAGGAACCGTTAACGTGTATTTTGCGGCATTGGCTGCACCTGCAGTCATTGCTGCAATTGCTGATAAAGCTAATAGAGTCTTTTTCATGATTTTACCTTTGTTTCAATTTCTTACGTTAATTTATTACGCCCACTCAGTGAGCGTTTATTATTGTATTTAAATAGCGCGTTACTAGCTCATCACACCCAGTAGCTTCGGTAAACCGATAACCAATGCAGGGAAGAATGAAATCAAGAAGATGATTAGGAATTCAATCGCAAGGAAAGGAAGAATTGCCTTAGAAATCTTCTGCAGTGGTACACCTGACACACCTGAAGCAACGAACAGTACCAATCCCATTGGCGGTGTTGCTAGACCAATTGATAAGTTAATACACATCACTACACCAAAGTGTACTGGGTCAACACCTGCGTTAATCATGATTGGCGCAAGAATTGGGCCAAAGATAAGAATCGCTGGGCCTGCATCTAAGAACATACCAATAATGAATAGGAAGATATTCATCAAGAAGAACAGTAATAATGGGTCTGATGTAATACCGTTGAATACCGCAGCAAAATCATCAGAAATACCTGAGAAACTGATGGCTGAAGCAAAACCACTCGCGGCTGCAACGATAATCAATACTGCGGCTGCATTAACGGCTACTTTTGCAAATAGAGCATACGTCGCTTTTACAGAACTTACTCTCAGAATAACAACCGATAAAATAATCGCATACACAACCGCGGCTGCCGCTGCTTCTGTTGGAGTAAAGATACCGCCATAGATACCACCAAGAATGATAACCGGTGTCAATAATGGTAAGAATGCCATTTTAGCTACGTTACGGCGTTCTATTTTAGAAGCACGTTCCATTGGCTGAACATTTGGGTACTTACGGATTTCGAATCGGTTAACCAACATTAAACCGAGACAGAAAAGAATACCTGGAACAATACCAGCCATGAACATTGCCGATACTGATGTATTCATAACATAAGCATAAATCAGCATCAGACCCGATGGTGGGATAACGTTACCTAGAACGGTAGCTGCTGCTGTTAATGCTGCTGCGTACTCTTTGTTATAGCGATATTTAGACATTTCAGGAATCAGCATATTACCGATAGCTGATGTTGCTGCTACAGCCGAACCGGTTAATGCACCAAAAATAGTTGATGCCAGAATAACAACATGTCCTAAACCACCACGTAAATGCTGTACACGAGTTTGTGCGAAAGCAATGATACGTAATGTAATGCCGCCCGAAGACATACACTCGCCCGCTAGCATGAAGAACGGTAGAGCAAGTAGAAGGAAATTATCTAAACCCGTATAAACGCGCTGATATAAAAGCGTGATAAACAACGCTTTATCTTCCATGAAGAAGCTAATAATTGGTGATAGGCCTAATGCAACTAACACAGGCACGCCAACAATTAGAAATGATAAAAAATAGATTAAAAATACTGGAGTAATCATTACTAAATCGCCTAGTTATTATTGTTTGCAAGCGCAGCCATCTCTTCTGCTTTTTTTGCTTCTTTATCAAAAGTCACAAAGTTATGCAGAGAGGTAAAGAGTTTCTGTAATGCAAATGAGCATGAAATAGCCAGCATGACAGGAGGAATAACATAAACCACATACATAGGTACTGGCATCGTATCTGCTGATACTGAACCACGCTGTAAGAACGCCCAACCGTAATAAACCCAAACAGCAAATAACGCTAAGCTTGCTAGATGACCAAAGATCATAAACAGTTCATAAATACGAGTGTATTTCAATTTGTCTGTCACAAACGTCATTGCAATATTTTTATTGTCTAGGTAAATCATTGGAAGACATAAATACGTCATATAGATCATTAAGAAGCGCGATGCTTCATCTACCCAACTGATTGGAGCATTTAAAACATATCGGCTAATAACCTGAGTCATAACGATAAGCGTCATAACTAAAAGTAACATACCCGAAATATGTGCTGTTAATCTTGCTAACGGCGCATTAATCACATTCAATGCGCTTGCAATAGCTTTAAACATAGGGACACCATTATATAGAGATTCTTCACGTTGATAGATAGGTATCTATTCAAACTGATTTCATTATTGTTGTTTCACCCATCAAGCACTTTCGAATTAGAACAAAAGCACTAGCTGAGCTCAGTGACTCGTATCATACTGGGTGAAATAAATTATTCAATCTCTCGAACGAGCAAATACGAAACTATGTAACGATTTTGTGACCGCGACCCTGTTTCTTTTTCTTTCGAATTACGACAAAAATATTTTAACATTTTCATGATGACAATTACGCACACATAACCACCAATGCGCATATAAACAACGCTATGTATCTGATTCAACAAAAAGATGAAGAACGATGTTAAATTGATGTAAAAAGCAAGTAGGAATAAATTAGAGCAAAATGGAATTTCAACATTCAGTAAGAAAGCACAATACTTAGAAAGCGTTCATCATCACATTGACAATAGAGGGAGTTGCATTATGCAATATCAACGCAAAATGATAAGAGGCATTGTTGCTGTACTGGCCGTGATGATCCTGATTATGGGGAATCAAATGGAAGGGTTGAATAAAATATTAGCTGATTTTGTCGCTTATATTTTAATCGCAGGATACGTCGTATACCCTGCGATTAAAGTGTATTTAAGAAAAGCACATAAAAGCCAGCTTGCTAAGCAAGATTCTACGCATTCATCAACCAAAGTAGAGATGAAGTAGAAATCATTACCCAGAGCATAAAGCCAAATAGAAGTAGATTCTTACTTGCCGAACGTAGCTTTTTGAAAGAAATGCTACAGCCAATCAAGAATAAACAAATAACCAGAGCCTTCTTTGCAACCATACTAATAATGTCGTATATCTGCGAGAACTGTGGGAAGGCATCACTAAAGAAAATAGCACCACAATAAAAGAGAATAAAATAAGGGATCGTGATTTTCTTCGAATCATTTCTAAACAAAAACGCACTGAATAAAGCCAATGGTACAATCCACAAAGCACGTGCCAATTTAAGAGTCGTTGCAGTTACTAAAGCCTCTTCACCATAAGTCGATGCCGCTCCAACCACTGATGATGTATCGTGAATCGCAATAGCCGCCCATTTACCAAAAGTAACTTGGTCAAGTTCCAGTGCATGGCCGATAATAGGAAAAATAAACAGCGCAATAGAATTCAATACAAAGATCGTCGCTAAGGCTAAGGCTATTTGCTCATCTTTTGCTTTAATCGTTGGGGCAACTGCGGCGATCGCACTGCCACCACAAATGGCCGTACCCGCTGAAATCAAATAACTGGTCTCTTTTTCAAGCTTCATCCATTTTGCTATCACACCACCCACAACCAATGTGCCGACTATTGTGGCCATGATGAGTCCAATACCATCACCTGTGACTTCTATCGCCGTTTGATAAGAAATGCCAAAACCTAAACCAACAATGGAATAAGCCAGTAATTTTTTGGTTATTGCCGTAACAGCAATGTTTTTCGGAACAAGGTTCAGCGTAGCCAGCAAGAAGCCCATAACTAACGCGGTTGTTGAGTTAACAAAAGGCATGAGGCAAAGAATAATGGCACTGCCAAAAAGGAGCATATTAAGGTTCATGAGAATATAGATAGGGTTTGTTATAATTGTGGCGCATTATACTGGGTCTGTTATACCCTGCCTAGAGCCTTTATAAACAAAAAAGAAATTTAACGCACATTTTCGAACATGTATTATTGATTCAAGTCATTTGATGACACAAGTAAATTCGCTAAGACACGTACTAAAAATTGAACGGAATAGATGGAATTTTAGGTAAAAAAAAGCCAGTTCCATCATTGAACTGGCTACAAACAAAACTACAAGGAGTTACAGGAAGAATATTATTCGTCCCTCACTAATTAATATAGACGAATTAATTAGAACGCCAAGTGGTAACCCTCTCTTTTTCTAAAAAGGTTACCCACTACGACTGACTTCACATCTTGCTTTATTTTTCCCAGTCTAAGATAACTTTACCTGATTGACCTGAAGTCATCATTTCAAAGCCTTCTTGGAAATCATCAACGCTATAATGGTGAGTGATGATTGGCGTTAAATCTAAACCTGACTGTATCAAACTGGCCATTTTATACCAAGTTTCAAACATCTCACGTCCGTAAATACCCTTAATCACTAAGCCTTTAAAAATAACTTGATTCCAATCGATACCCATATCTGATGGTGGGATACCCAATAAAGCCAGTCGACCGCCATGGTTCATTGTTCTTAACATGGTATTAAATGCAGATTTCACACCTGACATTTCTAAACCTACATCAAAACCTTCGGTCATGTTCAGCTCAGCCATAACATCGTCAATACTTTCAGTCGCAACATTAACAGCGCGAGTTACGCCCATTTTACGAGCAAGATCTAGACGATATTCGTTGACATCAGTGATGACAACATGACGTGCACCCACGTGTTTAGCAACAGCTGCGGCCATGATACCAATTGGACCAGCACCAGTAATTAAAACATCTTCGCCAACCAAATCGAAAGATAATGCAGTATGTACAGCATTACCAAACGGGTCAAAGATTGAAGCCAGGTCATCTGATATTTCATCAGGGATTTTAAATGCATTAAACGCTGGTATCACTAAATATTCAGCAAACGCACCGGTACGGTTTACACCTACACCGATCGTATTTCGACATAAATGCGTTCGACCACCACGACAGTTACGACAGTAACCACAGGTAATATGACCTTCACCTGATACGCGATCGCCTAATTCAAATCCACGAACTTCTTGGCCGATATCAACAATCTCGCCAACATATTCATGGCCAACAACCATAGGTACTGGAATCGTATTTTGTGACCACTCATCCCAGTTAAAGATATGAACGTCCGTACCACAAATAGCGGTTTTCTTAATACGAATCAAGATGTCATTTGGGCCCATTTCTGGCTTGTCGACTTCTGTCATCCAAATGCCTTTTTCAGGCTTTAACTTTGATAATGCTTTAATTTTCATAATGCGACCTTAGAATTAAATAATGCCCATATCTTTACCAACAGCAATGAAGGCATCGATAGCGTGATCAAGTTGCTCACGTGAATGTGCAGCAGACATCTGAGTACGAATACGAGCTTGTCCTTTCGGTACAACAGGGAATGAGAACCCAATAACGTAAATGCCCTTCTGTAATGAACGTTCAGCAAATTCCGCTGCCACTTTAGCATCACCTAACATGATTGGAATGATCGCATGGTCAGCACCTGCCAATGTGAAACCAGCTTCACTCATACGAGTACGAAAGTGGGCAGAATTTTCCCATAATTGAGAACGCAAATGAGCACTTTCTTTTAGTAGATCTAACACTCGGATAGAAGCTGTCACGATTGCAGGAGCAACGGTATTAGAAAATAGATACGGACGAGAGCGTTGACGCAACCATTCAATCACTTCTTTTTTACCTGAAGTGTAACCACCAGAGGCTCCGCCCATGGCTTTACCTAATGTGCCTGTAATGATATCAATACGGTCGATTACATCATGGAATTCATGAGTACCTGCGCCATTTTCACCCATAAAACCAACAGCATGGGAATCATCAACCATCACTAATGCGTCATACTTATCAGCTAAATCACAGATTGCAGGAAGGTTAGCAACCACACCATCCATAGAGAAAACACCATCTGTAACGATCAATTTATGACGAGCGCCTGCTTCATTGGCAGCGATTAATTGTTGCTCTAGCTCTTCCATGTTGTTATTTGAATAACGGAAACGCATCGCTTTACATAAGCGAACGCCATCAATAATGGACGCATGATTCAATGAGTCAGAGATAATCGCATCTTCTTTAGAAAGGATGGTTTCAAATAAACCCGCATTCGCATCAAAGCAAGATGTGTATAAGATCGTATCTTCTTGGCCTAAGAATTCAGAAAGTTTACTTTCTAATTCTTTATGGATATCTTGCGTACCACAAATAAAGCGAACAGATGCCATACCAAAACCGTGTTTACCCATACCCTCTTGACCGGCTTCAATAAGCGCCGGGTGATTGGCAAGACCTAAATAGTTATTGGCACAAAAATTTAATACTTCTTCACCTGTCGAAATAGATATCTTCGCTTGCTGTTGGGAAGTAATAACACGTTCAGACTTATATAAGCCGTCTGTTTTCACATCTTCAATTTGTTGTTGGATTTGCTGGTAAAACGCAGAGGACATATCGGCTCCATCACACACTATAGAAATAAAATTATTTTATAAAGAATAGACAATTCTACAGTATGTGCTTATAGAAGGCGATATTTATCGCAAAACAGAATAAAAATTAATGTTCAAACGCTTCATTCACATAGTTACTGCACAAACCCCATGTTTAATGAACGGATCCATGCTTGAGTCGAACACTCTTGTTTTAATTGAGTTAATGTTTGCTTTGCTTGGTTTAATGATAATTTAGGTGAGAATAGGTAATATTGATTATTGATACGATTAAGAAAGGTACGATCGGTTTTGCAACCTAGATTTTCTGATATCGGAGGGGTTTTGCCAACATAAAACTGAATCACGTAACGCTGTTTCGATTCCTCATCAAGTATCTTCGTAAAAGCTTTAGGAGTAGATAAGACACCACTCGTCGATGCTTGCCTTTCCTTTTCTAGTTCAATATTATTTCCAGTATTCAATCGAGAGCAATCTTGTTTCGCCATGTCCAATTCAGTATAGATAATGGAATTGGAAATACGCAGTTGTCGGTTTTCCCCTTTGTTACATTCATTAGTGACAATGTAACGAATGAAATTTGCAAAATGACAGTCATCATCAACGGTTAATTGAACCGTCGGATTACCTGAAGTTTGAACCTGACAATCGGAAGATTTATCATCAAGGTCATTAAAGCTAGAAAGAAAAAGTAGTTCTTCAACTGTTATATTGATAGGTCCACTCTGACGTTGTAGTACGGTTGCTGGACTTGGAACCGATGAGTCTGCTGCCGAAGCAGACACCAATACCTGAGCTATCGACATAAAAAGCACCGAAGCATAAGAATTCAAAGAAATGAATATCGTAAACAGAGTCAGTAGTCGAACAATACTTTTCATTATGCATTCCTTGCTTGTCTGAATACATAATGATAAATGACTAAGTTAATACGCTAAAGAAAGAGACCTATCCATTGAGCTATTTTGAGAGTCGATTCTAATATTACAGTCTCTTTTTAGCATCAATAGGAATTAATACCATGCGTGAAGAATGACTTTGCCTAGATTGCTCTTGTGCGTTGATGATCCAGCTTTGAATGGTTGGGGCCATAAAAGGAACTAGCATAGTAAAAGCAATCGAAAGGAAAGGTAAAGATAGAATAATATCGTACATATATCGCTCCTAGACAATTCAACGTCACTTATTTGTATACGACTTATTGGTATACGGTGACATTCAGATGAGGCTCAGTATAAATACATTCTACCGTGAAACATTATATCTCTATAACATTCTAAAAAAATCTAAATAATAGAATCATAAACCCTTTTAAAACAACTAGATACATTCTTTATTTTTGGGCAACAAAAAAGCCCCATCGATAAAAATGGAGCTTTTACTCTAGGATTAAACCTCGATGGATTATCGATTTTGGTTTAAGCAGAATCACCGCGAGCAAGAAACGAATGAATATCATCACCTGTCGGTGCTTGCGATACAGTTAATCCAAACTCAGGAAGCACAGCAAAGATATGATCAAAGATATCCGATTGGATTCTCTCATATTCAGCCCATGCCGTTTTATCGGTAAAACAATACAGTTCCATACCAATACCTTCATGGCTTGGAGCAAGCTGGCGAACAATGAGTGTGAGATCTTGTCTGATTTCTGGATGCGTTCGTAGGTAACGCTCTAAATACGCACGGAAGCTCCCTAAGTTAGTCAAACGACGACCGTTAATCTTATTCGAACCACTGATCCCTTTTGTTTGATTATACTCAGCGATTGACCGTTCTTTTTCATCAATGTACTCTTTTAATAAGTCCGTACTTTGAAGCTTCTGCAATGTCGTTTCATTGAGAAAACTGACCGAGGTTGCATCGATTAGAAAACTACGCTTGATACGGCGGCCACCGATCTCTTCCATCCCCTTCCAGTTTTTGAAAGAATCAGACACCAAGGCATTCGTTGGAATCGTTGTGATCGTTTTATCCCAGTTACGTACTTTAACGGTTGTCAGAGTGATTTCTATCACGTCACCGTCGGCGCCGTATTTTGGCATCTCTAGCCAATCACCTACACTTAGCATTTTATTTGCAGCAAGTTGAATGCCCGCTAATAGTCCCATAATCGGTGTTTGGAAAACCAGCATAATGACCGCTGTCATTGCACCTAGTCCACTCAGTAAATACACCGGGGATTTATCAAGAATAACCGATAAGCCAAGTAAACTGGCGATGATAAAGAAAATGATCTTAAACGTCTGGACAACACCACGCAGAGGCATGTTTTTACCAAACTTAGTTCGAGTCATTAATGCTTCAATGGTGTTGAGTAGCGCGTAGATAGACAACAAGCAGAATACGATTACCCATAAAGAAGTAAACGTTAGAATATACCCTTTAAGCTCACTGCTTTTAGGGATCCATAACTTCGCTTGTGTACTAATAATAACACCTTGGATCAACCATACGATGTTATTGAAAAAGTTACTTTTTAAAACAATTGCACGCCATGCGATCTCTGAACGATTACCTCGTTGCTTCATCCATCCTAAAAAGACGCGATGTAAAATAATGTGCAGTACAATTGAAAAAAGAATAATAAGACCGAGCCCTTCTGCTATAAGCAAAAAGCGATCCGAAGGCATTGTAATGTATTGCTCCAAAAAAGCCTTAAATGACGCAAGCATTCCTTACTCCATATTTCTCTTTTTATGCGTATGAATAAACAAAATCAAGGTATTACCTACCTTGATTTTTAATATAAGTAGACCTGCCAAAGACAGATCATAGCGATTAAACTTCGACTTCGACCTGTGTCCATTTATACAATTTGTATAATGTACAATCTTCGATGTTTTCAACTAAGACATAAGGCTTGTCAGAACCAACATTGGTACCCACCCATAGTTTTTTCTTACTTGGTAATAGACGATACGTAAACTTATCAAACGCTGCTTCATCTGTTGGTAATTCATCAGACCAATCGCCATTTTGACGCTTAAATTGGATTTTTTTACTGTTATTTAAATGAGCAAGAGCACATTCTAAGTTATCAACCAAAGTCAGTTGATAGTGATGAACCTCTTCCCATGTTGGGGCTTCATCGACTTCCCAATCAAAGCCTTTTGCTTTACGGCTGAGAACTTTGTATTTATTCACATTTTGGTAGTACTGTGCGATCGTACTCCAGTGTTTATTTGTATGATTCATTTTTTACCTTCACCACTCGTTGAGAGCTAATAGCATCATTATTCATTGTTTAGTGCTCTTTGAACCCCTTAATGACCCCAAGAGAGCAAGAACAACTTTTATTAGTTAATATAATAGCTGACAACAGACTAGGTATGTGATGAAAAGGTCAACGTAACATCAAGATTTAGACAAATTTAGAATTTTTTAGGTGAAAACCATAAAGGAATCGAAGAGTTACGAATTGTAAAGGTTAGTGGTAAGGATCAAAAAAGGCTCCTTCCGGAGCCTTTCTCTGTATTCAACAGCTATTTATATTACTGAGTGATGTCTTGCCCTGTCATCGCTAATGCCAGCGCTTCTGCCGCTTTAATGCCATCAATACCAGCGGAGAGAATACCACCAGCATAACCTGCTCCTTCACCAGCAGGGAAAAGCCCTTTCAAATTGATGCTTTGATAATCCTTACCACGCTTAATACAAACCGGTGATGACGTTCTCGTTTCTACGCCAGTTAATAATCCATCGTTCGATGCAAAGCCTTTAATCTTTTTCTCAAAAGCAGGAATTGCCTCTCGAATCGCCTCTACAGCAAAATCAGGTAACGCTTTGGATAAGTCCGTCAACTTAATACCAGGTGTAAATGAAGGAACAACTTCACCTAATTCACTTGGTTCTTTTCCTTTTAGGAAGTCACCAATCTTTTGAGCTGGCGCATCATAAGTCCCTCCACCTAAATGGAATGCCCCCGATTCAAGCTCTCGTTGTAAACGAATACCGGCTAACGGATCGCCAGGGTAATCCACTTCTGGATTAATACCAACTACGATCGCACTGTTTGCATTACGTTCAGCACGTGAATATTGACTCATGCCATTCGTTACTACGCGATTCTCTTCAGATGTCGCCGCAACCACCGTCCCACCTGGACACATACAAAAACTGTAAACAGTACGACCATTTTTACAATGGTGAACCAACTTATAATCAGCCGCACCAAGGATAGGATGCCCAGCATTCGTACCAAAACGAGCGTCATCGATCGCTGATTGCTTGTGTTCTATACGGAAACCCACTGAAAATGGTTTGGCTTCCATATATACGCCGCGTTCATTTAACATTTCGAACGTATCGCGAGCACTGTGACCCACCGCTAAGATGACATAGCGCGACTCGATCTTTTCACCGTTAGACAGAGTTAACCCTGTAATACCACCGTCTTCGATATGAATGTCATCGACGCGAGTACTAAAACGAATTTCACCACCCAGCTCAATGATTTTTGCACGCATTTTTTCAATCATGGTAACCAGTTTAAAGGTACCAATATGAGGTTTGCTGACGTATCGAATTTCTTCTGGTGCGCCTGATGCGACAAACTCTTCAATGACTTTTCGACCATAATGCTTAGGATCTTTTACTTGGCTATATAATTTACCATCAGAGAAAGTTCCCGCACCGCCTTCACCATATTGTACATTTGATTCTGTGTTTAACTCACGTTTACGCCAAAAACCAAAGGTATCTTTCGTACGCTCTCGAACCTCTTTACCACGTTCAACCACAATCGGTTTAAAACCACTTTGTGCTAAAATAAGAGCCGAAAATAGTCCACAAGGACCAAAACCAATGACAACTGGTCGCTCTGTTAGATCGGTAGGCGCTTGTGCAACAAATTTGTAGTCCATATCAGGAGTAATACGAACATGAGGGTCATTGGTAAATGCCTCTAGCATTTCATCTTCGTCATTCAACACTACATCGAGTGTATAAATAAGGGTGATACTATTTTTTTTACGAGCATCATAGCCACGTTTAAACATATTAAATGAAAGCACATCCTCCTCTTTAATTCGGAGCTTTTTAATTATCGCTTTCAATAATGCGCCTTCTTCATGATCCAAAGGCAATCTAATTTCGGTTAAACGTATCATATTGAGTATCTCGTATTAAAAGGTGTCTTAGCCGTATCTGATGGATGCAGCTCACAATTCCTCTATTTTACTCTACACTAACGAATTTGTCATTCTGTGATCTAGGTTCGCTATCGATATCAATATCAATATCAATATCAATATCAACAATGGGAACGTTAAGGTGTAGCTTTAACTAGAAAGAGACCTGTAACACGACATATATACAGTATGAAAGAGATGTAACATGAAAGTGGTTATTTTTAGCCTTCTATATCAATTCGATACAGCGGATTAATCTCTTTCTCTACAAAGTATGACCATACATGCCGATAGACCGCATGTTGATTAGGAAAAGGCGCTAATGCCAACGCTTCTTCTAGCGTACACCAGCGATACTCGGTATGTTCCTCATTGAGTACCACCATTTGATTGGGAGGACATAGCACAACAAAAACAGGAATGAGTTGAATGATATTCACATTTGCTTCAAAAAATTGCTCTAGATATTGAGCATTATATAAATGGGTGACATGAATTTGAGTTTCTTCTAAAAACTCACGCAGAATCGCTTCTTTCCCCGTTTCACCTTCTTCGATTGATCCCGCAACATGGCACCAAAAATTCCCCTTTGAGCGTTTCATTAATAGCATTTTATACTCATTGTCTATCTTAGACAGTGCTACACCGGAAACAATTGAAGTACTTAAAGGAATCATTGAACCATCCATAGTGTGCCAAAAATAAATAAGTGACTTAACTGTATTAAGTCACTTATTTTAATTAACCGATATTAAATTGAGAAAGCTGCTCTTTGGTATTTTTTGAATGTTGGCTTAACGCTTGGCTATTAGCCGTTAATTCACCACTATTCTTCAGTAACGCCGTTGCACTGTTATCTAGTTGCTCTAATTCACTGAATAAGCTTTCCATTAAGCTTCCTTGGTTTTCAGTCACCGTTACAATATCGGCATGAGCTTCATTGGTGTAATTAATTCTTGAAAGAATCTCCGCTATTTTTTGGGCGGTTTCTTGTACACTTTCCACACTATTCTTAGATAAATCAACACTTTGTTTCATGGATTCTTCAAGCGTTCTAGACTGATTACGCAATTCACTTAATAACGTATCAACTTGATTGGTTGATTGCGATGTTCTCTCTGCTAGCGCTCGGACTTCATCAGCAACCACCGCAAAGCCACGACCATTTTCCCCAGCTCGTGCCGCCTCTATCGCTGCATTGAGTGCTAATAAATTCGTCTGTTCTGCAATCGTTCTAATGATATCCAAAATATCACTCACTTTGACAATTTGAGAAGACAGTTGCTCCACAATCAAACAAGAGTTTTCAGTATGTGAGGACAAATTTTGATTATCTGTGACGGCTTTATTTAACGTATCGCTGCCTACATTAGCAAATGAAATCGTTTCAACAAGCAGGTGCTCTGATTCATCAACCTTGGTTTTCACCGTGTGAATCAGCTCTTTTAACTCATGGCTTTTTGAGACAGAAGAATGAACCGAAGTTCGTTGATTGTTAATCTTTGCTTCGATATCCATAATTCGTTCAGATAACGTGTGTGCGACAATATCTGTCTCGGAAGCACTTCGATTAATCGGTTCCAAAGATAACTCAACTTTATTAATAAATTGGTTAATGTATTTTGCTAATCGCCCCAGCTCATTATTGGATGTTTCAACGATGCGTTGTGACAAGTCACAGTCACCTGTCGTAAGCTCTTTAATATGATCGGTTAAATGATGGAGTGGTTGCGTGACGACTTTTTTTATCAGCAAGAAAAGAATGATTAATGCAACAAGGGTGGCACAAACTCCAAACGTAACGGCATTTTTTCCAAGTAATTGGTTTAATTTTTGTACCTCTTGGTATTTCCAATGGGAAACAATGTACCCCACTTTCTTGTTCTTTTTGCCTGTGACCAATATTGTCAATAAGGTTAGCTCTTGTGTGTTATCCGCCAAATTGTACGTCATAGTCCCTTCTACTTCTTTAAAACCTGGAAAAGTGATCACTCCAAGATCCGAGTTTGAAGAATAAAAAGGGGCTTGATCAGATAAATAGACATCGACGTTATATAAATTCCCATCTGTAGAATCGATAATAGGTAACAGTTTCTCTTCCAAGGACTCTGATTTTCTAAAACGAACACTGCCTGAAATTTGACTCGCAATATTATCATTGATTTGTATGAAATTAAGACGGCTGACATCTCTAACAGCAGAGGTACTGCTTTGCCAAAGTGAAAGGGATACTACGGTAACAACCGCAATAATAAGAACGGAGGTCCAAGCAACAAGAATGCGCCCTATATTCATATCTGATTACCTATGTGAAAAGCTATTCTAATTCATCAACGTTAATACCGTATGTGATTGCACCGATCACTTTGCCCGTTGAAGGGTCGGTAATTGCCAAGCTAACTTGAGATTGAAACGTCTGCGTTGATTCATCTTCTTCAATTTCACCAACTAAAACAGAATTAGGACCTTTTCCATACGTATCTTGAAATTTAGCCTCATCTCCCTGCCAATAATCCGAAGTCACTGCGCTTTGACCAACATTTAACCCTTTCATGTCCATAACAAAGATTTCGGTATACAAACCATCACTTTGCTCTTGTACACTGACTAGATGCGCAGACAGATCATTACCTAACGTTTTACTGATCAAAGGTTGATTTCCTGCCCCTACTTCAGCTCGCCACGTCTTATCAAGTGTATTAATTTCATCTTGTGAAATATTGGCATTTTTAGCGTTCTGAGCCTTAATGGCATCGATAATGACAGCATTACTCGATAAAGGAAGTAATTGCGAGGTAGCATGGTCATTAAGAGCATCCATCATAGGATCAGCAAATGCCATTGGGGATAACAGCAGTAATGGTACTAGTTTTTTCATTTGAGCCGCCTTAGCTTGTTAACTAAATCTTCAACACTTAGATTTAACTGTACAATATAAAGCGGCTTTTCTGCCAAAGTCTTTAACTTTTTTTTTAAAGTCGTTTTTTAGAGAGGCATAATACTTATTTGCAATCTTGTCGTAAGTGCCATTATCACGAATGATTTTGAACGCTGTATTTTGCTTAACCTTCACGTTCAAAACAGGCGTTAAAGTTAAGCGATTTTACACGCCACAAACTCTCCCTTACCAACAGGAACTAAGCTGGTTAGAAATTGATTACTTTGCTTAATAAAATGGATAAACTCCACCATTTCTTCTTCATGAGAGATCGCGTTATCACACACCAACGTACCACCCACCGCCAAAGCTTGAATCACTTGGTCTGCGAAGTTCATGTATTCGGTTCGTTCTGCATCTAGAAAAATAAAGTAACACTCTGTAGTAAAGGAATTCAAAATCAAGTTGATATTCTGTGATGGGTACACTCTTAAATTTGTTTAATGCAATGCTAAGCAGCAAGCACTTTATACGCACTGAACAATGAGATAAGCAATAGCAGCACTACAGTAATCAGCTTAAAGTTGGCACCGCCTGAACGGTCAAAAATAGAGATACCGATCTTGTTACCGCAGTAGCTTAGTGGATAAGCGAGTAAAGCCAGCATCATGGTATGAGTGTTAAAAATACCGGCAAAAGACATCATGATGATACTGACAATATTGGCAGGAACGAAAAAACCAATCATAGAAGCTCTTTTCACCACTATATTACGCGAATCTGCCATGGCATGAATCACCGTTGGAGGACCTGACATCGAGGCTGCTCCATTCATAATTCCAGCCACTCCTCCCGCTAAGGTATTCTGTAAAAAGGTTGGTTCTTTTTTATAGGTATACCCCAAATGAATACCAATAGCAGAACAAAAGACAAAGATACAAATAACGAGAGTGATGGTTTGCTGATCTAAAATGGTAAGCAGCCAAACACCGAAAGGAGTAAACAATAAACAAGGAAGGAAAATGGCTTTAACCCAACTCCAATCGACTGATTTTTTTACTTTAAGTAAGATCTGTGTATTACCACAAAATTCCAGTAACACAATTGCAGGTACGAGTGAGGTTACGGGTAAGATCAACGCAGCCAAGGGCAATACGATAAGGGTAAAACCAAACCCTGCAAAGCCTCTAACGATACCGCCAAGAGTAAAGGTAAGAAAAAGAAAAACAACGTTAAAGACGTTGTCTAATTTCAATTGATTGATGAGGTCGGTAAAGAATTCAAGAGACATAAAGGTATATTAGTATTAGCAAAGGAGCCGCTATTCTAACATACCTTTATACTATTTATAAAAGATGAACAAGTTCTTATAAAATATGAATAACTTAGCTTTTGTTTCGCTTTCGACGAAATCCAGCAGCAATAAGTAATAACGACCCAATAATCCCTAAGCCACCGCCCGATGAAGCACCTCCTGTATTACTTGTCGACGCTTCACTTGCTGATTCACTGCTAGCAAAATTGGTTTTGCCTGATGTTTGTGTAACATCGACGTTGTAAGAATCATTCACATCACATTGGAACAGTTGATTTGGATTGTTATTTGCATTCTTATCAAGACACGCGGTACGATCACTTTCAGAGACCACAAGGTTTGCTCGGCTATTTCCATCAACCACCTCGTTCATCCAACCTTGATAATCCGTAATTTCGGTAAAAACCGACGTCGTAGAATAACTCGCATCACCACACTGAGCCGAACCAAAACTAGTGACACCAACTTGGATCATTTCACCGTTATTATTCCAATAAACTGGGCCACCTGAATCCCCCTGACATGTACTATTTTCAAGCCCTGTCGATTGATTCACCTCACCGGTAAAGCATAACTGCTTATCAGACACTTCCTGACCAAATTGATCTTCACACACTTGACCAGAAACAGGCGTTAAACTCGCTTTAAGTAGATCTTGATTCGTTGCTTGATCCATCGACACGGTATCACTTGTCGATTGCGTTAAACCGTGCCCTACTGCAATAAATTCATCATTCAGATTTCGATATTCTTCCGAATACGCAAATGTCGCATAGCTTTGTGTATTGGCAGAATATTGCAGTTTTAGGATGGCAATATCATTAGGCCACTTTTCCGCTTCACCATTAATAAATCCTGGGTGGATATGGACTTCTTTTATATAAACACGATCCTGTGTGTTATATGGAAAATCTTGCTTATTTTGCAATTGAGGTACGACGGAAGTGAAGTAGAGTTTTGAAACATCAATGTCGCCCTTATCAGTGACAATACAATGCGCCGCCGTCAATACATGTTCAGCATCAATAAAAGTCGCACCGCAATATGGGGAAGACTGACTTGCCCCATCATAATCCACACGATCATATTGCAAGCTTGCTATTTCATCAAATGTATCAACCGAAGCAACATGACCATTAACGATCATTGGTGCTAACTCAAGCACGGGTGCCGATGATATCGCCTGTTCCTGCGATGCAACGGCCGTATGTGATCCAATCACACTGGTTACGGTGAACAATATTGCATTAAATGACTTAGGCATGATTCTACTCCATGTAAATTCTATGGAGCGGACTTTACCCTAACCGTTTCATGACAAAAACATGACAGAAATATCCAGTAACATTGTTGACTAGTAAAATCGGTGCAAAGTGTAACGATATGTAACTAAAAATGATATTCGTGATTATTTAATGAGATATTTACAGCGCTAAATAATTTATATTTTATATATTAAGATTCTGTTTTTTATGCTTTTTTGTTCAGCCTATGAGAATACGTATAGATGTAATGTAGGTGTGTAGATAGATACAGTGTAAGCGTGGGGATAGATACAGTGTAAGTGCGGGGATAGCTTTTATGTACCTAGACTGTTTGTAACTGTCAGTCTAACAATGAACAGAATTGAGTTAGTGGTGAAAAGTAGACATAAAAAAAGCGAGCTATCAAATAGCTCGCTTCTTAAAATTTTTAAACAAATTATTTTGTTTTTTTTATCTCTTTCATAACCATTAGGCCAGAAGTAACGATAAAAGTAACGATAAGTGCTAAATCCATAATGCTTTTCTCAAAAGGTGTATAAAAAATATTCGAAGGCATTATACTTAATTTTCACATCGAAGATAGAGTAAATATAAGAAAACACACCTTTAAGTGGCATTTTATTACCTACGTCGTATTTATACGGGTTTATGTTAATTTATTGTTAATTTAATCGTTCGATAGCTTAAGCAAATATATTATTTATGATGTACTTTACCGCCAATCATTTTCAATGCAGGTGCCCCTCTGATCATGGTTTCTCTTGCAAACTGTGCTCTACAATTAGGGCATACTCCTGCTTCCTCGGTATAATCTCTAGTAATACGCTCCTTAAAGCATTTAACGAGTGCACCATTACCCCCTTTTCGATACTCATAAAGGCGTGCTTTACACTTTTTACAGAAGATACTAATCGACTTTGATGGAAGTTTTTTATTTGGTTTTGCCATAATCCCTCACCCTTTTAATCCTTTATGTTGTTCTCAAGCTCTAGGGGTTGTTGACCTTTCAAGACTGTTTTTGTTGCAATTGGCTATTTGGTCGACAGACATTGTTTGGGAAATCATCCTCTGCTATCCATTTCTTTGAAGTATGAATGCGTTGCTCAGACGTTGACGTAGCTATCGACGTCCAAAATAAGAAAGAGAAGTGATTTTCCATCAATTTTCTCTTATTACTACTGATATAAATGTCAGTATTACAGGGTTGATCTATAAAACACGGCTTCAATCGTGTTTGTACGTGTTTCTCTGCTAACAAGTTAGCTAGGCTCATCGCTATTTCATAAAATACGCTTAATGATGGATGGTAACCAATCGTTATTACTTCTGTCGTTTTTGGAAGTGAGAATACTAAATGAGGTTGTTGATGCTGCATGGTTAACTGATAGTCAGCGATCAGTTTTTTTGGCAATACCCTCAGTATGTCTAAATAATCCCATTCAAAGGTAGTCGTCAGTTCTTCGTGTAATACTGCCTGTTTATGATGGATATAAAGTCGATACTCATCAGAAGAGCATTCATCAGAATAATTATTACCAGAAACCAATTTATTTGATAATACAGGTGATTGAGATAAGCAAATACGAGATTGCAATCTTTCAATATAATGACAAACGAGTGGGTACGATTCAGGTTGAATCAACGAAAATCTTAGCGTGGGTAACCATTCCTTTTTATTACTCTCTAGAAGAATTTCGTGGGAATCTATCGATTTCAGAGAATAATTTGATAACGTCGTACTCTCACTCACATTCATTGGACAAGATAAACGTGTGATCATGTCAACATCGGACAAAGATGATTCAATGACCAATATAGAATCAGCATACCAACTCACTTTCGCCCCCTCTTCAAGTAAAAGCATTACTTGAGTGAGTACCGACTGTTTCACTCCCTCGTACCCATCTCTAAAATTCGTATCCTCTGGATCTTTGCTCATGTCTGGCATCAATGAAGATAAGTAGAAATGCCATTGTCCTTTTTTGATTTTCATCCAACGGAAAGCAAGACTAGGCAGAATGATCCCATCTTCAACTCGAATCAAAGACACTTGGCAGAGTTTGGCTATTTCAGGATGAAGAGAAAACAAATTAGTACTGGTAATACGATCATTTTGAACAGGTAATCTCGAAGTATCAAAGGGTAACAACCATTGAAATGACCATTGGTTCTCTTGGTAAGAATAATTAAAGAACGACTCGAGGACCTTGAACCACTCTTTTTTATCTGGAAATAATTCAACGGCTTTATGCCACTCCCCTTGATGTAGCCGCTCAACCGCATAATCAAAACGAATATTAAAGGAAGTTGCACGAAAGAATAGCTTTGATAACTTGCCTCTTCCCGTGACTGGATGCCAAACTATCCATCCAATTTCATCCATTCGACCGAGCACCATACGAGCATTACGAGGTGTACACTCAAAAATAAGCGTTATTTGTTCAAGCTTTAGCTCTACATCTTGATTATTGAATTGATGAGATAACAATTCGAATTGCTCAATTAAACGTACAGTGACATTCGCTTTTGTCATAACTATTCCTTGTCTTACTCGCTTAAATATTCACCTATTTGATCAATCACTTGGATCGAACCAATTAGAGATAAATACGTTGTTGCTAAATCGAGTCTTTCGCCATGCAACGCTTTAATAAGTAACAGTCTATCGTTTATTATTTGATTGGAACGCTAATTCCTTCAGAAATCTCGATAAGCTGACTTTCGTTGTCTAATTTTACTGACCACTTCACACCATGCTCATGAGCACAAAGCACATTAGCACCACGCCCTATCAGACTCACCGCATCCACATTCGCTTGTAATACGATGTGAGACGGAGGTGCGAGTTTCACCAGCACTTCATGTTGGTTAAAAATGACTTTTCCTTGCGCAAACGAAATACTCATATGCTCTCCTATGATGCGTTATCTATCCACTCTGTGCTACAGTCTATGAATAATTTTAACCTTATAAAAGGCCATTTATGTCAACCGAACAAACATTACTAAATCGTTCTAATTCTGCCTGTGAATTATGTTCATCCACAAATAACATCCAACTTTATCCTGTTTCACCTCATACACAGGTGACGGTGGATGATGCTGCCGTTATTTGCGAAACCTGTCAATCGCAAATTGAAGACCCAGATACCCTAGTCGTTAACCATTGGCGTTGTCTTAATGACAGCATGTGGAACCAAGTTCCTGCTGTTCAAGTATTAGCATGGCGCCAACTGCATCACTTAGTCAGTAAAGGCGAAGGTTGGGCGCAAGATCTTTTAGATATGATGTATTTAGAAGAAGAAGTACAGAAGTGGGCTGAAACCGGATTCGGGGACGAAGAAGATAAGCCTCTTGACGTCAATGGTGTCGAATTGAAAAAAGGCGATGATGTGACCGTAATAAAAGATCTTCCGATTAAAGGTTCTTCACAGGTCATTAAACAAGGTACCGTCGTACGAGGAATTGGGTTAACTGATGATCCAAAGCACATTCAGGGCAGAGCCAACGGCCAAGCCATGTACATTATTGCAGAATATTGCAGAAAAAAATAAGATACTGTTTTATTTACATTTTATTGGGTTATCAACACTATGTGGACAGTGTACCCCGAAGTAATACCACTCACACGATGTCACACTTTTGAATATTGAGGTTGTTGAAGCCACCAAATAAACCTTAATTTATAGGGCATAAGTTGAAATAAACGGGAGACAACATGTTCGGATTAAACCCAGTAGAGTGGATTGAAAAGAAGATCAACGATAGAAATCTTTCTGAGGACGAAAGAAAGAACTATCAAGAGATGTTGAAGTTAATGAAAAGAAATTGATCTTTATTCACGTAAAAGATCGTCTAATTGGATTGACCTTCTCTTACGTTTACCAGCTTAGCACGTTGTAGAAAGAGCACCTTAGGGTGCTTTTTTCTTTTCATTTATTGTTTATGAATAGCTACTCCAAGATAAAGATGCCCTAAAATAGCCAATAGTACAGTAGCTTGAAACAAAAAGGGGCTGCCATCCTAGGCAGCCCAAACGTTTAGCATATTTAACCAATTTATCATCGGTTTTACTTGAGTTATATTTTATTTCTACAAGATACT
>JAOICL010000032.1 GCA_028131545.1 Vibrio sp. | reverse complement strand
AGCATGAATAACCAACCTTAAAGCTTATCTATATATGCTTATCTGGCTATATATAGGGAAGAAGGCAAAGCAGCCTGATGATGTAAAGCAACAAAGCAGGAATGTTCGACAATGAACAAGGATATACATAGCTATATAAATAGAAAGGCAAGGTGACGCTATGATAAAAGATGATAAAACAAGAGTATCGCTGTTAAGGTGAATTGTCGGGTATAGACATCGTTAGGGGCTGTTGACCTTTCCCGATGAATTTTTGTTAGTGCTTTCTACTGCGTTAATGCTCCTTTATAGGGAATAGAGAATATTAAAAACCTCGACCGCGTTTACCATGGTGAACTTTGCATTGCCATGCTTCTATCGCTGAATCATCTATCCAAAATATCACCGAACCTCGTTTACAAAGCGCTTTATTGTACTCGCTCCAATTAGTTATCTTCTTTCTTGATTTGTCCCATGCCATCACCATTGTATCGATTACATGAGAGCTGTTCACAAGGCGTGGAAAAGTTCAACTGATTTAGTCAACAACGCTAAGATAACCTATATTTAACTTTACTCGTGTATTTCTATTATAGAAAAAGAATTAAAAGGAATATGAATAACACACTAACTTCTTTTTCTGTAAAGGTTTTATTTTAATTAAAAACAAAGAGTTTACAATGAAAAATATTAATATATTCATTCAAGAAAATATTGGAACTATCGCCTATAAAGGATTACATATTGCACCTGACATTCCAGAGAAGAAGCTTAATAATGCTGCTAGCTCTATGGAGCTACAAGATGCAGTTGGTTCAATTATTGCTATTCTTGATAGCACTTTATTTGGAAGTGGTAAAGATGGGTTAGCATTTACAGGAGAGAAATTTGTTTATAAACCGGCATTTGAATCACCAGAATTGGTAATTTTTAGTGATTTAGATAAAGCAGAGTATTCACGAGAAGTAACAACTAATGATTCAGGTAAAGAAAAAGTAAAAGAGTACACAACTGTCACAAGAAAAGATGGGTCATTTTTTAAAGTTGATAATATATCTGAATGTGATTTAGTTAAGCTAGCTGAATTTTTGAATGATATCGCTAATACTGACTTTGACTCTTTTAAGGAAGAAGATCAAATAGTAGCACTATCTGATATGTCAGAAGATCTAAAAATCGCTTATCTTAAAATTATCGTTAATATGGCATATTCAGATGATGAGAAAGTTGATGAAAATGAATTTGCTCAAATATTACTTTTGATGACTCGCTTAGAACTTAGTTCTTCCTCTCGATTTACTTTACGGGAATATATAGTTTCTGGTGGTGAGCTAGAAAACCTAGAACTACTTTTAAATACAATTGATGATATTTGTATTCCTAGCCATAATAAATCTATTAAAATCTCTTTAGTTAAAGACCTTTTTAGCGTATTTATGAGTACAAATAATGGTGAATATAATAACTTTACTTTTTATGAAGAAAATAAACACTTATTCAAAGTTAGCAATGAGGAACTGGAGTTAATTATTGAAGCATTAAAACTTGATTTTAATATGCTTAACAGTGAATTTAGTGATGATGCTCTTACTCTAGGTATGAAAGAATTAGGAGCAAAAGCTAGCGCTGTTGGAGTTCCTTTAGCTGCGGTTTACCTTTCTGGCTCAGTAATCGGTATGTCAGCAGCTGGATTAACTTCTGGCTTAGCAACCTTAGGTCTCGGTGGAGCTTTAGGTTTTTCAAGTATGGCAACGGGTATTGGTGTTGCTGTATTATTAGGGGTTGGGGCTTATAAAGGTATTAAGCATTTAACCGGTGCAAATGAGCTTGATAAAGTTAAACGTAGGGAACTTATGCTCACTGAGGTTATTAAACAAACTCAAGCAACAGTATCGTATTTAATGGAAGATATTAACTTTATTACAGTTAAGCTAAATGATGCTATCTTATCTCATGGTCAACAAGATGAAAAAGTCAAATTGCTTTTACAAAAAGTTAAACTCTTAACATCAGCCGGTAATGTACTTACACAACAAGTGGATGATAACCAGACCAAATGTTTTAAATTGAAATGCCCTAATGAGCTGGATCACGATAAGCTAAAATCGCTTACTAAAGAAGCTACGAAGCAGCAAATTTACACGATTGTTATGTCATTCTATGAAGAAAAAGCAGTAGAAAAAGTTGATGATGGTGAAGCTATTACAGTTAAAGTTTTTGTTATTAAAGAAAATATTCATATGTTAGAGATGGAGAAACTCGCTAAAATCTTTGAAGTGATCGGTTACTTTAGTGCAACGGAAGTTATAAAAGGCAAGCTATCGGGGTTATTTTCATAGTGGCGAAACGAGATAAACATACTTCAGCTATGTTAGCGCAGAAGCATCAAATTGACAAATCAGAAAGCAAGTTAGGTAAGTTAGATGCTGTTCTAAATTCTTTACAGGAAAGTCAAAAAGCTAATCAAGATGAACTAGATAAAGCAATTCAGGACTTAGATAGCATGTTAAAAGCTCAAGAGATTGAGCCTCAATTAGCAACAAATATCGATATCACGCAAGAACTAAATTCACTCGATAGTTTAGTCGTACATTCTGGATCGCCGACTCACATTGCACCAATACCTTTACTTGATATTATTGATTTTAATAAAGATATGAGTTGGGAACAATATCAAATATCTATTGAGGAATATGCACGTAAGCATAATGTTGATTTAGATGCTGATCCTTTTGCAACTTTGATGTCTCCACTTCAAAGAATAGAATTGGAGAAACGTATAAAAGATGAATTTACGATTAAAAATGCTCAGTGTGATAAGTATGACTACCTTATCGCTGGTACATGTGGTGTGATTGGAGGCCTTATCGATGTATTTTTTGTTGGAATGCCAGGGGAAGGTAAACTAACTAAATTTTCTGATAACACTATTAATTCAGCAGTAGAAAAGTTTTCATCGGCTTGTGGGTGGGAAGGAGCGAAAGAAGAGGGAGACTCCACGAAAAGTGCTATCGGTTATTTAGAACGAAAATTTAAAATAAACTACGATCAAGCAACTACTTTGGGTAAAAATGGCACCGATGGTGCCGTAAAGAATCTTTCTCCTAAGAACCACCACCTAAAAAGCTTAGGTCACTCACCTGATTTAATCGGGTTGTTTTTTTCTATTCTTAATCAATTTACAAGTACTTCAACTTTTATTTCTAATGGTCAAATTATTACAATTGATACGGAAACATATGAATTAAAAGGTGGGAATTTTATAGCGAAAATATTCTCTGGGTTTGTTAATTGGCTTGGGCATTTATTTTCTGATATGGCAGGCTCTTCTGGTGCATCCACACGTGGTTCTGGCATTCCTATTCCTTTTTATAATCTATTATTGTTATTTGATATCGGTGAATTTGGACAACACAAGCAAACCTTTGCCACAATCGCTACCAAAGTTTTTGAAAAAGGCTACGATTTTAGACATGGAATTGCAATGGCAATCCCAGTGTTAATCTCCGAACTTCTAACTCGATTAATGTGGACAATCAAGCAACGGTACTACTTTAGAAAGCCTTGGAATCAATGTGTCCCTGTTGGGAACAGTCCTGAACTACGCAGAATGTTATTAGTTTCACATGGTACATTATGTTTGGTTGATGCGGGTGATGCTGCATTAAAATCAGGTGGTGATATGATAACTTTCTTACTAAGGACTAATATTATTGGCTGGGCACGGTTTGGTTCACTGGCTTTGAAAGAAGTAAGTGCTTGGTATAACGCTGGTCATATTGATGCGGAGTTAGTCGATGAATATTTAGAGTTGGAGTTAAAGAAACTATTAAAGCAATAGAACTGACCAATACTCATCAGGATAATTATTTATAACATACTGCATTAATAAGTCTATAAAAGTGTTATTCAATGATGACCAATTCCTTTTTAGGGTAATATAAACTTTTAGCAACATTTTACTTTTATTATATAACCATACATGATGGGCTAATTTTAATAGATAAATTAACAGTTATCAGGGGCGTTGTTGATCAAATCAAGTAGTTGATACAGTTATCCTATATCAACTACCTGCTAATTTCTTATAGACATACCTAGCCTTAGAACTTTATTCATGGCTTTGACATTGGTTAATGCTTCACCAACTTGAGCGTTACAACACCTCAAGCTTAGCGTTCCACTGGTTAATCCTTTGTATCTCGACATGGCTGTTTCTGGAAGCGATCTACCGTGATAACCAGAGTCCGCTTTCCATTTGTGTAATGCTTCCTTTTTGAGTGCATCAACAGCATCATTACGAGGGGAGCTTCCCCCCCCCCCCCAATAACCGACATTCTTTCTAGGCGGAATAACTACGTAATAGCGACAAGTGAATAAGGTATTAAGAACTCAATAAGGTTAACGCTAAGTTCGGGGTTTGCTTCGCCTGCGCTAATATAGAGGTACTGACTTGCTGTAGAATTTGCTGCTTAAGCATCTCTGTTGTTTCCTTTGCAAAATCGGTATCACGAATACGACTATGGGATGCGGATAAGTTTTCATTAATGTTACTCAGGTTATTAATCGCGTGACCTAATCGATTTTGAACCGCCCCTATTTCAGCTCGATGCCCATCAACAAACTCTAATGCTGTATCTATCACTGCAATGGCTTCTTGCGCGCCCCCTACTGAAGTAATATCCATATCATCAACGGTTCGATAACCCGTCGTATTCATTTGTAATGTCGTTGCTAGCCCTCCTGAGAAAGTAATCGGAGTCGCAGCTTCGCTTCCAGAAGAAAATATTTGTAAGTACCCATCCTCATCAACTGATGCCGACACCTGCTGAGTTTGACCATTAATATACGTCGCTAACTCCTCAATATTATCTCCTTGCTTAGCGTTAATGGTAATCGTTTGGTTACTTCCTGCGGCATCCGTGTACTGCAATGTCAGATCATTATTGTTTGCCGGCACCTCCCAATCACCATTCACTGATGTTGTGGCTTTATAATGACTGCCTCCCATATCACTGGTATCTGAACGCAAGTTATTCAGGTTAACCATGATAGCTTCCCCGCTCGATGCGCCAATCTGAATGGAAGACTGACCAAAAGTTCCATTTAAAAGTCGGCGACCACCAAAGGAAGTCGTTTCTGCAATACGATTTAGCTCATCATTTAATGCAACCAACTCCTCATTCAGTGCTTGTCGATCGTGCCCACTATTAGACCCGTTCGCTGACTGTAGAGATAAATCTCGCATTCTCTGTAATATATTGGTGCTTTCCTGCATCGCACCTTCCGCCGTTTGCATGATAGAAATGCCATCATTCGCATTTCTAACGGCAACATCAAGGCCACTCATTTGTGCTTTCAGTCGATTCGAGATCTGCAACCCAGCCGCGTCATCCTTTGCACTATTAATTCGATAACCAGACGACAGTTTTTCCATTGATTGATTTAAACGATCCGTGGCTAAATTCAAATGCCGCTGTGCACTCATTGCTGGTAGGTTTGTATTCACCGTAATGGGCATATTCCCCTCCGCTTTTGTTGCTAACAGACATTTGTCAGCAATAAAAAAGTCGATATTCTTTTTATTTAGACATACTAAACAAAGAGAATATCGACTTAAGAAGGTAAAGCTTTAACTTTTAACTTTTAACTTTTAACTTTTAACTTTTAACTTTTAACTTTTAACTTTTAAAGTCTGAAGTTGTTCCTGCGATGGCGCAAAGAAATAAGCCCCTGTCACCGCTTTTGTAAAACGAAGAAGCTGATCGGTTTTTCCATCGGTCACACCATACATGCTTTGTAGCATCGCTTCATGGTTATGCAATGTGTAACAATAAGCAATAAACAAAAGGCCATGCTCACCCGAGGCACTACCATAGGGTAAGCTGTGCCTGAGAATTTTTAAGCCTTTCCCTTCTTCTTTTAAATCCACACGCCCAACATGAGATGCTTTAGGGACATTATCAAGCTCTATTGAATCCGTTTTCGTACGACCGATCACTTTTTCTTGAGCCGCTACATTTAATCGATTCCAAGCCGGTAAATCATGAACGAATCGTTGTACCATGACATAGCTACCACCAGCACAATCACCTTCAGGAACAATCGCAACCGTTTGACGCTGCTCATCCTTTGGGTTTTCAGTGCCATCGACAAACAGTGTCATGTCTCTAGAATCTAAATATTTAAACCCTGACGTTTCATCAATAACTTCAATGCTCTCTGCAACCGTTTCCAGTAACGAACGCAGTAAATAAAAATGCAGATCGTGACGATGAGAATGTAAATGGATCAGAATATCCACATCCGACTGTGGAGCCACAATGTCACCCTGACCAAGAACCTCAAATGACTTTAATTCAGCAGGCGTATCAGTGGCCAATGAACACCAAAATTGATGACTAAACGCAATCGAGAGATACAAGGAAACGCCCTGCTGCTGCTCAAGCCTATTAACATGATCTGGCATCGCTTGTAATGCTTCAAGAACCTCGGCATGATTCGCTGTCACTTTAATTTGGGTATAAGTCGCAAACGCGCTGGCATCAGGTAAAATCGCCGACTGTGGGGTATTCATTATTATTCCTTATTCATCAGTTCTATTGATTCAAATTAAATCCATTTAAAACGAAGGTTACAATGCGTAAAGTAGATTGATATTAACCGTATTCGCATCATACTGACCACTTGCATCATCACCAATCGCATCAATGTATTGATACTCTGCTTCTATAGACCATGGGTCCATTAACTTTCTTTCCACTCCTACTGCGAAAAAAATCGTGCCATCATCCACTGATTGTTGATTGATATTTGGGGCTGTTTTTTCCATCTCATAATAAGCTCCCCCAACTTGACCTGTCAGTGCCCAATCAGAGGCGATAACGTGTTTATATACAACCGAAAAAAGTAACGCTGACGTTGATATATCGACTCCAGTATTATTAGCATCATATTCCCCATAGTCTTGGTAGCCCACTTCGACTCCCCAATCAGGCTGTATTTCATAATGCAGTAAAACGCCAACGGATAATGAGTCCGGTTCAGAACCAGAGTAACTGTCATCATTCGCCATGCTGTAACCGATTCCACCGCCAAGCGATAGCCTATCTAAAGACATCACATGACTTTTACTTTGAGATGAATGACCTTTCGACGAACTACTTTCAACTCTATTCGTTTCAGCGATATTGGTATCCGCTGTATTTGTTTCAGCTATATCTGTATCAGCTATAGCGATTCCTGTCATACTGATGTATCCCACAGCAGACAATAAACAAGAGAAAGAAAGCCGTTTGAGTTTTATCATAAAACACCTAACCAGTTCATATAATCAAATCTAAGCATAGCTGAATAAGCAGAGATGAATTTATTTCTCTTTTTGTTCTTGTTTCAATTTTTCTTCATATAAGATATGAGGGACTTTAAAACACGCTTTAACGGTTTTACTTCGTAATAAATACAAGAGAAACCAAGATAGAAAAAGCAAAATCACACCCACTTCCCAACTGAATTTCCCTCTAGATAGATAAACGCTATAAACCGTTTGTCCAAGTAAGATCACGGTAAGCAAGAGGCTATAAATTCGCCCAAAGGACATTATGCCATTGATTCGCATTCTATCTGCGCTTCTCAACCCCATGAGCCACATCATCAATATAGAAGGTAAGCCAATCGCAAGGCCACTGTATAATAAATCACTATCTGGATAGATAATATCGAGTATCCGACTACCGTGTTCACGACTCACTCCAGCACCAATAAAGACAATCCATGCTTTAGCTAAGAGCATCCAACCAAGCCATAGCCAAATAGGTGGCTTAATAAATCCATATTGGTCATATTTTTCAATAGAGTACTGCACGTTAGGAGGATTCCTTGATAAAGTAAGAGAAACAGTTAATACATTAGATCATAAATGAAGAATAAAAGCACACCTTCGCCGCAGACTCAGCAGGAAGCAATTAAAATAGCCAAAGCCACTCAAAAACCCGGTCAAACGAAAGAACAGACCCGCTTAATTGCTCAAGGGATAGAAAAGGGTATTGCGCTATACAAAAAACAGCAAAAAGAAAAGAAAAGAGAGTTCGAGAAACAGAAAAAGAAAGGGTTACGAGTCAAACAATCCGATTTGAGTGATTCAACTGAATCACAAGAACACTCTCAACTCTCTACACCTAAAAACACCACGTCAACACTTCCATGGTGGCTGCTGAGTATCAGCTGGTTAAGTTTTTTAGGTTACATTATTGTCTATTTAAAGTAAGGAAAGACTATGTCTATTATCATGTACGGTATTCCAAATTGCGACACCATTAAAAAAGCAAAAAAGTGGCTAGATGCCGAAGGGATTGAATTTTCATTTCATGATTACCGTAAACAAGGTATTGAAGCCCATCTTGTTCAAACGTTTTGTGAGGATCTTGGTTGGGATAAAGTCTTAAATAAACGCGGCACAACGTATCGCCAATTAACCCAAGAACAAAAAGATAACTTGAATGAAGACACGGCTATCCCACTATTAATCGAAATGCCTGCGATGATCAAACGCCCTATTCTCTTCGTCAATGGTGAGTATCATTTAGGGTTTAAAGCCGAACAATATCAACGTGTTTTTTCTTAATTTCGTCTTACTTTATTCAGATTAACGCGCCTAATTTATTACACAAACTACATTAAAAGGACTTTTCATGTCAGATACACCTACTCTTGCTTTAGCTAAAGACTTAATCAGTCGCCGTTCTGTTACTCCTGAGGATGCGGGTTGCCAAGACGTGATGATCAATCGATTAAAAGCATTAGGGTTTGAAATTGAAATTATGGTATTTGAAGATACCACTAATTTTTGGGCAAGAAGAGGTAGTGAAGCGCCTTTATTTGCCTTTGCAGGTCATACCGATGTTGTTCCATCTGGCCCTGAAGAACAATGGCATACTCCTCCTTTTGAGCCAACGATTATTGATGGTTATTTGCATGGCCGAGGAGCCGCAGATATGAAGGGTTCTCTGGCATCGATGCTCGTTGCTGTCGAACGTTTTGTCACCGAACATCCCGATCATAAAGGGTCATTAGCCTTTTTGATCACCTCCGATGAAGAGGGGCCATTTATCAATGGCACCACTCGTGTGATCGACACCTTAATGGACAGAAATGAAATCATTGATATGTGCATTGTTGGTGAACCATCCAGTACACATTATGTTGGTGATGTCGTAAAAAATGGTCGTAGAGGCTCAATCACCGGTGACCTTATCGTTAAAGGGACTCAAGGCCATGTTGCCTACCCGCATCTAGCTAATAACCCGATACACCAATCTTTTAGAGCCCTTGCAGAATTGGCCGAAACAAAATGGGATAATGGTAATGCCTACTTCCCACCAACCAGCTTTCAGATTCCCAATGTCGCAGCGGGCACCGGTGCCTCTAATGTCATCCCTGGAGAATTCCATGTTCAATTTAACTTTCGCTTTAGTACAGAATTAACCGATGATGACATTAAGCGTCGAGTACACTCTTTATTAGATGCTCATGGTTTAGACTATGAATTAAACTGGACATTAAGTGGACACCCATTTCTCACCGATGCTGGCACTTTACTTGACTCCGTAGTGAAAGGCGTAGAGAGTGTTAATCATAAAGCACCAGAACTTCTCACGACGGGTGGTACCTCCGATGGGCGCTTTATCGCAAAAATGGGAGCTCAAGTGGTTGAGCTGGGTCCAGTGAATGCCACCATTCATAAGGTTAATGAGTGTGTGAACATTGCCGATCTTGAAAAATTAACTGACATGTATGAAGCAACGCTAGTTCATGCTTTAGCGAATAAGTAGAGAATAGAACTATGACACCTGAGCAGTTTTGTGGAAAAGTGACGACCCATTTAACCGATATCATGGTTGGCCAAAAGGCCTTTCCAATGCACCCGATCGTTAAAGATGATGTACTCGCATTACGCCAAGCTGCTTTGGATGCGGGGTTTAATTTCCATATTGCGAGTGGATTTCGCAGTTTTGAACGTCAAACTCTGATTTGGAATAAAAAAATGCGCGGTGATACACCGGTTTTAGACAGAGACTCCCGCCCAATATCAATGGAAGCTTTATCTATTGAAGAGAAAATAGACGCGATTTGTTTTTGGTCTGCCATTCCAGGGACCAGTCGGCACCATTGGGGAGGAGAGTTTGATGTCTATGACCGAGATCGACTTCCAAATAATGGAGTATTAACTCTAGAGCCTGATGTTTACCTTACAGGGTCTCAAGCGCCTTTTTTTCGATGGTTAAAGAAAAACTTATCTCATTATGGTTTTTTCTTACCCTATGACAAAGATAGAGGGGGTGTATCCATCGAACCTTGGCACATCAGTCACCGAGCTCTAAGCGAGATCACACACCCGATTTTCACTCTAGATCAACTGAAAAGCCAGCTAGAGAAACCGGATGCTAACAATATATTGGGGATCGAGACTATTTTAAGTCATATCGATCGCTTGTATCATCAATATGTTATCAACGTTTCCATTCCTCCTTCCATTATTCATAATACAGAGAACTTATCATGATAGACATTCTAACCAGTCCATGGTTTATCATTATTGCCGTTGTTGGGGTGATTATTGGTAATATTGCGTTATTGAAACATACCGCCAATATGGGGCAATCAAAAACGGATACCATTGATAAACTGACCAAGCTAGAAAAAGAAAATAGAGAAAAAATCAATAAGAACAAGTAATCATCACAGACCACCATCAAAAAAGCGACCAGATCATGGTCGCTTTTTTTCTATATTCGAGCTTCTAAATACGTCTGAATTATAAGATAAATAAGCCGCGCTCTGAGAAGGTTTTCCCTAACGTTCTTTCATCGAGAACAGGGGTAAAAGACGCGCAGTTATCTATAAAGCCATTCATACGATATAGCCTTGGACTATCAGAGTAGTCATCTGACTCTAATAATATCGCAGCATCTAAAAGCGAACCAAAAAAACGATTAAATTCACAAGGTGCTGTCCCTTGACCATCAATATATCCAACATGTGCCTGATTCATTGTCAGTGTCTCCATATATTTGAATGCCTACTACGTAGGTCACCACTCGATAATTTATACAACCAAAATAACGACAAAAAAGAAATTGCCTTAGCTAAGACCACACTGCATCTTTGTCTAAAAGTGATCAGCAATCAACATTGCTTTAGACCTATCATACTGCGTTTTTGTGTCTTTTTGATGACGCTACTCGTCAAAATAACGTCATTTCTTATGCCGTTTATTCACGATAATTTTACAGACAAAATAAAACTCAAGAGATGTGTCAAAGTCTATCAAAAAAGATAAAAAATGCGGTTAATCATCTTCCTTCCTATTCCTATATAGAAGCTCAAAAAAGAAGAGATATCAGTGTTTACAGAACAAAAATATAGGACACATCACATAAATAAACCTAACTTCTTTGTCTTTTAAAAAAAACAGTCCTTTCACACTCCTTTTAGCGTTTTGAGATCAAAAATAGCCTACTATTTAGTTCATATGGTTGAAGCAATCTATTTTAGGATCCCGTTTAATGCATTCAGCCCATTTACTCATACCGACTTTATTGGAGAACTGAATATGATCGCTTTTGCTAAAAAATCCATTGCCTTATCGGTTGTTGCTGCATTTACGTTACAAGTAACAGCGTGTGGTACCATTATTCACCCTGAACGAAAGGGACAGATTGATGGAAAACTTGATACCAGTATCGTGGCATTAGATGCGATTGGCTTACTCTTTTTTATCATTCCTGGTGTGATCGCTTTTGCTGTCGACTTCAGCAACGGAACTATTTACCTACCGGATTCCGCTTCGACAGAGACAGACTCTACCGCTGATGGGATGGTCGCGTTCAATGTCGATGGAGAAGTCACCAACGAAAAGATTGAGCAGGTGATCCTAAAACAAACGGGTCAACAAGTGAATTTAGATGATGATAATGTCGTATCAAGCAATAAGCACTTTAATTTCTCGACGCTAGAAAAAGAAGTTCGCTTCCTATAAAGCTATAAAGCACAACGTATTAAAAATGCCCTATCTCATATAGGGCATTTTTATCGTTGTTATAAAAAGAAAAAAGCTCTGACTAACTAAGTCAGAGCCTATAAGTTAAGCTAAGTACTATACAGATCAAAGCTTAAAATAAATCCATTTTCATCATTGTCTCTTCGCTATCCAAGCGGTGTCCTATCATCCTTAAACTGACTATCCTCAGTCAGTGCATCACCAATCCTTAGCGGTGTCTCAAGTCCAGCGTCCTTATAATTATCACTGTAATCGATATTTATTGACTGACAAGATCTATTTTTACATGCGTGTGTTATCCAGATCACACAAAAATTCAAACATTCATTAACAATCAATAACTTAATTAACATTGATTATCATGAGATATACGTCACATTTACAGATATAGGATTAATACTCTGCTTATTACATTCAACTGCTCATATCTCCACAACTCAGGCTAACCATATTCTAGGTTGGATTACCTCTAATTTAATGATACATATACTTTCAGTCATAGAATAATAAATGAGTATCAATATGAAACCACTAACGACTGACATTACACATGAGCTAAGCACGATTATGGATGCTTTACATCAAAGCGGTAAAGAGCCCACACTTGCACTAGTCAAAGCTCGTTTAAGCCAACCAGTACCGATGCCAGCTCTTATTACTGCGATTAAAAGCTGGAAAAACAGCCAAAAGGTTCCAAAAGTTGAAATTGCATTATCAAACACCTCTCCTGATTCGGATAAAATAAAACAATTAGAGAATCAAATTAGCGCACTACAAGCTGAAGTCACCGATCTAAAGTCAGCCTTGCATCGGTTAACTCAAGATATACAGCGCCTTTCTGGTCAGTAATCACATTGAATAAGAGATAAACATATGAAGATTTGGGTTGATGCCGATGCTTGTCCAAAGGTCATTAAAGAAACGATTGTACGAGCCGCTGAAAGAACGGGAGTAGAATGTATCTTTGTTGCCAACCACGCTATTCCTCTTCCTAAACGTAACAATATTAGAATGCTACAGGTCAGTGCTGGATTTGACATCGCCGATAATGAAATCGTGCAAAGAGTTGAAGCCAAAGATTTGGTGATTACCTCTGATATCCCGTTGGCTGATGAAGTCATAACCAAAGGGGCTCATGCACTTAATAGCCGAGGAGAGCTATACACTAAGGAAACCATTAAAGCTCGTCTAAATATTCGTGACTTTATGGATACCATGCGTTCCAGCGGCATTCAAACAGGAGGTCCAAGTGCTTTATCACAGACCGATCGTCGTGAGTTTGCCAATCACCTTGATCGTATACTCGCAAAAGCGAAACGTTAATTTCTTCGAAAACGGTTCATTTAACCAAATATGATCCATTAACTCGAAAACAAAGCCATTTTATATACCAATAGCAATGCATAAAAAAATCCCGTAGATAAGCCATCTACGGGATTTTTATTGTTTGTCATTGTTTGACTACATACTATTAGTAAGTATGTTTAAGCTAACTCAAACTTATCTAGCTGGGTAGTAAGTTTCTGCACCCGGGCCTACTGGTAAACCGAATACGAATACCCATAAGTAGAATAGAACACTCCAACCAATGATAAAGCAGATTGAGTACGGTAGCATCGTTGCGATTAACGTACCGATACCTAGATTCTTCATGTATCGAGTGGCAACAGCAAGGATAAGACCAAAGTAGCTCATCATAGGTGTAATGATGTTCGTTGTTGAATCACCGATACGGTATGCTGCTTGAATCGTTTCAGGTGCATAACCTACAAGCATTAGCATTGGGATAAAGATAGGTGCTGTTACTGCCCACTGTGCAGAAGCTGAACCAATCATTAGGTTGATGAAACCACACATAAAGATGAAAGCGAAGAACAGGGTTGGACCTGTTAAGCCAATATCATTAAGGAACGTTGCACCGCCTACTGCGACAACTTGACCAAAGTTAGTCCACTTGAAGAACGCAACAAACTGAGCAGCGAAGAAAACAAGAACGATGTACGTACCCATTGATGACATCGATTTAGACATTGCATCGATAACATCACGGTCTGTTTTCATTGTGCCAACAACACGGCCATATACAAAACCAGGAATAGCGAACGTTACAAAGATAAATGCAACGATACTTTTCAGGAATGGAGAACCGGCAATCGTACCTGACGCTGAACGAAGTACACCGTCTTCAGGAACAACTGTCCAAGCAAGTAATGCAGCAACAACAACAACAGCAAGGCCAGCCATACGTAGACCTTTCTTTTCTAGGTCTGTTAGCTTGCCCATTGAATCGTTACTTAGATCTTCAGATGCTTCTTCAGCTTCATTGTATTTACCCAGTTTAGGCTCAACAATTTTTTCTGTAACAAATGCACCAGTAATCGCAATGAAGAATGTCGATACGAACATGAAGTACCAGTTAACTTCTGGGCCAACTGTGTATCCAGGGTCAATCATTTGTGCTGCAGATTCTGTAATACCAGATAGTAATGGATCAACAGTACCAATTAGAAGGTTTGCAGAGTAACCACCAGATACACCTGCGAATGCAGCCGCTAGACCCGCTAGAGGGTGACGACCCAACGAATGGAATAGCATTGCAGCTAATGGGATAAGTACAACATAACCTAGCTCAGAAGCTGTATTAGAGATGATACCAGCGAAAACAACCGTTACCGTTACGGCGCGCTTAGAGGCACCCATAACAAGGCCACGCATTGCTGCAGACAGTAAGCCAGAGTATTCAGCAATCGCAACACCCAGCATCGCAACCAGTACCGTACCTAACGGCGCGAAACCAACAAAGTTTTTCACTAAGTTAGTTACGATCATCTGTAGGCCTTCTGCATTCAGTAAGCTTACAACTTCAATGACGCCATCAGCAGAACGTCCTTTTGCACCTTCTGGGCGAGGATCCATAACAGAGACTTCAAAGTAACCAGCGATACCTGAAGAAATCAGAATTACCACACAAAAGATTGCAAATAAAGTGATTGGGTGTGGTAATAAGTTACCTAAGTATTCAACGCCATCTAAAAATCGGGTGAAGGCATTTTTCTTACCCGGTGATTGGGATTGTGTTTTCATTTATAACTCCTATCCGGCTTGTATAAAAACTGGACATTAAACTAAAATTTCGCAAGAGTTTACTTCACCAAAAACGAAAAACAAGCCCAATGAATGTTACAAAATAAGACTTACCTAATTATCAATAACTTAGTTTAAAGCCCATTTTTATAAATGTGATTTAGATCAAGTATAGTACCCATATTCCCTCTATAAAGTATGAGTTTAGTTTATTATGATAAATACATTTTCACTCTCTCCTATCGGTTTTATCCGAACTCCCTATAAAGAAAAGTTTGCCGTTCCAAGGCAACCTTCCTTAGTTAAAAGAGCAGTAAGTCAACTGTATTTAGATGGGGAATCAAATACGCTGGAAAGCGTTCGAGGGTTAGATGACTTTACTCACATTTGGGTTCTATTTCTCTTTGACAAAAATGTGGCCTCCGGCTGGAAGCCCACCGTTAGACCTCCTAGATTGGGTGGAAATGAACGACTAGGGGTATTTGCTTCTCGCTCTCCTTTTCGTCCAAATGGTATCGGTATGTCTGCCGTACCACTTCATCGTATTGAACACAAAAATGGACAAGTCATTTTGCACCTTGGGAATATTGACTTGGTCGATAACACCCCCATTATTGATATCAAACCGTATGTTCCCTATTCTGATTCGATTGGCACTGCGAATGGCAGTTACGCTCAGGAAGAACCTTCTCTCATTCCTGTGAATTGGACAGACCAAGCAAATAAAATGTTAGCCTCCCATGTTCATGACCCGATTCAACTTGGCTATCAACGTCATGTCATTGAAGAAGTATTGTCACAGGATCCACGCCCTGCCTATAAGAAAAAGAATCAAGATTTAAAAGAATATGCGGTTCATCTTTTTGAACTCAATGTGAAATTTAACGTTATTAATGGTCAACTACACATCACAAACATAGAGGCTTAAATTACTGCTTTTGAGATAATAGAATCACTGTTATTATTACCTATTCACCTCTTAGATTGATTCATAAGAGTTCCTATTAATTACTTGATAAACGGATATCCTAAATGCGTACCAGTAACTATCTTCTTTCTACCCTAAAGGAGACACCAAACGACGCTGAAGTTATAAGCCACCAGCTAATGCTTCGTGCCGGCATGATTCGTAAATTGGCTTCTGGTCTTTATACTTGGCTGCCAACCGGTCTACGTGTTATGCGTAAAGTAGAAAACATTGTTCGCGAAGAAATCAACAATGGCGGTGCTGTAGAAACATTAATGCCCGTTGTTCAGCCTTTTGAACTATGGGAAGAAACTGGTCGTTCAGAAAAAATGGGCGCAGAGCTTCTTCGTTTTACTGATCGTCATCATCGTCCGTTTGTATTAAGCCCGACAGCTGAAGAAGTGGTTACCAGCATTGTACGTAATGAAATTAATTCTTATAAACAGCTGCCATTGAACCTCTATCAGATTCAAACAAAATTCCGTGATGAACGTCGCCCTCGTTTTGGCGTAATGCGTGCCCGTGAATTTTCAATGATGGATGCATACAGTTTTGACGTCGATAAAGAAGGTCTAGAGCAATCTTATCAAGACATGTTCTCAGCTTACTGTAAAGCGTTTGATCGTATGGGACTAAACTACCGTCCTGTACTGGCTGATACTGGTGCGATTGGTGGTAACGGTTCTCATGAGTTCCACGTGTTAGCAGACAGTGGTGAAGATGTTATCGCTTTCTCTTCTGAGTCTGACTATGCCGCAAACATTGAAAAAGCAGAAGCCATCGCTCTTGGTGAGAAAGCCGACCCAACTCAAGAAATGACATTAGTCGATACGCCCAATGCGAAAACCATTGCAGAGCTGGTCGAGCAATTTGAATTACCGATTGAAAAGACAGTAAAAACATTATTTGTTAAAGCGTCTGATGAAATTGAAGCCGATATTATTGCTTTAATTATTCGTGGTGATCACGAGTTGAATGAAATTAAAGCTGAAAAATTAGCTCAAGTAGCTGAACCTCTTCAAATGGCAACAGAAGAAGACATTCGCGCGCATGTTAATGCCGGTCCAGGGTCTCTTGGCCCAGTCGAGCTTAGCCTACCATTTATTGTCGATCGTAGCGTAGCCATCATGAGTGATTTCGGCGCTGGAGCTAACATTGATGGCAAGCACTACTTTGGTATTAACTGGGGTCGTGATGTCGAACTTGGCCAAATTGAAGATCTACGTAATGTTGTCGAAGGTGATCCTAGTCCATGTGGTCAAGGAACATTAAGCTTAAAACGTGGTATCGAAGTGGGTCATATCTTCCAGCTTGGCAATACTTACTCTAAAGCGATGAATGCAACTGTACTCGACGCTAACGGTAAAAGCCAAGCATTAGAAATGGGTTGCTATGGTATTGGTATTACCCGTGTTATTGCCGCTGCTATTGAGCAAAATCACGATAAATTTGGTATCACTTGGCCAGAAGCGATTGCACCATTCCAAATTGCTATCGTACCAATGAATATGCATAAATCTGAGCGAGTAAAAGAAGCAGCTGAGAAGCTGTACGCTGAATTAACGGCTGCTGGTTTTGACGTACTGTTCGATGATCGTAAAGAGCGCCCTGGCGTCATGTTTAAAGACATGGAATTACTGGGTGTTCCACATGCGGTTGTTATTGGTGATCGTAGTATGGATGAAGGTAACTTCGAATATAAAAATCGTCGTACTGGTGATAAAGACCCTATCGCTATGGAAGAAATCGTTGAACATTTAAAAGCGCAATTTGCTTAAGTTCTTCAATTAAATACGATTGAATCCCCTGTTAAATGCCCTCTTTATTGAGGGCATTTTTGTTTAATCACAATCTCTATTTTAATGGCGTATTTCTATAGCCTGTGCAACTCAGTATTGGTTCAAATTACTGTAGTGAGATCCTTCTGACCTAATTTTGTCATACCGCTCTGTAAAACCAGCTATCTTTTGACTATCAATACTAATTTTAGAAATAGAGTCTAGGTGGTCACATGGATATTCAACATTTACTCACGCAACTGAATACAACGCGCAATGCGATACAGCAAGAAACACAATCGACGAATGCGACATCAACTTCTCAAAAGGCACCCGACTCTGACGCCAATACATCGATCTCAACAACTCAAAATGAAACACAAAGCGATCCTTTGACATCAGTTATTACTACATTAATTAAAAGTCTTTTAGATAATAAAAATAACGCTAAAGTTGCAGAAAGTGCCATTAAAGTTGGGCAATTTGTCACCCTTGGATTTATCGCATACAAGGTATACAGTACTTGGAAAAGCAGCCGTAGCGAAAAAACGGATACGGCCTCAGAGTCTTCTACTGAAAGTGAGCCTTCCAGCACACCAACCTCCAGCCTTCTAACGGAAAAAGACAGTGATAAAGTACTCTTAAAAGCCATTATTTCAGCAGCAAAAGCCGACGGTTATTTATCAGCAGAAAAGCAGACGTTTATTGAACAAACCGTGGCAGGGATGAAGTTGGGTGGCAATGTAGAACAATTTCTGCATCAAGAGTTTAATAAAGCCATTTCTCTTACCACACTGGCTAGTCAAGTAGGTGAAGATAAAGCACTAGCGAAAGAGGTTTACCTCGCTTCAATGGTGACCATTGGTGAACCTAATTTTATGGAAACAGCCTACTTGAATGAACTCGCAAAACAACTGAACCTAAGTACCGCAGAAATAGAACGGTTTCAGCAAGACTCCTTTCCCTTTGCGATGAACATAAAGTCGAAAACCGAAGGCACTGCTGACACACCAACCGATGTACAAATGAATACACAAAAAGAACCAAAGAAAAAAAGTGCTCATCATTCAGAAAAAGAAACCACAAATACAGTGAAAGAACCCAATATTTCAAAGTAATTAATCGCGGATTAGCGGAAAGTAAGGATGATAACAATGAATCTAAGTCATTATAAAACGATGGATATCGTGATGCTAATGAGTATCATCAATATGAAATTACGGGATGATTTTAATGGTGATTTGAATGCATTGTGTTCTTTCTACGAACTATCACGCCAAGATCTTGAAAACCGATTAGCCATGGCTAACTTCCAATTCATCAACAACATTGGTCAATTTCGTTAATAATAAGGCCTCATAATGACGCCTTATTTAATAACGAAGCGGTCTATTAACCTAACGTCTTACGTGCATTTTGGAACATTCTCATCCAAGCACTGTTTTCGCCCCAGCTATCAGGGTGCCACGAATTCGCTACGGTACGGAAAACTCGCTCAGGGTGAGGCATCATAATTGTCACTCGACCATCCTGCGTTGTTAATCCTGTGATGGCATTCGGTGATCCATTTGGATTATTAGGATATTGCTGTGTTGGATTACCTAAATTGTCTACGTAACGTAACGCGACCGTATTGGATGCCTCAATCGTTGCTAAATGTTCATTATTGCGAACTTCCACTCGTCCTTCACCATGAGAGACGGCGATAGGCATACGAGATCCTGCCATTCCAGATAAGAAGATAGAGTTCGATTTCTGTATTTCAACTAAGCTAAATCGAGCTTCAAAACGTTCTGATTCATTACGAACAAAACGAGGCCATAAGTCAGCACCTGGAATTAACTCTTTCAAATTAGATAGCATTTGACAGCCATTACAGACACCTAAAGCAAAGGTATTCTCACGTTCAAAGTAACGACTGAACTCTTGACGAGCTTGCTCATTAAATAGAATGGATTTCGCCCAGCCTTCACCTGCACCTAGCACGTCACCATAAGAGAAACCGCCACACGCCGCTAAACCATGGAATTCATCCAAAGAGACTTTGCCCGTTAGAATGTCACTCATATGTATATCAACGGCATTAAACCCTGCACGATCAAAGGCAGCTGCCATCTCAACTTGGGAGTTAACGCCTTGCTCACGTAAAATAGCCATATTCGGTTTGGCTCCCGTGGCAATAAAAGGTGCAGCGATATCTTCATGAACATCAAAGCTTAGTGATGCGTGTAGTCCTGGATCATCATTGTTCTTCTTGGCTTCAAACTCTTGGTCTGCACAATCAGAATTGTCACGCAGTGCTTGCATTTTATGGGTCATTTCAGCCCAAGTAGTGCGAAGCTCCGTACGAGAGCGCTCTACAATTACTTTTCCTTGAAAACAAATAGATAACGTATCGTTATTTTCAACTCGTCCAAGAACATGACTGCAATCGTCTAAGTTAAATTGCTTAAGAATATCGAGCACGGTGTCTTTGTTATCGCTGGACACTTGGATTACCGCACCCAGTTCTTCATTAAATAAAGCCGCTAATGTGTCACTACCTAAATCTGATATATCCGCCTCAAGGCCACAATGTCCAGCAAAGGCCATTTCAGCCAATGTGACGAAAAGACCACCGTCGCCTTTATCATGGTATGCCAAAATACGCTCATCTTTAACAAGAGCTTGAATGGCATTAAAAAAGTTCTTCAGGGTTTCCGCACAATCGACATCAGCGGTCTTATCACCAAGCTGCTTATAAACCTGAGCGAGTGCCGTTGCACCAAGGCGATTTTTTCCACGTCCTAGGTCAATCAAAATCAGCTCTGATGCCCCTTTATCGGTACGTAATTGAGGCGTCACTGTTTTACGAATATCTTCTACACGAGCAAAAGCCGTCATGACTAACGATAGCGGTGAAGTAACCGACTTTTCATTGCCGTTATCTTCCCATTTCGTTTTCATCGACATCGAATCTTTACCAACAGGAATCGTTAATCCAAGCGCTGGACATAATTCTTCACCAACCGCTTTTACAGCTTCATATAAACCCGCATCTTCACCAGGGTGACCCGCTGGAGACATCCAGTTTGCCGACAATTTAACGTGCTTCAAGTTGCCAATGTGTGTCGCGGCTATATTCGTCAGCGCTTCACCAACGGCAAGGCGAGCTGAAGCTGCAAAATCAAGTAAAGCTGCAGGGGTACGTTCACCCATCGACATCGCTTCACCATGATAAGAATCATAACTCGCAGCCGTCACAGCGCAGTTAGCAACAGGAACCTGCCATGGGCCCACCATTTGGTCACGAGCAACCAATCCTGTCACCGTGCGATCACCAATGGTGATCAAAAATGTTTTTTCTGCAACGGCTGGCAAACGAAGAACACGTTCAATGACATCACTAATATTAATACCATCACGATTCAACTCAGGGCTTTCTACCTTTAATGTCGTCGCTTCACGGTGCATTTTAGGCGCTTTACCAAGTAACACATCCATTGGCATATCAATCGGTGTATTATCAAAATGAGCATCTTCTAATGTCAAATGACGTTCTTCAGTGGCCTCACCAACGACCGCATAAGGGGCACGTTCACGCTGACAAATCGCTTCAAACGTTGCCATATGTTCAGGCGCCACCGCCATAACATAACGCTCTTGTGATTCATTACACCAAATTTCTAACGGGCTCATTCCTGGCTCATCATTCGGAACATCACGAAGTTGGAATCGCCCACCGCGTTCACCATCATCAACTAATTCAGGCAATGCATTTGAAATACCACCAGCACCAACATCATGAATAAAGGCAATCGGGTTATCGTTACCTAATTGCCAGCAGCGATCGATGACTTCTTGACAACGGCGTTCCATTTCAGGATTTTCACGCTGCACTGAGGCAAAATCTAAATCTTCAGCCGATTGACCAGAAGCCATCGAAGAAGCCGCACCGCCGCCAAGACCAATATTCATCGCTGGTCCACCCAACACGATTAATTTAGCGCCAACTGGGATTTCTTTTTTCTGAACGTGCTCATCACGAATATTACCCATACCACCCGCGATCATGATCGGCTTATGGTAACCACGCACTTCTTCACCTGCATGTGATTGCACTTTTTCTTCATAAGTACGGAAGTAGCCCAATAAATTAGGTCGACCAAACTCATTATTAAATGCGGCTCCACCTAACGGTCCATCCAGCATGATATCTAATGCATTAACAATACGATTTGGTTTACCAAAATCTTCTTCCCATGGCTGTTCAAAACCTGGAATGCGAAGATTCGATGTCGTAAAACCGACTAAACCCGCTTTTGGCTTACCACCTATTCCTGTCGCGCCTTCATCACGAATTTCACCACCTGATCCTGTTGATGCACCTGGCCAAGGTGAAATTGCCGTCGGGTGATTATGCGTTTCAACTTTCATTAAAATATGCGCATCTTCTTCGTGATAAGCATATTCTCGAGAATCAGGTTGGGGAAAGAACCGTCCAGCCTTTGAGCCCGTCATAACAGCAGCATTATCTTTATAAGCAGACAACACATAGTCAGGGGTTGTTTCAAACGTATTTTTAATCATTTTGAAGAGCGATTTATCTTGCTGTTGACCATCGATAGTCCAATCAGCATTAAAAATCTTGTGACGACAATGTTCTGAGTTTGCCTGAGCAAACATCATGAGTTCGACATCGTTTGGATTACGCTCCAGTTTTCTAAAATTATCAACCAGGTAATCAATTTCATCTTCTGCTAACGCAAAACCAAACGTCACATTCGCTTCTGCTAATGCATCGCGACCACCAGTCAACACGTCAATTTGAGCAACAGGTGCTGGCTCTGAGGTGGCGAACAATGCCGCGGCTTGTTGTTCATTGTCTAAAACAACTTCCATCATACGATCATGAATCAGTGATTTTAGTTCATCAATTTGAGAAGTCGTTAAAGGTTGAGTAGTTTGAATAAAGTACGCGATACCGCGTTCTAAACGTTTAATGCTCGATAAACCACAATTATGCGCAATGTCTGTCGCTTTAGAAGACCAAGGAGAAATCGTGCCAGGACGGGGCGTCACTAATAGGAAATCCCCTTTTAAACTGTGTTCATCTAATGCAGGGCCATAAGTAAGCAGTTGAGCTAATTTTGCCTTCTCCTCTGAAGAAAGAGGTTGAGAAGAATCAACAAAATGACGAAACTCGGCATAAATATCAGTAATAGGAAGGGCTTGTTGTTGACAAGCGGCTAATAGTTTCGACAGTCTAAAATCAGATAAAGCGGGTGAGCCTAGCAAAATATCCATGTACACGTTCTCTTCTGCTGTTTAAAGGGATAATTTCAATTTAATCAATAGATTAAATAACATAGTTCATTAAATTGAAATGATTCCTGAGGTGATATACAAACAAACACTACCTAAGAATCTGCATAGTGTGCCTAGTTAAAACAAAAAAAGCAAACGTTTGCGTCGCGTTTTATTTCAGAAAATAGAAACGATGTGAGCCACTTTACTCTTATTTGGTCAACTGCGATTTAAAGAAGCTTAAGCCACAGATAGACGAGTAAAAATGAGAGTTTGGAGTCCTAGCTTGATCTTAGGTATACTATGAATAACGATATAAGGAACTGACACTCTATGTATTCAAGGACTTTTTTTACATTCGACGCTAATTTCAAGTTACGATTGAAACGCCGCCCCATGACTTATTCAGCTATGTGGCTAGCCGTGCTAGGCTCAGCTTTACTGACTGGGTGTCAGATCGACTCAACACCAAGCAGCGAACTCGAAAAGATTCAAGAACGAGGCGTTCTCAGAGTTGGAACTTTAAATAATCAAGTGTCTTACTATATCGGTGCAGAAGGACCAGCAGGGCTAGATTTTGAATTAGCAACCCAATTTGCAAAAGAATTAAATGTTACCTTAGAAATGACGCCTGCATACAGCGTCGAAAACCTTTACCCAGCATTAAAGAATGGTGACATCGATATTATTGCGGCAGGGTTAACTCAAACCTCTCAACGTATTAACGATTTTAGGCCAGGGCCTGCCTATTACTATGTCAACCAGCAAGTGGTTTACAAAAAAGGGCATTATCGTCCAAGAAACACCAAACAATTAGCGGGATTACAATACGATACGAAATATGACGCCTATCGTTCCAATATCACCATTGTCGACAACTCCTACTTTAAAAACAGCCTAGATAGCATCAAACAACACTATCCTAATTTTCGCTATACCATTGAAGCGAATTCAGATGTGAATTTAATCTTCGAGAAGATAGCAGCAGAGGAGCTTAATTATACCGTCGCTAACTCGATTCAAGTCTCTTTAGCTCAACGACTGATCCCTGAAATAGCGCCAGCCTATGACCTAACCGAAGACACCCCCGTCTCTTGGTTTCTTCGTCACTCCGAAGATGAAAGCTTATATGCATTGATGGTTGAATTTTTTGGCCATAACCAACAAAGTGGAGATATCGCTCGACTCGAAGAAAAATATTTTGGTCATGTCGGTACCTTTGATTACGTCGATACCCGCGCTTTTATTCGAGCGATTGAAAAAAAATTACCACAATGGGAAGCGTTATTTAAAGAAAACAGTCGAGAGCTGGACTGGCATTTAGTGGCGGCTGTCGCTTATCAAGAATCCCATTGGAACCCTAAAGCTCGCTCCCCAACGGGAGTGCGAGGCATGATGATGCTGACCCTACCAACCGCCAAAAGTGTGGGGGTTAAAAATCGACTCGATCCTGAGCAATCCATTCGTGGTGGAGCAAAGTACCTCGCTCGCTTAGTCTCCCGTATACCCGATAGCATTCCTGAAGATGAAAAAGTTTGGTTTGCCTTAGCGTCTTATAACATGGGTTATGGTCACATGATGGATGCAAGACGTTTAACAGAGGAGCAAGGCAATAACCCGAATGCATGGGGAGAGGTAAAGAAAAGAATTCCACTCTTGAAGCAAGCAAAATACTATAAAAAAACAAAATATGGTTACGCTCGCGGTGATGAAGCTTTAAATTACGTAGAAAATATTCGTCGCTACTATCAGACCTTACAGTTACACTATATCGAGCCTAACTCTGATGACCCATTAAGTGTCGAAGAAACCATAGAGCAATTACCGGTTATTGATATTCCTCTGAACGAGGCATCCAATGTTGATACTGACGAGTTGAATACCATCAATTCGGATACCAAGAAATCGGATAGCAACCGCTCTAAGGAAGAAACCGGTGATACAAATCAAAAGAAAAACAAACAGATAGAACCATGAGAGCGATTCAATGAGAAAAAAATCAAAAGCCAGAAAGAGCTTACGCCCAGAAGCCGCTAGTCGACGTCGACGTATGCTATCGAATCAGAAAAAAAAGACGCTTAACCGCACTCGCTCCTTTCAGCAAGCGCTGCTTTTTAACTCCGATCTTCTCGATATTCATATTCGCTGCGCTCATTAGGGGCTGTTGACCTTTCCCGATGAA
>JAOICL010000031.1 GCA_028131545.1 Vibrio sp. | reverse complement strand
TGTTAGAATTAGGACACTGATTTTTTCATATTGATTCATATACCTACTTCATGTAAGGGTATGGGTTTATGATACTTGGAAGACAATTGAAGGTAGCACCTTCTATATTACGGAGAATCCAGAAATGGCATTTGAATTACCAGCTCTACCTTATGCAAAAGATGCACTAGAACCACATATCTCAGCTGAGACTTTAGACTTCCACCACGGTAAACACCACAACACTTACGTTGTTAAGTTAAATGGTCTTATCCCAGGTACTGAGTTTGAAGGTAAATCTCTAGAAGAGATCATCAAAACTTCAACAGGTGGCGTATTCAACAACGCTGCACAAATCTGGAACCACACGTTCTACTGGCACTGTCTAGCGCCTAAAGCGGGTGGTGAACCAACAGGTGCTGTTGCTGATGCAATTAATGCTGCTTTCGGTTCTTTTGAAGAGTTCAAAGCAAAATTCACTGATTCTGCAATCAACAACTTCGGTTCTTCTTGGACTTGGCTTGTTAAAAAAGCAGATGGTTCTCTAGACATCGTTAATACTTCTAACGCTGCTACGCCATTAACAGAAGAAGGGACAACGCCACTTCTAACTGTTGACCTGTGGGAACACGCTTACTACATCGATTTCCGTAATGTTCGTCCTGATTACATGGCTGCTTTCTGGGCTCTAGTAAACTGGGAATTCGTTGCAGCGAACCTAGCTAAGTAATTGTATTCTTGAATACAAATAAAAAGGCCAGAATAATTTCTGGCCTTTTTTTATACCTTTGATTTACTCTGTCACAGCTTCTCTATAATATCGACCTTAGTATCGCATATTCGATGGAATCGACATATTGTCATCATCTAATTCTGGTTTATTACCACCACGCTTTTTATACACATTAAGCTGAAATACGTACGCGAGTACTTGTGCCACCGCCGTAAATAATTCATCCGGAATCGGTTGTTCTAACTCCGTTGTATGATACAAAGCACGCGCCAAAGGAGGAGCAGGTACGATAGCAATTTTATGTTCTTTGGCTATTTCTCTGATTTTAAAAGCATGAAAATCAACCCCTTTAGCGATAACAACAGGTGTTCTATCAATATCATGTTTATAACGCAGCGCCACTGAAAAGTGCTCGGGGTTGGTAATAATGACATCAGCCTGAGGAACTTCTGCCATCATACGGCTTTGTGCCATTTCACGTTGTAGTTGACGAATACGCCCTTTTACTTCTGGCTTACCTTCCATATCTTTATGTTCATCTTTGACTTCCTGCAGTGTCATTTTCAGTTGATTATTGTGTTGCCAAATTTGAAAAGGGATATCAATAGCAGCAACAATCAACAAGGTACAACTGATTAGCAATACAAAGTTCACCAACATATCGAGCGCATGAAAAAAGTTAAGTGGGTAGACTTCTTGTCCTAATTGAAGTAAATCACCTTGCATTGAGTGCATGATATAAAATGCAGCCCCGGCAACCAGTAATACTTTCAGAATGGATTTCAGCAACTCAACTAAACTTTGCACGCCAAACATTCTTTTGAAGCCAGCTAAAGGACTCATTTTTGATAATTTTGGTCTTGCTGCTTCTGCCGAAAAACGAATCCCACCAACTCCAGTAGCCCCAGCAAAAGCCGCTAGGAATTGAACAAGTAAAATAGCCAAAACAACCCAAAGCACACCTTCTAAGCCACCTAAAATGATATCGAACAATTTAGGTAAATCGAAGATATCATCTCGATGCAACGAAAAGTAACGCCCCATGACATCCAGTAATGCTTTGCCTAGCATCTCTCCGAACATCATGAAACTGAGCGCCCCCATAATCAGTACTGAGACAGATGCAAGCTCCTTAGAACGAGCAACTTGCCCTTTTTCTTGTGCTTGCTGCCGCCTTCGGGGGGTCGCGTCTTCGGTCTTTTCTTGACCACCACTTTCTGCCATAGTGAGTCATTACTCCAATTAGTTAGCAATTAGTATTGATTAATAGGCACACTTGTCGCTGCCCATCAATCCAATAGATCTCGTATTGTTGATATAAACCAGAGAGCAAATACCAACAAATTAATAAACCAACGAGTAAAGCAAAGGCAAAGCCTAATGAAAATATATTCAACTGAGGAGCAGCTCTGGTCATCACACCAAAGGACAGGTTAATCGTCAGTAAGGCAATAATACCCGATAAGGCAATACTCAACCCTACTTTAAACATCACACCAAACCAGCTTGCCACCTCTCGAAAGTCGGTTGTTGATAAACCTCCAGAACCGATAGGCAAGGTATGAAAACTCATCACCACCAGTCTCAACATCGTTAAATGTCCATCTACGGCCAAAAAAAACATGGTCGCAATAAATAAAAACAGCTGACCTAAAATCGGAGTGTTCTGACCGTTCGCCGGATCCACCATTGATGCAAAACCTAAACTTGATTGCATTGCCAGTATTTGTCCTAATAAAACAAAGGTTTGCATTATAAATTGAGTAATCATCCCCATAGCAACACCAATGATAAGCTGCTCCAATAGCAAGATAAAACCTTGCATGGATAACAATTCAATCGTTGTCGGTACGGCAGGGATCATTGGGGAAACCGCAAAGGTGATAGCAAGCCCCATATAAAGACGAATTCGTGAAGATAAGAAACGAGCCCCTGTCACTGTCATTACCATTAACATGGCTGATATGCGTGCATAGGGCCACATATAATTAGCAAGCCATTCAAGTACGATTGTTGTTGGGTATTCCATAGCCCTACTTCTACCTCACTAATATAGGATTTGAGGCAAACGAGCGATTAACTCGAAAAAGTAATCCATCATGAGCTGCGTCATCCAATGCGCAAACGCCATCAATGCTAATAATGTCACGATTAAACGTGGTAAGAAGCTCAGTGTTTGTTCATTAATAGACGTCGCTGCTTGAAAAACAGCAACGACAAGGCCGATTAATAGACTCGGGATGATAATGGCAGATACGAGCAGAATCACCATCCAAAGCGCATCACGGAAAATATCGACAAATATTTCAGGAGTCATTCGATTGTCCTATCGTCAGAGGGCAAAGCTGCCTGCCAGAGTGGATAAAATCAAATTCCAACCATCAACAAGAACAAAGAGCATCAATTTAAAGGGCAGCGATACGATCATGGGTGATAGCATCATCATACCCATCGCCATCAAGATTGAAGCAACCACTAAATCAATAATTAAGAATGGAAGAAATAACATAAATCCGATTTGGAAAGCCGTTTTAAGCTCAGATGTAATGAAGGCCGGAACCAATACCGCCATGGATACATCTTCTGGATTTTGAACATCTGAACCCGATAGATCCACAAAGGTTTCTAAATCGGTGACTCGAGTTTGCTTTAGCATAAAGGCTTTCATTGGCTCTTGTGCTTTTTCAAAGGCCACCTTTGCTGTGATTTCTTCGTTAATGTAGGGTTGTACTACCTGTTCATTCAATTCATCCAATACTGGCGACATAATAAAAAAGGTCAGAAACAATGCGATTCCCACAATTACTTGATTAGAAGGGGTTTGTTGTAGCCCAAGCGCTTGCCTTAATATCGACATGACGATAACAATGCGTGTAAAAGACGTCATCAAAATAACCATTGCTGGCAAAAAACCCAGCATGGTCATCAGTGCTAATATTTGTAAATTAACCGAATAATCTTCACTACCATCGGGGTTGGTCGTCATCGTAAAAGCAGGAATACCAGCCCCACTCACATGACCAGCAGCTCGACTCCCTGCTGCTCCTTGATCGCGCTGCATTTCGGTGACAGTAACAGAACCATCAGGTGCTGCCTGACTGGGTATCTCTTGTGCTAATTCATTCGCATAAACGGCACTCATTGAACTCAGTAATAACATAACAAAGAGTGCAACGAACAACGAACGCATGCATTTTATCGAGTACATAGTCTAGTTACCTCTTCTTTAATACTTCAGCAAGTTTGGTCGCAAAAGTGTTATTCAATGCCGCTGAAGCATCAGATGAATTAGACTCTGGTAATGTACTTTCTAAAGGGGTATCGAGTTTAGAGATAAGCTGTATGGATTGTGGAGTAATGCCGACCAAGAATTGCTCTTCACCTGCTTTGATCACCGCAATTCGTTCCTTTGTTCCAATCGGTATCTGGCGAACAATACACAATTCGGATTGGTGAGAAAAAGGAGAGTGTTTCATCTTTTTGACAATCCATGCCAAACCAATGATGACTCCTAGAACGAGGAAAAGGGATAAGAGTGAAGAGCTGACATCAAATTGAGGATTACTCGAAAAAGAAGGCGCCTCTTCACTAGACCAGGCTGAGAATGGAATAAATACGATATAAAGTAATATTAACCTAAATGAAAGCCACCAACGCATCCCTAACTCCTTGTGGTATGTAATCCTATTCGCTTTTATTAAATTCAAATAATTAGCGTAACTTTTTAATACGCTCTGTTTGACTAATCACATCAGTTAAGCGAATACCAAACTTATCATTCACTACAACGACTTCACCATGAGCAATAAGAACACCATTTACCATGACATCTAATGCTTCACCTGCAATGCGATCCAGTTCAATAACTGAGCCTTGGTTTAATTGTAATAAATTACGTACGCTGATCTTTGAACGTCCCACTTCCATTGAAATCGTTACGGGTATATCAAGGATACTATCGAGTTTATTCCGTTCTTTTTCAGTCAGTTCTTTCTCTTCATTATTCAATTCATCTAAAGGGGCTGTTGTTGCTTCTGCTGCTGTTTCAGAAGGTTGTTCTGGTGTTTGACCTTCATCAATATTATCTGACATCGATTCGTTTCCTTAAATCTAACCTAATGAAAGTGAAGACTTAATCATCCAAGTCTTCAAGTTCATCTTCACCGTTATACTCTAAATAGCCAAAATTATTTTTAATAATATTCGGTCTCGGAATTTTTTCGGAGATCTGCACGGCTAAATTGCCCTTTGATGCTCCCATCTTAACGCGATAAGTCGGTAACTCTTCAATGAACATCGTGGCATGTTCTGGCATATCAATAGGGATGATGTCACCAGGTTCCATTTCTAATAGATCATGAAGCGACATTTCCTTATCGAGTAAATTCACATTAAAGTTAACCGGTACATCCATGATCTCTTCTTTTAAAGCCGAGCTCCAACGTACGTCGGTTTCTAACTTATCGGATTGAACACCCGCATCTAATAATTCACGAATCGGTTCAACCATCGAATATGGGAAAACAATGTGGAAATCTCCACCTCCGCCATCCATTTCAATATGAAATGAACTCACCACAATCACTTCTGTTGGGCTAACAATATTCGCCATACTTGGGTTAACTTCAGAATCTAGATACTCAAATTCTGCCCCCATCACGGGTGACCAAGCTTCTTTATAATCTTCAAAAATAATCTTTAAGAGTAGTTGAACGATTCGGCGCTCTGTAGGAGTAAACTCTCGACCTTCAATTTTGGCATGAAAACGACCGTCACCACCAAAGAAGTTCTCAACGAGAATGAAAACCAGACGAGCTTCCATGGTAATAAGTGCTGTTCCTTTTAAAGGTCTGAAGCGCACCATATTCAAGCTGGTCGGTACATATAATGTATTTTGATATTCACCAAACTTCATCATTTGCACACCATTAATCGCGACTTCAGAAGTTCTTCGTAATAAGTTAAATAAACTGATTCTCATATGACGAGCAAAACGCTCATTAATCAGCTCTAACGTTGGCATTCGACCACGAACAATGCGATCTTGAGAAGAGAAGTCAAACCCAACAGCCCCATTCGCGGTATCCGAAGGCGCTTCTAACTCCAATTCCTCTTCGATATCATCTACGCCATGTAATAGCGCATCAATCTCATCCTGGCTTAGTAAATCCGTCACATCATCCTCTTAATCACGCTGATACTGTCGACTATTTTGCTTATTTGGCGAGTGTTAATGTTGGTCACTCAGGTTTATCACTCTTTGCTTTTCCTGCTTACTGAACGACAAAGTCTGTAAATAAAACGCGATCAATAATAGGTTCACCAATTGACTTCTCAAGACTCGCCTTCACATCACTGCTTGCCTGTTCTCTTAACTGAACTCGCCCTTTCCCTGTTGTAAGCTGCTCTAATGTGGCTGCTGAAAAAGTTGATAACAGTGTACTTTCAATCAACGGCGAATGATGTCGCGCAGCATCTTCATTATCTTTACCACGAACCAAGAGTTGAACCTTTATTTGTACGAGTCGACCGCGCTTTTCCCCTTCAACATTAAACAAAAATGGCTGAGCAATATTGACATAATATACCGGGTCTCCGACATCAACCGACTCTTCAACAGTTTCAGAAGAATTATCCCCTTCACCTGATAATAAAAAGAAGGCCGCTCCACCACCAATTGCTAATAAGGCAACAATAACAACCGCGATAATGACCAGCTTATTTTTTCCTTTACCTTCTGGTGCTGATTGATTGTTATTTTCTTCCTCTGCCATTGTTGTCTCCTATATCAATATCGAATAAATACATAAAGATAAGTTAAATTGAAAGGTATAACGCATAAAGTCTAGGCATAATAATTAATCCCAACACTATTATTTGGTATATTTGCGGATACCGTCATTATCTCATCGGCATTCATGCCTTGTTCTGAATCTGAAGAACCCTCTTGATGTTTTGAATTTGCCTCATCCCCTTCATTTTGTTTCGCGTTAGCGGCATTGTTTAAATGATGTTGCTGATTCGATTGTTGTTGGGCTGATTGTTGTTGAGCCGATTGCTGTTGGGAGGACTGCTGCTGACTTGATTGCTGCTGAACCGAACTTTCCGATAATTGGATTCCATGTTGCGCCATCATTTCTCGTAACCTTGGCATGGTTTGTTCGATCATATCTCGAACTTGTGGGTTCGCTACAGTGAATTGAACCGACGTATTATCACCATTCAGGTTCATTCTAATTTGCATTCGACCAAGATCCGGTGGGTCAAGCCTGATATCAACATGCTTCAGGTTTTTAGAAAGCATCATGTTCATACGATCGGCCAGTTGCTCACTGGCTTGCTCTTTATTTTGCATTAAAGGTAAAGGAGGTTCCCCTGATGACGTTGTGAGTAATGGCGTTGCTACTAGTGGAGCAGCCCCTTGAAACGGTGCGATAATCCCCCCTAATGACGTACTACCTGTAACTCCACCTGATGCATTATGACTTTGCAGCAACGATTTCTGTATCAAACTGTCATTCATTTGTTTTTCAATATTGACCTGTTCCATATTCGATTTATCGAGAGAGGTTAAAGCTGGTTGCTGTCCAATTTGAAGCTGAGGAAGAGGAATACGACCTAATTCTGATGTTTGCCCCATCGATTGAGATAACTTCATCATGTCATCAGGTGTCATTGCTGCCGCTTTATTCGTCACCCATTCTTTAAGCTGTCCATCAGGCGGGACCGCATGGCTCGATGTTAATGCGGCCAGAATGGGTGCTGCTTTATGACCACCTTCCCCTTCATTAACCATGCCTTTTAACATTGACGCATTATTTAATGGATGTTGCGAATCAACTCGGAGATCATCAGAAGCCAGCGATGGAGTATCATTTAATGAAACCTCTTTGATTCCTTCCGTATTCAGCACTTGTTGTGAATCTGATAATCGTTTAAGGAAATCATTATTTTGCTCTAACGCCTGTTTAATCGATGCATTTTTTACCTCTTCTTCCCCCTCATTCTTGGCGGCACCATTCATCATACTCTTGGAATCAGAACCATTACTTGAATCCGTCATCTCATTATCACTGCCAACTGAGTCATCGTTGCTAACAGGGCTACCCTTTGCCGCTATTGCCGCTTCTTTTAATTGGCTGTCATGGCTGGTTTCTTCTTCATTGTTTAGCTCATGAGTCAATGCTGGCTCTTCAATAAGTAGAGCGCTGTCATTAGAGCTACCAGTCTGATTATCTTCGCTACTTTTAGCCTTCACTACCTCATCAGATTCTAACAGTGATGATAACGCTTTAGAAAATGCACTCTGTTCTTCTTCAGTACCTGATGATTCACTCATTTGAGCAACTGAAGGGTCATCAAGTATTGATGCCTCGGCTTTATCTATTGAGTTTTTATCGGTTATAACTTTAGATGATTGATCACTCGTTGAGGTCAATGGAGTTAACTGCATAGGGTACGCTCACTTTAATCACGTTATTCTATGAATCGATTGCAATATTTGAGCCAATGATCAGTTAATACTCTTTCTAGTTAACTATATTCGTTAAAAGCCATATTCGTTAAAACTATATTCGTTAAAACTATATTAGTTAAAAATATCTTCATTAAAAAACAGTATTAGTTAAAAGGTCATTCAGCTAGCCTAATTTGAACGGCTCTTGATTAAACTGTTTTAAAAAGGAAAAGAAGGAAGGAAGGAGAGATATTCTTCGCAGGGGTGAGTGGGTCTATTTATCGCAGTGACTGGCGGGTATATTGTTGCATTGCTAATTCATCAAGCAACTTTTGTTCTTGTTTCGCTTCTAGGTGGCGAGCTTCTTTGGCCTTTTTTTCCATTAGCCATTCGAAACTATTTCTCTTTTTTCGAGTATCCTGCCAATGTTCTTCACAATTGAACACTTGATCTTTGAAGTGCCCTTCGGCTGCTTGTTGCTGCTTCAATGTATTATCAAGCTGTGTTAAAAATCGATTTAAGTGAGTAAATTCACTGGCGCTCAATCCTTTTTGCCCTCTATCAACTAATTGCTGACAGTAATCCAGGCGATACTTTTCTATTTGTTTAAGCTGAATATAATAACCCGATAACTCCTGTTGAGCGCTTTGTAATGCTAACGAAGCTTGTTTCTCTTGGTCTTTAGCTTGCTCTAATAATATTTTAAACGTATCGCTCATAGGATGAACACCTTCAGTCATGATGAATTATTGTGTTACTTATGTCGAGGATCTAGGGGCTGTTGACCTTTCCCGATTAATTTTTGTTCCAATCAAAGGATAATTATCAAGGAAAAGTCTATGCCGCTTAGTTATTCTAAGTAAATAGACTTTGACACCGAGAATTCTTCTTTGATTGGAACCCTTCGGGCTGCTTTTGTTCGTGCTTCCTACTGCGTTAATGCTCGTTTATAGAGAATAACTCTACTTCACTCACATTGCCTTGTATGAAACACGAACAAATTGCAGCAAAAACCCTCTTGAAAGGTCAACAACCCCTAGGGTTGACTTTGAAGTACCTGCTTTAGCATATTTACGCACATATCATAGGGCACACTTTCTTCCATTGTTTGTTGCAAAAACACATCTAACTTAGGTTTTAATGTTAATGCACTATCGATCATATTATCACTTCCAGGTTTATAAGCGCCTATCGCAACCAAATCTTGGTTTTTACGACAAATAGAGAGCACTTGCCTGACTGCTTTCGCCATCATTTGATGTTCTGTCGTGGTAATCTTTGGCATAACACGGCTGACTGAACGCTCAACATCGACGGCGGGATAAAATCCAGCATCCGCCATCTCTCTCGATAACACAATATGCCCATCTAAGATGGCACGTGCTGAATCTGCAATGGGATCCTGTAAATCATCGCCTTCAGTAAGTACCGTAAAGAAGGCCGTAATGGAGCCTTGATCTTCATTACCATTACCCGCTCGCTCAACAAGACGTGGTAATTTAGCAAAAACAGAAGGTGGGTACCCTTTTGTCGCAGGGGGCTCACCAATAGATAATGCGATTTCTCGCTGTGCTTGTGCAAAACGAGTTAATGAATCCATCAATAACAGAACATCTAAACCTTGATCTCTAAAATATTCGGCGATGGTCAGCGCTGTTTGACACCCTTTTAATCTCATTAATGGAGAAGCATCGGCAGGAGCAGCGACCACAATCGCGCGTTCACGACCTTCGGTACCTAAAATTTCATCAATGAATTCTCTGACTTCTCGCCCACGCTCACCGATCAAACCCACAACAACCACTTGAGCCGTCGTTCCTTTGGTCATCATTCCTAATGTAACTGACTTACCGACACCAGAGCCGGCAAATAGCCCAATACGTTGTCCTTTTCCGACGGTTAATAAGCTATTAATGCTCTTTACACCCACATCTAATGGCTCATTAATTGGTTTTCTTTGTAATGGATTAATCGGTTCAGGGTGAGTATTCGCACTCTTCCCTGTCATTAAGTCACCTTTACCATCTAAAGGTCGACCCGCTCCATCGATCACACGCCCCAGTAACTCCACTCCGACAGGAATATGCGCTTTTTCTTCTAACGGTGTCACCTTCGCGCCAGGTAGCATTCCAGTAATTTGTTCATTTGGCATCAGGAATAAACGATCTTCCGAAAAACCAATCACCTCAGCTTCAACCTCTCCATGAGCCGTTTCGACTAAACACACGCTACCAACAGGCGCTCGACACCCAACTGCTTCTAAAGTTAAGCCAACGACTCGAATTAACTTCCCAGAAACAACCGGGGACGGTGTGAGGTGCTTTGTTTGGTATTTCAATAAGCGGGAAGCGAGTGTTGTCATCAAATATCCTTATTTCGCTTTAATTTGACGGTATATCATCATTTTTGATCGATTCAGCGTCATCATCCGTTGGATTACTCACTGACGATGATGAAGAACAGTCTGTTACTTCAGTGTTGTCTTTTAAGGGCTCAACGGATGATGACGATAATGTCGCCTCCACCTGATCCTTGGATGCTTGAATCGTATCTTGTTGATTATCCGTTACCACATCGTAATTTTGATGTAAGAATTGATGCACGGCTTTATTAATACGATCAGTCACTTGTAAATCAATATGCGAATTACCCGCTTGCACCGCTATATCACCAACATTAATTGAGGTATCGGCATGAATTTGGCACTGTTGTGCGTAATACTCTTCTGTATGATTGGCCTCTTCCAACATCGCCATCGAGTCTGGATGAATTCTAATTTGAATAACATCCTCGACAATCGGAAGCGCCTGAATCGACTTTTGTATGGTATTTGCAATACAGTCCGGGTTCGTCTGTAGTTCGACTTCAGCCACTTCTTTTGCTATCGCTAACACCATTTCTAACAACTGAGATTCAATCTCTTGGTTTATTTCAGCCATCGGGTTACTCAGCTGGTTCATCATGCTAGCAAAGCTACTGAGTACCTGTTCCATTTGTTCTTTAGTCTCGGCATAACCTTGTTGTTGACCTTGCTCTATTCCTTCGCTTTGACCTTCAATCAAGCCTTGAGCTTTACCTTTATCATAGCCTTGCTTAAAGCCCGCTTCTTGCCCTTGCATTAAGCCTTCTTGAAAAGCATCTTGCTTAATGGCTTCAATTTCTTCGACAGTTGGAAAAGCAATATCATCCAGCACATCAGTCTCTGGCTGAATTGGGCTTTCAGCTGAATAATTTAACGCTGTCGCTTTTGGTGTCTCAGTATCACTATATTCAGGTAATCCCCATGGCTTCGCTTGCCCTTGGTCGTCATTATCCAATCGATAAAATCCACGTTGCTTATCCACGCTTCTTTCCTTTCATATTTGCCACTACATAAACCCAAACCCCATATTAAAAGTAAAGCAGGGGTTAGTAAGGATTCCTAACTAATCGATAAACTTATAAAAATTCATCTGCGCTACCGGATAGCATGATCTCTCCACTGTCTGACATCTTACGTGCCAATGCCAAGATTTCTTTCTGAGATGATTCCACATCTGACACTTTAATTGGCGGCATTGCTTCCAGATCATCTTGTAGTATTTCAGCCGCTCTGCGAGACATATTTTTGAATATTTTCTGACGAAGTGTTTCATCGGCCCCTTTAAGTGCTTTTTGAAGAGCATCTTGTGGAACATCACGTAACAATTTCTGAATACTTTGGTCATCAATTTCAACCAAATCATCAAAGACAAACATAAGCTCTTGAATTTGAGTCGCAATCTCTTCATCTTGATCACGAATTTGATCCATCAGCATGCCTTCAATATTATTCTCTAGGTGGTTCATGATTTCAGCCGCAGCCTTCAAGCCGCCCATTTTCGCAGCTTGTGCTCCTGCTTGACCGGCGAACTGTTTCTCCATAATTTCATTTAATTCAGACAGTGCCGATGGTTGAACTTCTTCTAAATGAGCAATACGCATCATCAGGTCAAGGCGAATACGTTCAGGGAATAATGATAATATTTCTGCTGATTGTTCAGCATCAAGATAAGACAGAACAATGGTTTGAATCTGAGGGTGCTCGTTTAAAATAATGCTCGCAACCTGTCGTGCATCCATCCATTTCAAAGAATCAAGCCCTTTAGAACCAGAACCTAAAAGGATTTGATCCACTAAGTTATTGGCCTTATCTTCGCCTAACGCAGCCACCAACGCATTACGCATGAAATCTTCACTGCCCATACCAATGTTGGTGTATTTCTGTATGTCATCTAAAAATGCTCGGTGCACCGCTCCAACACGACCATGGCTAAGATCTTTGACTTCGGCCATCGCAGCGCCCACTCTTTGCACTTGCTTAGGTTCTAAATGTCGAATAATTCCTGCGGCATCTTCGGCACTTAAACTCAGTAATAAAATCGCAGCACGCTCATCACCAGCAATGGTTGATATATCAATTTTATCTTCAGATGGAGCGAGATCCGTACCTGCCTCTTGAGGCGCTTCTACAATATCATTAGCCATTTTCATTCATCCAATTTTTCAATACTTGTGCGGCTAGCGTTGGTTCATTTGCTGCCAGTGCTCTCACTGCTTTCAGGACATCTTCATCTTTATGTAGGTTGGGTAATTCAATTCCAGAACCAAAATCAAACAAATCATCCGCATCAGATTCACTCGCCAATAAGTTCGTTTCACCATCTTCACCGATAGGCATGCCATCAGGCCCGTACATAAGATCATCATCGGATTCAGGGTACAGCAGTCGATTCATTGCAGGGCGAACCAACACTAATAACACCACAATAATAACAGCACCACTGACAGCCCAACGAACCCAATCATTAAAATTAGGGTGCTCCCAAATAGGCAAATCCGCTGCTTCTAATACTTCTGGCTCAGCAAATTGCATGCTTAACACATTCAGTAAATCACCACGTCGCTCTTTAAAACCAATCGTACCAACCAACACCTGACGAATAGAGGCAATTTCCGCTTCCGTTAGCGATTGATAGGTTGTTTCTCCTGTTTCAGGATTAATGATCGCTTTATTTTTAACTGCAACCGAGACGGTTTGACGAGTGATGGTACCTGATTGACGACGTTCATGGCTAATGGTGGTATCTAACTCAAAATTTCGAGTCGCCTCTTTATGTACAGAACCTTGTCCTAATAAAGAACCGTCTTTCATTTGAGCCACATCTTGTGGAATAGACGCATCGGCAGGAGGTTGATTGCTTAATGCGCCTGGCACACCCGCGACGACATTACCATTGTTGTAATCTTCAAGCGTGTATTCACTTCGTGTAGCGGGCGTATTTGGATCAAATTGTTTGCGTGTTTGTTCTATCGCACTAAAGTCTAATTCCACATCAACTTGTGCGGTGTAGTTACCAATCCCTAAAATAGGAATCAGTACGGAATCAATTTTTTCACGTAAGCCTTGTTCTTGTTTTTTTTCTAATTCTTGTTCTTTACGTCGAGCGGATGACACAGGATCCTGTGAACCCGAACTCAGTAAACGACCATGTTGATCGGTCACTGTTATTTTATTCGGTTTCATTCCACTAACTGCGCTAGAAACCATATCAACAATAGAGTCGACTTCTTCTTGATCCAGCTTTGCACCGGTGGCCAGTGAAACGAATACGGAAGCGGATGCCTCTTGATTATGACGAACAAACACACTACGTTGAGGTAAAGCTAATAGTACCTTCGCTTTACGCACTTGCTTCATTTCTTCAATCGCCTTCGATAGCTGACGTTCGCGACTTAATTTTAATCTCTCTTGCTCTACACGCTGAGAAACACCAAAGCCCATGTCTTGCATGAGAATATCATCACCTTCATGGGTTTCTGTATTCACACCTGCACGAACCAAAGCGAGTTTTAAACTATTATATTCAGATGCAGGAACAAGGATGGTATTACCTTCTAATCGGTATTCTTGTTGGTTCTTGTCAAGATGATCAAGTACTGGGATTAACTCTTCCGTTTCATAGGCCCCTAAAGGGCGCATTTCAGGTTCTTGAACCCAAAAAAACAGCATCACAATAAGTGATACGCAGATAGAAATGGAAATAACGAGAACAACTTGGCGTAAAAAATCCAAGTCTCCCATAGAGAAGTCAAACTTCGATGCTTTCGATTCTGTTAATCCTTGATCATCATTATCCAGCGATCCATCCGCCGTTAATGAACCATCTGGATTCATATTCCCTACCGCTACATCAGTATTTGCTTCATTTGCCATATCATTGCCTCTTACTGATTATCGCTATCCATAATGACTGTGGAATTCAGCCATGCAGTAACAATAAAACTACTCAAACATACCATTATTCTTTTTTAGCTCTCTTCTACCTGAGCATATTCATCTTCAATGACATTAAACTGGCATATTCATCAATTCTTTATAGGCTTCAACCAACTTATTTCGAACTTGAACCGTGGCCTCAAAGGCAACACTGGATTTATTACGAGCAATCATGACATCCGAAAGAGATACATCTGCATCACCACGGTCAAATCGCACCTGAAGATCGCTTGATGTTTTCTGTAATCCATTCACATTATTGATTGCTTTATTTAACATTGAGCCAAAATCGGCACCGACTTTATCAGCGGTTGGTGATTGCTGCGTATTCATTGCATCCATCATCATGCGTTGCATTTCGGTATTCATGCCATCAATTCTCATGGGACTCTCGCTCTTCTTATGTGTATTGACTTCGCTGGTTTCATTCTCACATTTTGATGTGGATTGAAGCGTCTTTCGTCAAAATATTGACCTACGTCAAGTTATTAACGTTATTCTTGCAATCACCATGCCAAAAAAAAGCCAGAACTTTCAACAGGTTCTGGCTTTTGTCACTCTAACTATTTATAACTAACCTGGAATTTCAATACCTGCATCTCGCATTTTGGCTAATTTATAACGTAATGTTCTTGGGCTAATACCCAGTTTTTCAGCCATATCTTTACGTCTTCCCTGGCATTCACTGAGTGTATCTAAAATGATTGAAAATTCCTGATCTCTCAGTTCATTGCCCAGCCCTGATGGTTCATTCAACATCGATTCTGATTCTCGATATTCTTGAGTTTTAGGCGTCGAATCCGACACCGTCTTCACTTCTGCATAAACGGCATCTTGCAATTGACCAGCACCTTGCCAATCAACACCTTCAAGTAAAATATGTTCAACCTGAATATGAAAATCATCAATTAAAATTAATGCTCTCTGCATGACATTATCTAATTCACGTACATTGCCTGGCCAAGGATAAGCCATCAACTTTTGCTTTGCTTCGTTTGATAGTGTTGGAACGGGTAATCCTAAATTTTTACTGTGCCTATCCAACAAGTGTTCAGCAAGAGGACAAATATCACCTGAACGCTCTTTTAGAGCTGGCCAAGTTACAGGGAAAACATTTAAACGATAATATAAATCTTCACGGAAGTGCCCTTCATCAACGTATTGCTTTAAATCACGATTGCTGGTTGCCAATACCCGTACATCCAGTTTAATACTTTTGCGACCACCTAATCGTTCCACTTCTTTTTCTTGCAATACACGTAATAATTTGGCTTGTAGATTAAGATCCATTTCACTGATTTCATCCAGTAAAATTGTTCCACCTTGAGCTTGTTCAAACTTACCAGGACACGCTTGTACAGCACCGGTAAATGCGCCTTTTTCATAACCAAATAATGTTGCTTCAAGCATGTTATCTGGAATAGCGGCACAGTTGATCGCCACAAAGGGCCCCTCTCTTCTCGGTGATGAATTATGGATATGACGAGACATCACTTCTTTACCTGAACCACTAGGGCCAAGAACCATCACATTCGCATCGGTTTTCGCGACTTTTCCCGCTAATGCCATCAGTTTTAAACTTTTATCATCGGCAACAACCGCATCCCCTGTTAATTCTGTTTTTGCCGGCGCGTACCGTCCGATCATATTGAGTAGAACTTCAGGCGCAAAGGGTTTAGCCATATAATCAATCGCCCCTTCTTTCATCGCTGCAACAGCATCTTCAATATTAGCGTACGCTGTCATCAATAAGACAGGTAGGTTTGGCCATTGCTTTTTGATGTTTTTTAATAAGGCTAATCCACCGATGCCTTCCATTTGAATATCTGAAATCACAATATCAACTGGGATAGTTTTCAGCTTTACGATAGCTTCTTCAGCACAGTTGGCTTCAATCCAATCATAACCAGCGATCGACAGTGTATCGGCTAATGCCTCTCGAAGAGCTTCATCATCTTCCACTATTAGTACTTTGCTTTTGGTCATTATGCTGTTCCTCGCTTATTCATTAGAGGTAATGTAATCGTAAAGCAGGCTCCTTCCCCCGGCGTAGACTTAAGTGTTAATTGACCATCGTGTGCACAACAAATCATATTAACAACCGCTAACCCTAACCCTGTTCCTTGAGTTTTCGTTGTAAAAAAAGGTTCTAAAATTTTTGACTGTAAGTCAGTGCTGATCCCCGGGCCGTTATCACAAACGGTAATCAGCAATTGTTCATTCTCTGTTCCTACATGTCGTTGATCAGCAGAAATATGTACTTTAATTTGAGCCCCATTGCCTGTCGCCTGAATCGCATTAATAATTAGATTACAGATGGCAGAAGCTATCGTATTGACATTGCCCATACACTGATGTTGTGGAGAGTCAAAGGTGAGATCAAAATCAACCTCATGCGCTTTAATCAAGGTTTCAACCATGGGTAAAAGCTCTTCTTCGAGATCGGCAACATAAAAGGGCTTAATCACTTTATTGTCCCCTCCCTTAGCAAACATCAACATATCATTGATCTGCTTTTCAAGATCATGAAGCCTATCCATCAATTTGCTTTGAAAGCGCTGATGAGTCGCTGAAGGCAGATTACTGATTGAAAGATTCGAAGCGTAAAGCATCGCACTTGATAGAGGTGTTCTAACTTGGTGTGCTAAAGAGGCAACCATTTTACCCAGGGAAGATAATCGTTGAAGATCACTCACTCTTGCTTGTAAACGTCGTGTTTCCGTTAAGTCCGTAATCAAGATTAACTGCCCACAGTCGCTTGCAGAAATAGCCAGTTTTACTTTCTTTCCATTTTTTAATGAAATTTCATGCCCATCATCTTCACGGGGATCAAATGCTGATTCAATAACAGCTACCCAGCGATGATTTTTCAAATCGCACTCTAAAATTCGCAATGCTTCTCTATTTACTTCCCGAATAACCCCTTGTGTATCCAGTAAGATAACACCTGCAGGCATCGCATCGATGATCGCTTTATAGCTTTCTATTTGCTCTTGTTGCTCTGAATACGTCAGTTTATTGTATTCATCAGTGATCCTTTCATTCGTATTGGACGCATCAAACATCAGTTCATGATCGATATGGTCAAAGCCATCACGACTATCATGACTTGAGGAAAGTTGATCGTCATAACCATAATGCGCGACTTCGTTTTCAAATGCGTATGGGATCATAATGCTACCTAGATGAAAGTTATGACTCTGATTTTGCATTTATCATGCCAAAATAACTATTTCATTTTCAGTGACTTACTAAGCATCCCATTACAACAAAAATTTGACGCAGGTCAAATTTATCGATGTGACAAAAATAAATTGAACGTTAATTTCGTTAATGTCGCTCCTTTTTTACATTGATGGTCTATTTATTGCCCTTTTTATCAAAGATAAAAAACACCACTCAATATTATCCATTGATGCTTACAAGGAGCACTCATGAAGCAAGAACTGAATACGACTACTTCCTTTAACACACCAAAGGAACTTTCAATATCTTTACTCGCATTACGCTTAGGAATAGGTATCGTTTTTATTATGTGGGGGTTAGATAAGATACTCGCGCCAGAACACACGATTAAGGTATTCCAAGGTTTTTATGGTATATCGATCAGTGAATCTTTTTCTGTCGGTTTAGGCTTAATTCAAATGGCCTTCCTTCTTGCTTTTCTTAGTGGTGTTAAAAAGAATATCACTTACCTCGGTATTTTAATTTTCCACTCCATGTCAACTTTTGGAACATTTTCTAAATATTTAGATCCTCTTAATAATCTGATTTTCTTTGCTGCTTGGCCAATGCTTGCAGCGTGTTTAGCTCTGTATTTATTGCGTGAGTACGATACATTACTGACCTTCAAAACAAACAAGCAATCATTGCCACTTGCGAATCAAGTATAATGCACGATCAAAAATGCCCCTTGCAAAGCTAAGGGGCATTGAATCGACAACTTAGTGTTAATGTATCGTTCCCGTAAGATATTTATTTATCTCAACGACCATTTTTTATGTAGTGTTGACTAACGAGATATCTCATATTTTTTCATTTTCTCAACTAATGTTGTTCTTCTCATTTCTAACATTTCTGCCGCACGGGATACAACGCCATCCTGCGCATCAAGTGCTTGATTAATCATAGTGACTTCAAATTCGGCTAACCTTTCTTTTAAATTAACACCTTCATTGGGTAAACAAAATTCTTTCTTGGAAAGCGTGTTCACAGTGACGTTATCGGAGGTGTCAGCTGAGAATAATGAGTCAAGTAATTCTCTTTCCTGTAATTCTTCCGATTTAAGATCCGAATCTTGAACCAAAGGCAACGGCTTCGTTGAATGAAAGTCAGGAAGATCAATATGTCGATACTTTTCAGGTAGATGATTAACATCCAATAAACTATTTGGATATAGAATCGCCATTCGCTCAATAAGATTAGCTAACTCACGAACATTACCTGGCCATTGATGTTCTTTTAGAGAATCTAACGCTCTAGCCGTAAAAGCAATAGGAGCCACACCATGATTTTGCATTCTCGGTAACAGCGCATTAATTAATTCTGGTACATCATCCGTTCGATCACGCAATGGAGGCATGTCAATTGGAAAAACATTCAGACGATAGAACAGATCCTCACGAAAACTCTCATCTTGAATCATATTATCTAAATTTCGATGGGTTGCTGCAACAATACGCACATTCGCTTTAATAGAACGATTGCCACCGACTCTTTCAAAGGTTCTTTCTTGTAATACTCGAAGCAGTTTAACCTGCATTGGTTGAGGCATATCACCAATTTCGTCAAGAAATAACGTTCCGCCTTCAGCTAATTCAAATCGGCCTTTACGCGCAGTAATTGCTCCCGTAAATGCGCCTTTTTCATGGCCAAACAATTCACTTTCTAGTAATTCTGGCGGTATAGCACCACAATTCACAGGAACAAAGGGACCACTCTTTCTGTTGCTGTGTTTATGAATATTTTGCGCAACGACTTCTTTACCTGTGCCGGATTCACCGAGAATTAAAACATTGGCATCCGTAATCGACACTTGCTCAATAAGGTGTTGTATCGATTGCATGCACTGGCTGTGACCCACCATATCCTCAAATTGAGATTCAGGTTTCACGTCATGGTAGCAATGATCGCCACGATAGATTTGACAGTGATGAACCGCATCCATCACTTGTAGGTAATTAAGCGGGAAATCCAGTTCACCAATCCAATTAGCGAGCTGGCTCAGATGATTTGCTTCTATCTGCGCACTCAATTGTGCTGCGATGTTATTAACACTTTGACGATGACTAGAAAGAGAAAGTAGTGGTATCGAATCATTACGACATAAGCGAGTGTACAGTGCTTCTATATTCGCTGCCGACGCAATCGATCCTAAAATGCATCCTGCCCAATTAGCATCAAAATCCAATTTTAATGCTTGCTCACTGCTCATTACTTCACATTTTTCACCGATGAACTCGACAATAGAATGTAAAGAAACTCGCCATTGAGCATCGTCTTCAACTACGATCCATTTAGTTAAATCTTGCATAAATGAATATCCGAACCTTTAAGTGGGTGAAAGGAGCCCATCAAATACCCTCGCTATGGCTGCCGAATAATAACTATTCCGTTAATACAGTCTGTTGAAGGTATCGATTTTAGACATAGGTTAACGATAGATGATTAATGGTATTTCGCCCAAAAAAGTCGACCTATATCACGTTCGCTCATACCTGCTTAATACTCACTTTAATCGTCACTACTGAACGTTGAAGAAACCAAATTAATACACTTGATCTTCGGTAAGGTTATGATATTCCGCAGGGATTTGTTCCCATGCTGATTTAATCTCTCGCAGTATATCAATGATGTCATTCAACGTTTCTGGGGTGTTTTCTTTGTTAGAAACGGTGATCTGTGTGATCATAAATTCGTAGAGTTGATCAAGGTTTTTTGCAACATCTCCACCATCTTCCATCGATAAACACCCACGTAGACTGATAATAATATCCAACGCTTTACCTAAACGCTCTCCTTTTACTGGAATATTACCCTGCTCCATCGCTGCTTTACCTTGGATTAAACGCTCTATTGCTCCAGACATTAGCATGTGGACTATTTTATGTGGTGATGCTGCTGAAAGCTGGCTGTCAACAGAAACCTTTTTGTACGCTTGTAACGAACCACGCATAGCTACCCTCTTATTGGCTAAATTGTTTATATTTTTCAATGGATTTCGTGCCATATCGATATTTTTTGGCGTCTTTCCCTAAGCTTTGAGTTACATTATTCATTAACTTTAAAATGTGTTCCGTCAATGCAATTCTTGCCTTCCACGCTTGTTTCAAGTTCGCGTCTGTATTTTGACATTCGCGTCCTATCGTTGGATAAGTATCAACAATTTTCTTCAAAGCTTGATCTCGCTGATGCAACCAATAATGCACTTCCGCCGAATCAATATCCTCTTGATTTAGCAGTTTTTTTAATTTTTCATCAATGGTATCTAGCTCTGAAAATAAGAGAATCATTCACACACTCTTTAACTTATCACACACTCTTTAAGATCGTTTATTTCTATCTTTTGCAAAGAAATAACGTCGTATCTATAACAAAGCAATTCATGTGCCAAGCTAGATAACACAATGAGTCATCGTTTAATCCGATAGCCACGGTGTCATTGGATCATGATCACTTCATTCCATCTATTACTGAATTCACGACCACTGAGCAGTAGACGCCGATTACCCACCTAACGCATTCATCATTCGCGCAAGCTGACCTTGCATTTTGGATGTTGCATCTTGCATTGAGGCAAATTTATTGTGGGTGCGTTGCTCTAACGCTTCAATTCTTCGATCCAAATCCACCTGACGATCATCCAAACGATAATTTTGATCGGTTAATGTTTTCTCTCTGCTGCGAATACTGCCTGTAAAACCCGTCATTTCATGAATCGCATCTTCGATTCGTTTTGCAAACCCCTCTTTACCACCAAAAAAGTCCGATAAATTCGTGAAATTTTCATTTATTTGTCGATTTAAAATTTGATAGTTAATTTCTAATGTCCCTTCTCGAGTGGTTGTAACGCCAAACTCCGTTAAACGTTGTAGCCCTTCTGGTGCTTGATCGATTCGACTGCCTATCACGCCTTTTAAACGCGTTAACGTGCTACGAACTAAACTGTCTCCCGCCAATGGTCCTGCCTCTCCAGAGAGAACATCGACACCCCCAATCTCATCTGCCAGTTTGTAAAATTGATTAAAGTTTTGAACAAACCCTTCAATATCTTGCTTCACTCGTACTCTGTCGTAGGTAATGTCAATTTCTGCAGGTGCTTCGCCTTCTGGGGTCATTCGTTGTAATTGTAAATCAACGCCTTTGATCGCATCTTCTATTACATTATTCGCACTGCTTAATTCCGCTACCCCATCTAAGATGACTCGTGAGTTCTGACCTGATTCTATTTCCTTCATCCCTGAATAATGATCAAAGTTGGCTTGAGCATCGACGAGTTTCTCAAGCACACCTTCTAACTTGTTCAAGAATTGGCGTTTATCATCTGTCATATTCTCACGATATTGCTCACTGGCTTGTTCTGGGGTTATCTCACCATTTTTTAACTGTTGTTGAATTTTATTTCGCTCTTCTACTTGTTTTTGTTCAAGTGCAATTTTGGCTTCTTTAGGCGTTAAATATAATTCGGTTAATGTCCCAGAGGCTGTGTTAGACCAGCCAGGAACATCCCCCATCTTATCGAGTGCAATTTTATCTAATTCGGCTTGAGGTTCTTCATAAGAATCCAATAATGTACCTGAAGCAGTTTCTGACCAACCAGGTATACTTTCTTCTGGTTTTTTATAACGACCATCATCACCTTTAGCACCCGCTGAATTGGTAGCTGTGCCTTGTCCAGACTGTGATTGTCCATGTAATGATGGTCCACCAATGCCTTCTCCTACAAGCCCTCCGACACCAGCAATTCCTCCTTGAATGGAGATCTCGATATCAATACTTTTTGCAGAGTCCGCAATACTATCGGCAACTTTTGTCGCTAAATTTTTTTGTACTGGGGTTAAAGGGGCAATCAATTCCTGAGCGGCTGATCTTGCCTTCTCTAGATCACGGACTCGTGATTCAAAGGTAAGGTATTCCATTTTTTTCAATGGGTTATTGGTATCAGAATCCACTGCGATGGAGAGTTGTTTATCTTTACCAGAATGATCGGAGGCAATAATTATCCGCGGGCCTTCGACATCATTGATAATAGAAGCTCGAACACCGGGATTATTTTTATCGCTATTAATGGATTTGATCAGATCAACAAGACGGGTATTTTTATCGACTTCAACAGTAAAGTCGTGTTTACCTAAACCTATATTAATTTCACCGGGGCCAAATTCCGCTTTTTTATCTAGAACCCCAGACGCAACTTTATGATGTTGAGCCAATTGTAAGACATCGACAGAATAGCGCCCCGCGATGGCATCAGGGGTTGCATTTGCTGTCACCGTATTTTCATCACTGGTATTGACTTTTCGAGAGGAAAAAGCATCTTCTAGACGAAGAGTTGACATGTAGGTTTTCATACTATCAAGGGATTCACGCAAACGGCCATACGCGCTGATACTGGCCTGATTGTCAGAACGTTCAATATCAATTCGAGCTTGTTTTGGGATGCGCTCGGAGTCGACCACCTTTCGGACGACTGAGTTTATATCCATTCCACCGCCAACGGCACCTATGTTCATTTTGCTCCCCTTTAAACGATCATTTATTTCACGTTTAAAGGTAGGCTAGCAATGGAAAAGCCTAACAAATCCACAGATAATACGATGTATATTATGCTCTGAACTTATTAGACTTTCATCGATCGTAAAATACGAATAGCTATATTTTATTATCGATTAATCCTGTTGGATATCGCCCATCTTGCTTTCTCAAACGTGAAACAACATCAAGCATTTCGTCGTTTGGAATCTGTCGAAGAATATCACCGGTTTGTAAGTCGTAAACCGTGATCACATTACGGCCACTGCCTTCATCAAAGCGAAAGGATAATCGAATATTCATTTTCTCAATTGATTCATTCAATTGTTCAATGGTCGTACGTAACTTTTCTTGATTGATACGCTGACGTACTCGGTTATCTTCCGCTGTTTTTTGATAAGCCAGCTCTTCAAGTGGTCGGCTTCTTGTTTTACTTGAGGCTAATTCTTCTTTGATTCCAGAAACAATGCGTTGAGTTTCTCTATCTGTGGAAGCAATTTTAGTGCCATTTGTATCACTATTAAGCGATGCGGTTAACAGGACTTTTGAGATATTAGTTGGACGACTCTCCATTGGTGAGTTCCTCCTATATCCAAGTACTCTTTGGCTGCACCTAAAATAGTCAGTGCCAAATTAACCATTAACTCAATAAATACAACGCGGATTCTGGTGTTTCTTGCGCTTGAGCTAACACGGACATACTCGCTTGCTGTAGGATCTGGGATTTAGTTAATGCCGTCGTTTCCTTCGCAAAATCGGTATCAGAGATACGGCTACGAGATTCAGTCACATTTTCGTTAATGTTATCTAAGTTGCTCATTGCATGATCAAAACGATTTTGAACAGCACCTAATGCCGCGCGCTGAGAATCCACAAACTTTAGCGAACCATCAATGACCGCAACAGCTTCCTGTGAACCCGCCACTGTTGATACATCGACATCGGCTACGGTTTTATCAACCGCAGGGTCAAAAGCGATACCTAATGAACCACCTACATTAATCGCTTGAGCCACATCGATATTTTGTGAAGAAGCAAACAGTTGTAGTTTATTGTCTTCACCAACAGACGCTTGAAAATCATCCGTTTGACCATTGATATAAGTGGCTACCTGTTCAAGATTATCGCCTTCTCGTGCCGTAATGGTGACGTTTTGAGCATTACCATCAATGTCGGTATACGCCAAAGTCACATCGGTGGCACCCGCTTGAACCGACCAATCGTCAGCAACACCAGCATTGGCAACAAAACTCTTACCTCCCATCTCTGCGGTATCAGAACGCAAGCTATCCATCGTTAGGATCACGGCTTCACCTGAGTTTGCACCTATTTGGAAGGATTGATTACCAAAAGAACCGTTAAGTAGACGTTGCCCACCAAAAGACGTTGTTTCCGCTATACGATTTAACTCGGCATTTAATGCAGTCACTTCTTGTTGAATCGCTTTACGATCGGCTTTAGAGTTAGAACCATTCGATGATTGTAAGGATAGGTCTCGCATACGTTGCAAGATATTCGTGGTTTCATTCATGGCACCTTCAGCCGTTTGAGCGATAGAAATACCATCATTGGCATTACGCACGGCTATTTCAAGACCACGACTTTGAGACGCTAAACGATTGGAAATTTGTAAACCAGCGGCATCATCCTTCGCACTATTTATGCGTTGACCTGATGATAATCGTTCCATGGATTTCTGCACATCGCTTGCGGCATTATTCATGTAACGTTCTGCTGTCATTGCTGGAATATTGGTATTTACATTGATCGCCATTGGGATCTCCTCTCGGCAGTTATTAAATACCAATCGGATTAAGAAACTTAAAAGCTTGGAATAGCATTCCCCTAAACGCTTAGTGACAACATCTTAATTCGATTGATACCCCCGACTTATGCTGACTCTCACCTCAGCACAAACGGTTCACTTCTCTCGAGTTATATAGCGACCACAGTATTCAAACCTTTAATCTTTTTTATAAAAAATTGAATATTTTAATTAAAAAACAACATATCCATTATAAAACAAATAATTAAAACCAAAAAAATCCGACCTTATGGTCGGATTTTTATTCTATTTAACTCAATTAGCCTAACAAACCGAGCGCCGCTTGAGGTGATTGCTTCGCTTGAGCAAGAATCGAGCTTGATGCATTCCCAAGAATTTGTTGCTTAGTCAGCTCTGTCGTCTCTTTCGCAAAGTCAGTGTCTTTGATTCGGCTCTTCGATGCATTCACATTTTCATTGATGTTATCTAAGTTATTGGTTGCGTGGTCCATTCTATTTTGGAAAGCACCCAATTCAGCTCGATGGCTATCAACAAATTTTAGTGCGCTATCAATAATAGCAACCGCTTCTTGTGCGCCACCAACAGAGCGAACATCCACATCATTCACCGTCGTTGCAGTTGCAGCACCAATCGCTAAATTACCTAAATTTGTTCCTACCGAATCCTGTGCATCTGCCGTTGTCGCTGAGCCGCCAAAGGTAAATGACGCTGCGCCAAGGTCATCACTGTGGTTATTGCTCGCAAATAACTGTAATGCCCCATCTTCATCTACAGACGCTTGTACGACATCAGTTTGACCATTAATGTACGTCGCAACTTCTTCAATGTTATCACCCTCTTTTAGGGTAATCGAAATCTGAGGTTGAGCGGTACCTGCGCTATTTGCGTAATCAATGGTCAATGTATCATTAACACCCGATTGAACCTCCCATCCATCCTGTACTGCTGCACCTGAATACGACGCGCCGCCCATTGTTGTTTCATCGCTGCGTAAACTGTCTAATGATAGGTGTACTGCTTCACCACTATCTGCACCGATTTGGAAAGAACGCGTTTCAAAGGTACCATTTAGTAGACGATCACTACCAAATGAGGTTGTTTCTGCGACTCGATTTAACTCATCATTTAGTGCGACAACTTCTTCTTGAATCGCAACTCGATCGGCTTTTGAATTAGAACCATTCGATGATTGTAGTGATAAGTCTCGCATACGTTGCAGAATATTGGTTGATTCATTCATCGCACCTTCTGCGGTTTGTGCCATCGAAATACCGTCATTTGCATTTCGAACCGCCACATCTAAACCACGACTCTGTACATTTAAACGGTTAGAGATTTGAAGACCCGCCGCATCATCTTTTGCACTGTTAATGCGGTTACCCGATGATAAACGCTCCATCGAAGTTTGTTGAGCTTCATTTGCGCTATTTAGGTAACGTTGAGCCGTCATTGCTGGAACATTAGTATTTACATTAACTGCCATGGTATTTCTCCAATAACTTTCTTTA
>JAOICL010000030.1 GCA_028131545.1 Vibrio sp. | reverse complement strand
AGACATCGCTAACATGCCAGTAGCGGAAGCGAACGGCGAAGACACGACTATCTCGAACATGCCAGTTGAAAACGGCACCATCGCTCACATGCCAGTAGCGGAAGTGAACGGCGAAGAGACAACGATTGGTCATATGCCAGTGGATACGAATGCCGCGGCTCAAGAGTTTTACACAGTATCAGCAACAGACGTCGTACTACCAACAACATCAGGTACGTTCCTAGTTGAAGCGAACAATACCGATTTCGCGATGGTTTCAGTACACGTTGACCGTGCACAAGCATTGATTAACGGTGTTGAAGCAGAAGACGCTCAGTTTGCTTACGATTCAAACGAATTTGATTTCTACAGCTACGCATACATCAATGGCGCATCAACGGTTGAGCTATTAGGTGGTCTAGAAGTATCAATTGAAGACTTTAACGCTGGCTCACACTACATCATCACGATGGAAAACGGTGAACTGGTTGTAACAGAAGAAGAAGCGCAATCATCAACGTACATCGAACGTGTTGTGGGTGAAAAAGAAGGCTCTCTACGTTTAATCGACGTACCAGTGAGCATCCTAAATCCAACCGTAGGTAACATGCCTGTTGATGGTGTGATGCCAAGCGTTGATACTATGCCAGTACCAGAGCTAGACATCGACAACATGCCAGTGTACGGCGATGATGTTGAAACAGTAACAGTTCTAGCGGGTCAAGCTGACGGTCAACACGTATGGGTTTACGAGCCAAACATCCCAGCGGGTACGACATTAGAAATGGTTGATTTTGACGCAGACGTTCATGTTCAATCGTTAGTAAAATCAACAGAAACAGCGTTCAACAACGAGTACTACGTCAACATTTACCTAGAAATCAACGGTGTTGACCACAAAGCAAGCATCATGTTGAACGGTCGTAACAACGTTATCTTCTACATCGATGACGTAGCAAACCAAGATGACCCAGACCACAAGTGGCTACGTGCAACTAACGAGTACTCTTGGTTAACAGAATACACAGAAGACAACACGCACGGTGTTGAAGATTCAAGCTTTGCCTCTTTCGAAGCCTTTAAAGCAGCGATGGCAGATGCTCAAGAGCGTGGGTTAATCGGTAAGATTAACGTTGAAAACCAGAAGCACCGTTACGATTTCGAAGATGGCCGTGCACCAGAAGCAATGCAAGGTAACTTCTACCTGAAATTTGGTAGCAGCGACTACGATACAGAAGACTACAAAGGCGAAGATTTATTCTTCATCAACAAATGGTACTTCAACATCGATGAGTCAGCAGAAATCAACATCGACGGCGCACCAACACTGCCATCAAAGGCGTGTTCATTGGATAAAACATTAGTTAACCGCATCATGGGTGATGACACAGCAACGTACATTCAAGCTGAAGACGTAATCCAAGGTAAAGTACACGGTAAATACGTACTGGCTAACGAAGGCACTATTGCAGCAGACCAGAAATTGGGTGATGTCAACTTCTGTGCTGACGTTGACTTCGACGGTGTTAACTTTGTGAACATCTACTTCGAGCAAAACGGCGAGCAATACAAAGCAGACATCGTAATGCACTTAGCGGGTAACCCAATTAAGGTTTCTCAGAAGATTGATGGTCAATGGGTAGCTGACGGCATTGGTGCAGAATCAATGGCAGAGCTAAAGTCTCGTTTCCCTAACGCATCGGTAGTGACACAAGACCAAGCGTACAGCGGTGAAGGCTTTGACGGTAACTTCTTCCTACACCTAGGTCGTGGTGGTGAAGAAACGTACGGTGATTACACAATCAAATCTTGGTCTTACTCTGCGAAGTAATCAAGAATAGAAGATAAATGAAAAGGCTTTACCCTCGGGTAAAGCCTTTTTTGTTTTCGTTACAATATATGTTGCAAAAAAAACCGAAACTTAACGTTCGGTTTTTGCATCATTTTCAGAGTTTAACCTCGATGAATCGCATCATGAGCTTGCTTTAATAACGTTTGACTCTCTGTTAAAAATTGTTGAGAGTAATCTCCAAACCACTGCTGCACTTCATTAAATTCTTCAATAAAAGCCGTCTTATCTTTCTTTTCAATCATATCTAACGCTTCACCGACACAAGTATGGAAACGTTTGATCATGTTTAAATTATCTTCAGAAGCCAGAATAATATCACCATATAAATGCGCATCTTGAGCAAATAGTCGCCCTATCATAGCAATCTCTAAGCGATAAATAGGAGAGCTTAACTGTAATAACTTTTCTAGATCTGGGTTTTCTTTTTTCAGGTGCATACCACCAGCATAAGTCACAAAATGACGCAACGCTTGAATAAACGTCATTCCTTCATCATGCTCCTTTGCATCCATTGGACACAATGTTGCTCCCCAAATACCAAACTGCTCGAGTAACCATTGATAATGTTCTTCGCCACGACCATCACTGTATACGATCACTTCTTTTGCTAAACTCGGGATCTTTGGACCAAACATCGGGTGTAAGCCTACAACAGGACCTTCATGAGCCTTCATCATTGCATTCAATGGTTTAGACTTGATTGAAGTAAGATCACATAGGATACAATCTTTTGGTAGATTCCCTAGTTTTTCAATCACGCCTTCTGTTAGGTGAATTGGCACTGTGACAACCACCAAACCTGCATTATCTAAAATTTCATCAGCACGATCCCAATCTTTACTGCCTAGAACTTTGACATCATAGCCCGACAAGGTAAACATTCGACCAAACAAACCACCTAACTGCCCTTTACCACCCACAATAACTATCGAACGTAAATCCGGCTTTAAACATTTAAAACCAGAGTCTTTCTCACTAGCGTAAGACTCACGCATAGTACGACGTAAAATATCTTCTATTAGTTGTGGTGGGACACCTAACTTTTCAGCTTCTGCACGACGAGATGCCAACATAGCCGCTTCTCGCTCAGGCACATAAATAGGAAGTCCATGTTTGCTTTTTACTTCACCAACCTCTTCCACCAATGAAAGTCGCTGAGACAGTAAAGTGAGAATCTGCTTATCGACAGCATCAATTTGATCTCTCAAACCACCAAGCACATCTGCCATGAAATTATTCCTTTAATTTTATCCAAAGTTATATTGTGTCATATCACCTAACGATCAATGCCATGAAAACCAAATTCGATGGATTTTGATAATAAAATATTGATCAAGGTGCTGATTAAAAAGTAAAAAGGGCATGCTATATGGCATGCCCTAATTTCAAGATACTGTAAATAGGACTAAGAAATCAAGTGCTCATTCCTATCTGTAACGTAAGTTGAACTTAAAGCACTCTAGGCTTTAATTCGGTTTTTTAATACTGGAATTAATATCTGGTGAGCTTCACGTAACAACTCTTCTGTCGATGACCAGTTAATACAAGCATCAGTAACTGAAATACCATATTTCATATCTTCAAATGCTAATTCAGACGATTGATTACCTTCGTTAATATGGCTCTCGATCATTAAACCTGTAATGGACTTATTACCTTCACGAATCTGTGTAAATACATCCTTTGCAACCAATGTTTGACGTCGGTAATCTTTACGAGAATTCGCATGACTACAATCCACCATCAGAGAGGCGTCAAGTTTTGCTTTTGCCATTTCTTGCTCGCATTCAGCAACAGAAACAGAATCATAATTCGTCTGCTTATTACCACCACGTAGAATGACATGCCCATTTGGGTTACCACGAGTAGTCAGTAATGACACTTGTCCTTCGGAGTTAATGCCCATAAAACGGTGTGTTGAAGATGCAGCTTGCATAGCATTAATTGCTGTCGATAAACTGCCATCAGTACCATTTTTGAAGCCAATAGGCATAGATAAGCCACTTGCCATTTCACGGTGAGTTTGAGATTCCGTGGTACGAGCACCGATCGCCGCCCAGCTAAAGGTATCCGCTAAGTATTGAGGGCTAATAGGATCCAACGCTTCAGTTGCTAATGGAATATTCATTTCTGCAAGATCAACCAGTAACTTACGACCAACATGTAAACCATGTTCGATGTCAAATGAGCCATCCATATGAGGGTCGTTAATTAACCCTTTCCATCCTACTGTTGTACGTGGTTTTTCAAAATAAACACGCATAACAATATACAGTTGATCTGACAACTCTTCTGATAGCGCTTTTATGCGTTTAGCATAATCCATCGCGGCTTCAGTATCATGAATAGAACATGGACCGCATACAACTAATAGTCGATGATCTTTTTTATGAATAATATTGGCAATAGTCTCACGAGATTTCTGAATAAATTGACGAGCGCTCTCGCTTAAAGGTAATTTTTCTTTTAAAGCTTGTGGTGTAATAAGGATTTGTTCGTCACTAATATTCACGTTACTTAATTCACTTTGGTGCATAATATTCACTCATGTATTTCATCACCCAGCACTGGGTGTACTAAATTATTTACAATCCAGATTACTGGAGAGTGTTTTACCAAATCAACAACACCAGAAACCAGCATATCTACTATAAATCAACGTTATCATGCATTGAGATAATTGCAAGCGTAAACAACAAAAAACATAAATGTAAATTTAAGTTTACACTGATAACTCTAATGTTAGATACGATATACAGAAATAGGTTAAGGTAATGATAATTGGCGAATTCAATGATGATTTGGTGTCAGTTAACTTTGAATCAGAGGCTTCATCGCCTCACTCGCTTCTTTCCATTCTTTCGAAGAGCGTAGCTCTGATAATGTTATATTCTTTGTTTTTAACAACTGAGAAGCCGCAGGTACATTAGAAATCGGTAAATTATCTAAGACATCGATTTGAGCATCTCGTTTATTACACACTAACACCATATCACACCCCGCCTTTAGCGACTGTTTCGCTCGCTCAGCTGTGCTCCCCATAATCGCCGCCCCTTCCATTGTTAAATCATCAGAAAAAACAATTCCATTAAAGTTCAATTTTTTTCTTAAAATTGTTTGTAGCCAAAACTCCGATCCACTGGCAGGATTCACATCATAATAAGGATAAATAACATGAGCGGGCATCATAGCGTCCAATAGCCCTGCTTCCATATGCGCCTGAAAGACTTTCATATCTCGCTCTATGATGTCATCCCGATGATCATACGGGGTTTCTAAATGTGAGTCTGCAATGACCCCTCCGTGACCTGGGAAATGCTTTCCGGTTGTTGCCATTCCTGCTGCTTTCATTCCCTGCAAATAACCACGGCTATAACGAATAATATCGTCAATGCTATCAGAGAATGCGCGCTCTCCAATCGCTTTACAGTCAAATCCAGTATCAAGCACAGGAGCAAAACTTAAATCAATATCATGAGCAATAAGCTCGGCTGCCATTAACCACCCACCTTGTTTCGCAAGCCATTCACCATTAGAATGTCTAGCATATTCAGCGGCGGTAGGGATCGTACTAAAGCCTTCTCTAAATCGTTGAACTCGACCACCCTCTTGGTCAACTCCTATAAGAATCGGTCTTTTTGCCGCTTTACGAATCGATTTATTAAGAGCAAGTAATTGTTCATTATCATGATAGTTTCTAGAAAATAAAATCAACCCTCCAACACTTGGATGTTCAAGTAATTCTTTATCTTCAGCATCAAGCTCATAGCCTGCAATGTCTAGCCAGACAGGTCCCATATCCATTTTCACCTTATTCATTCATCACTTCTATTGTTTACCGCTTATCGATAACGTTATCAATGGTGTTTCATCGTTGATAAGTATGCAATACCCTATGGCTCACATACTAGCTTAAGTTATCTTGTACTAGCGAATTATCCAAATGAGTACCAATGGCTCATAATATAGAGATCAATATCATAAAATTGATAATAACTTTAAAACTGGTGTTTATTTACTCACAACCAATCGAGTATCCTACCTCTTTTAAAAGAATATTATATTCCCATAAGTGATAATTACATGAATAGTTTATTTTCCTCTCTAGACTGGGTGGTCTTTGCCATCTATTTTGCTGTCATTGCCTATACTGGCTGGCATTTTAGTCGCGTAAAAATAACATCAACGAAAGATTACTTTCTTGGTGGTAATACCATGCCTATGTGGGTCGTTGCTGTCTCTGTCTTAGCGACATCTCAATCTGCAGCGACTTTTTTGGGTGGCCCAGAATCTAGCTATCGAGGGAATTTAACCTACCTTGCAAGTAATATTGGTGGCATTATCGGCGCTCTTGTCGTTGCTTGGGTATTAATCCCTCGCTTCTATCAAAGCAAAGTATCAACCGTATATGAGTTACTTCAGAAACGTTTTGGCGGAAAAACAAAGCGTCGTGCGGGCATCATGTACCTACTGGGTCGCGTCTTCGCATCGGGTTCTCGTTTGTATATGGCTGCCATTGCTGTATCCATGATTTTATTTACCGATATAGAGCCATCCAGCGTCATTACTTCGGTTATTATTTTGGTGATTGTTGGCCTTGCTTACACTTATATGGGGGGAATTCGTTCTGTTATTTGGAGTGACCTGATTCAGCTCATTGTGTATGTCGGTGCTGCGATTGCCGTGATCATTTATCTGCTTGGACAAATTCCAGCGGATATGGGACAAATCATACAAGCATTGGATAACCCTGGTGAAGGGCAAGCTTCAAAGCTCACTTTATTTGATTTTAACCTTGATTTTGGCCCAGCTGGAACCTTTAGCTTTTGGGCATGCATTACCGGGTTCGTACTACTGAATATTGGTGCCTTCGGTTTAGATCAAGATATGACTCAACGAGTTCTGACATGTAAGAATGCCAAAGAAGGCTCTAAGGCAATGATCAATTCGATCATTTTCTCTATTCCTGTCGTTCTTGTTTTTATGTCGATTGGTCTTCTTTTGTATATTTTCTACCAGCGTCCTGAATTAATGGGTAATGTCGACCAAGATGTCATTCAAAAATTTAATGGCGAAAATGTTACTATTTTCATGTACTACGTATTAAATGAAATGCCAGCAGGACTACGTGGTCTTGTCACTGTGGGTGTGGTGGCTGCAGCTCTATCGACATTAAACTCGGGTTTAAACTCCATGTCATCGGTTGCTGTTCAAGATATTTACCGTCCTTGGAAAGAAGCTAAAGACGGACAGCAAGAAGATATGCACTACGTGAAAGCGGGTCGCCTTGGTATGGCATTCGCCGCTATTGCTCTAGGAAGCATGGGTATTCTTTGTTATTACTGGCAACAATACACTGACACCCCGCTTCTTAACTTTGCATTGAGTGTCATGGTATTTGCGTATACAGGGTTATTAGGTGTGTATTTCACGGCCATCTTTACTGAACGTGGTAGCGAACAATCAGTATTGGCTGCTCTCATCGCTGGCTTCCTAACCACTTTATTGCTTCAAGCCTATGTTTGGGATGTCGTTATGAATATCATCAATAGTGATTGGGTTGGTATTCGCTTAGCTTTCCCATACCAATTATGTATTGGTACCGCAGTGTCACTGTTCGTGTGTTTATTGGGTAATTCGCCAAAATCTGCAGAATCTAAACTATAAGGCAAGGTATGATCACCCATCTTCTTGCTATCGATGGCGGCGGAACGAAAACCGCCGTCACAATTAAAGCACTTAATAGCGATTATCAATACGAGTTTATTACTTTGCCATCGTCACTGACTTTGCAAGGAAAAGCCGCTATCAATACCATTATTTCAGCGATTGAATCTGCACTAACTCATGCGAATATCACACAGGATAAGTGCTCTATCGCCATTGGTTTGGCCGGTATCAGTCAAGTGTCGGTAAAAGAAGCTCTTTTGAGTGCTCTTAGTGTGTATTCACATACACAACTGACTTCTGATGCTCATATCTCTTTGTTGGGGGCGGGTAATGGACAAGCTGTTAATTGCATAGCAATGGGGACAGGCTCCGTTGCCACTCGCTTAAATGAAGATAAGAGCCTCTCTTTATTCGGTGGCTGGGGATTTCCTATTGGCGATCAAGCTGGTGGAGCTTGGCTTGGTTTCCATGCGGTTCAATGCTTAATACAGGATATTGAACATTGCCAATTATCGTCATTAAGTTCAGACATAAGTTCTATTGTTGGGCACGATCGCGACCACATATTAGCGTGGGTAAAGGAAGCCAATGCGACTCAATTTGCGACACTTTCTCCCTGTGTAATGAAGAATGTAGAAAAACAATGCCCTAGCGCCTTAGCCTTATTTCAAAGAGCGGTAATAGAAGTGGAACGATTGCTTTCCACTTGTTGCCAAGATAATGATTTACCTATTGTTTTCTTAGGTAGCCTTGGGCAATACTACGAAAAGCACATATCTTCAACATGGCAAGCTCGCTGTATGCAAGCCCAAGGTGATGCCATACAAGGTGCTTTACGTTTAGCCCATCACATCTAAGACTTTCAAAACAACCTAATTTACGGAGATCACCATGACACATTCTTCTAATGAGCTTTATATTGGGGTCATGTCAGGCACCAGTATGGATGCCGTCGATACCGCGCTAGTGTCTTTTCATCATAATCAAGTTCAGTTGATTGCGCATGATGACTACCCTATGCCTCAAGAGTTAAAAGACCGCTTGCTGAACATGTGTCTTGGTCAAGCCACAAACTTACTTGAATTAGGGGAAGTGGATTACTTATTAGGCCATTTATTTGCCGATGCGGTGAATGCATTAATCGAAAAGAGTGGCGTAAAAGCCAGTGATATTCGAGCGATTGGCAATCACGGGCAAACCGTGTTTCATCAACCAACGGGAGCTGCTCCTTTTACGATGCAACTGGGCGATGCCAACATCATCGCGGCTAAAACTGGTATCGATACCATCGCGGATTTCCGCCGAAAAGATATGGCACTAGGAGGCCAAGGCGCTCCATTAGTCCCTGCATTTCATCAAACTCTGTTTCAATCTGACGATTCGAGTGTAGTCATTTTAAATATTGGCGGTATCGCGAATATTTCTGTTTTGCGCCCTAATGAGAAAGTGCTCGGGTATGATACAGGGCCAGGTAATATGTTAATGGATGCGTTTGGCGAACGCCATACTGGTCAAAAGTTTGATAAAGATGCCGAGTTTGCTCGTCAAGGTCATCTCGACCACGATCTCCTTACCCATCTGTTAAAAGAACCTTATTTAGCGACGCCTGCGCCAAAGAGTACCGGCCGAGAGCTATTTAACATGCCTTGGCTTGATGCTCAATTAGCCTCATTCGATTGTGAAGCGAAAGATATCCAACGAACGCTATGTGAATACACGGCCATAACCATCGCTAATGAGGTAAAACGCTTTCATGTTGGTTCAACCCCAGAGCTGCTTGTGTGCGGTGGTGGGGTTCGCAATCCACTTCTCATGGAGCGCTTACAAGCCCACCTTGTTGATTGGAGCATTGCCGATACGAAAGAGCGTGGTGTCGATTCGGATTATATGGAAGCCATTGCGTTTGCTTGGTTAGCTCAGAGACGCATTCATAATTTACCGAGTAACTCACCTGAAGTCACCGGTGCAAGCCAAGCCGTGTCGCTGGGCGTTATTTACCCGGCGTAACAATCTTGAAAAATACCGCTATCAAAAACAAAAAGCGCATAACCGCAAAACTCTTTCGAGTTAAGCCTGTTATGCGCTTTTTTTAATTAACGGCGTTAATACCCTTGCTCATATTCCGTCCAGCCACGCTCCCATTCCATTCGAAAACGTTGAGCATCAGGCGTGCCTTCACAGATACCTTCATATTGTTGGCCTGACAAGCCAATTTGATACGCCGCATTCGGGTTACAGTATTCTGTCATTCCTTCACCGTACCCCTTTGAATACGAAGAAACATCGGCATTACCCAGTTTATCTAATTCTTTAAAACTTCTTTCAGTTCGGCCACGAACCCCGTCTTGATAACCTATTTCATACCAATCGCCATCTTGAGCCATTTTCTCTAACGACTGACTGCAACCTGATAAGCCTAATAATACCAATGTAAGCACTATGTATTTCATCATTCTCTATTCCACTCATTAATCTCTTATACAGTTTAGAGCACTGAAAGAGGAATAATTCAGACCCTTTGATTTTTTATCCAAACGCTGACTTTCTAATCGGCAATAAGAGAAGTAAAATGTGACATTCATCAAATAAAATGCAGCGACTTATATGACAACTTCTTCACTTTCTTCCAATGATAAACGAATGGGTATTATCGCATTAACTTGGCCTTTGTTTATCGAGATCATGTTACGAACAGCGATTAATACCAGCGATGTCTTTATGCTGAGTAGCTATTCCGATGAAGCTGTGTCGGCTGTCGGTGTGATCACAACATTTTCTTTTTTCCTTATCATTATCTCATCGATGATCAGCAGTGGTACGGGGATCTTAGTTGCACAATATAATGGTGCAGGGAAATATCAAGATTCGGCCTTTGTCTCTGTCGCAAGCATTCGCTTATCCTTTATTTTTGGCGCCCTTCTCAGTCTATTCACTATTTTTGCCTCCATCTATTTATTACCCTATTACGGGTTAGATAAGGGCGTGTTAAATTACGCTCAACAATACTTTATTATTACCGGTGGAATGACCTTTAATATTACCATCGGGATCGTACTGACAACGATTCTTCGAAGTCATGGACATTCAAAAGCGCCGATGCTTATCAATCTATTTGCTGGTGTGATCAATATTACGGGCAACTATATTGCTCTTTATCAACCCTTTGGATTACCTGTTTTTGGTGTGCAAGGTGTGGCCGTTGCGACGGTTGCAGGTCAGCTGATCAGCACGTTAATGCTATGGTTTAAAATTAGACGCAGCGGTATTGATCTTCCTTTTGATCAAGCCAGTCAAATCCCTAGAGCAATCTATAAGAAAGTATTAAAATTGGGTGGCATGAACGCAGGTGAAGTTCTGTCTTACAATATCGCTCAAATGGCCATTACCTATTTTGTGGTGCAAATGGGGACTTCTTCGGTTGCAGCCTACACCTATGCTCAAAATCTTGCGCGAATTTCCTTTGCTTTTTCTCTCGCTCTCGGCCAAGCCAGTCAAATTCAAACGGGTTACTATATTGGTAAAGGTTGGATTGAAGCAATACATAAAAAAGTTCAAATCTACTTCTTAGTTGGATTTATTATTTCGATCTCTGCTGCTAGTGGTATCTATCTATTTAAAGATACTTTACTCCCTCTGTTTACAACCGATCCTGAAATATTGTTACTCGCTGGAGGATTAGTGGCTGGTTCAATTATCTTAGAGGCGGGACGAACCTTTAACTTGGTTTTTATTTCCGCACTAAAAGCCGCTGGAGACGTCAAATTTCCAGTCATGATGGGTATTTTAAGTATGTGGGGAGTCTCGGTAGTATTAAGTTACTTCCTTGGATTACATTTAGCTTGGGGCGTCATCGGAGCTTGGATTGCTATCGCTTGTGACGAATGGATAAGAGGTATTATGATGGCATTGCGCTGGCGTTCAAAACAATGGGTTAAATTTAAGCTTTAATCTATTACTGAAAAACTGGCGATCATTGGATAACGATATAGATAAAGACACCCAATACAGCCAAAGCACTATAGAGTGTATTTAAGCTTTTCATCCGATAAGCAAGAAAGAATAAGCCTGCTGATATAACCGGCAGGCTTAGTATGAACAATTTAGTTAGCATAAGGATTGATGGTTTTAATCAACTTGTTTGATTTGAAGCTCTTTTGGCACTTCAAAATACATATTCTCTTCTCGTCCACTGACTTCTTCAATCGTCTTGGCTCCGAGATCTTGAATACGAGTTAATATTTGCTTAACCAGCTCTTCTGGCGCAGAGGCACCAGCGGTGACACCTACCTTTACTTTGCCATCAAACCAATCTGGATTAATCGCTTCAGGACAATCAATCAAGTAACCTGGTGTGCCTAACTTTTCAGCCAGCTCTTTTAAGCGAGTCGAGTTTGATGAATTTTTCGACCCGACAACAATCATTAAATCGACGTCTTCTGCTATGTCACGCACCGCATCTTGACGATTTTGAGTCGCATAACAAATATCATCTTTACGTGGGCCTTGAATATCAGGGAAGACTCGACGAAGCTCTTCGATTACATCCGCAGTTTCATCAACCGATAACGTTGTCTGGCTAACATAATGTAAATGAGAAGGATCTTGAATTTTAGCTTTGAGCGATTCGACATCACTTGGAGATTCAACAAGATACATACCAGCGGTTTCGCTAGCATATTGCCCCATAGTACCTTCCACTTCAGGATGGCCTGCGTGTCCAATAAGAACAACTTCCATGTTTTTACGGCTTGCTCTTGCTACTTCCATATGAACTTTAGTGACTAATGGGCAAGTCGCATCAAACACCGTTAAGTCGCGCTCTTTGGCTTCTTTACGTACTGCCTGAGAGACACCATGAGCAGAAAAGATAACAATATTGTCATCCGGTACTTCGTGTAGCTCTTCGACAAAAATAGCACCACGTTGCTTTAACCCTTCAACAACGAAACGGTTATGAACAACCTCATGACGAACATAAATGGGTGGTTCATACATATCGAGGGCACGCTCTACGATAGTAATCGCACGATCAACACCAGCACAAAAACCACGAGGATTCGCTAGCATAATCTTCATATCACTGCTCATTATTATTCCTTATTCTACCGCTAGAATTTCCACATCGAAATTCACATCTTGACCCGCCAATGGGTGGTTAAAGTCTACGGTTACTGAGTCACCCGCTATTTCGGTGATAATACCTGGTATTTCCATACCACCTTGACCAGTAAAGGCCATGATAGTACCAACTTCAACCTCTGCATCGCCAACAAACTTCGCACGATCCATATAATGAATATGATCAGGATTTGGCATACCAAACGCATCGGCGGCTTTGAGTTCAATAGAACGTTGTTCACCCACATTCAAACCTAATAAATGCTTTTCAAAGTTATCGCTTAGGCTACCGTCACCGATGACTAATTTTGCTGGTTTTCCTGAGTTGTGAGTACTATCAGCCACCGATCCATCTGGAAGTTTTATCGTAAAGTGCAGAGTAACTGCTGAATTATCTTGGATCATAAAAATCTCTAATTATTTGTCAGTGTTATGTTGTGGTTTAAAGCTTTCAAGAACGATCATAATCGCCCCAATACAAATAGCAACATCGGCAATATTAAATACAGGCCAGTCATAAAACCCTAAATGAACATCAAGAAAATCGATGACGTAACCATGCACGATACGATCAAATACATTCCCTAACGCCCCTCCTATGATCATGGTATAAGCAATGTTATTCCACTTCTCTGTCGCTGGGAGCTTTTTCATCCAACTGCAAAGTAATGCTGTCACTACAACGGCAATAGTGGCAAAAAACCAACGCTGCCAGCCACCTTGATCGCTCAGAAAGCTAAATGCTGCTCCATAGTTGTGAACATAATTCAAACTAAAAAAAGGAAGGATATCGATACGGTTAGCAGGGCCATATTCCATGGTATTGATCACAAGGAACTTACTTCCGATATCGAATAAAAACACAACTACCGCTAACCACAGCCAACGCAACCCTGTTTCTTTGATCGCAACACTATTACTCATTCTGCCTCCTTTTTTATACAGCAGATACAACAAAGCCTTGTAATAACAAGGCTTTGTTTCTATTAAGTCTTAAGCAAATTGACGAACTTCACCATCGCCATCGATATTAGATACACAACGACCACATATTTTTTCATGGCCTGAAATCGTACCTACGTCAGACGTATGGTGCCAGCAACGTTCACACTTCTCATTATCCGTTGCGGCCACAGTAACGCGTAAGCCTTCAACATCTGTTGCGATTGCTGCATCAGTTGCTTCAGAAAGTGGCTTCACTGTTGCTGCTGATGTTAGCAATACAAAACGTAACTCATCATCCAGCTGATTTAACTTACTGACTAATGCATCATCAGCAAATAATGTCACTTCAGCTTGTAGACCAGCACCAATGGATTTTTCATTACGAGCAGCTTCAAGCAGTTTATTGACTGCAGCACGTACTGATTGAAGATCAGCCCAGAACTCATTATTTAGCGCTTCATCACTTTCTAAGCCAAATAGACCTTCAAACCACTCGCCAGTAAAGACAAATTGACCACGATCTTCACCATTTGCTTGTGCTTTTGGCATTTGGTTCCAGATTTCATCTGCTGTGAATGACATAATCGGTGCCATCCAACGAACTAATGCTTCAACAATAAAGTAAAGTGCTGTCTGACAACTGCGCTGGGCATGACCACCGCTTTTCGCTGTGTATTGACGATCTTTAATAATGTCTAAGTAGAATGAACCCATTTCTACTGAACAGAAATGCATTAAACGCTGCATAACCGCATGCGTATTATATTCATTATACGCTTTAATGATTTCTTCTTGAGCAGCTTGTGCACGGCCAACAGCCCAACGATCCAACGCGACCATTTCTTCAGCTGGGATAATATCCGTCGCTGGATTAAAACCGTTTAAGTTCGCTAAGAAGAAACGAGATGTATTACGAATACGGCGATAAGAGTCAGCACTACGCTTTAAGATCTCATCAGATACGGCAACTTCACCCGTATAATCGGTTGATGCAACCCATAAGCGCAGAATATCAGCACCCAATTTATTTGTTACATCTTTTGGAGCAACGACATTACCAATAGACTTTGACATCTTACGACCATTGCCATCAACAACAAAACCATGTGTTAATACTTGCTTGTATGGTGCTTCATCTTTCATTGCAATTGATGAAATCAAAGAAGATTGGAACCAACCACGGTGTTGATCCGAACCTTCAAGGTAAAGGTCGGTTTTGTTGCCATTATATTCTTCTCGTGAATCAACCACTGAGTAGTGAGTTACACCAGAGTCAAACCATACATCCAACGTATCGAGCACTTTTTCATAGCTGTCGGCTTCATCGCCAATTAATTCAGCAACATCCACATCCCACCAAGCTTGAATGCCTTTAGCTTCAACCAATTGAGCAACTTTCTCAATAATCTCAGCCGTTTTTGGATGTAATTCTGCTGTTTCTTTATGTACAAGCAGTGCAATCGGAACACCCCAAGTACGTTGACGTGAGATACACCATTCTGGGCGACCTTCGATCATGCCTTCAATACGGCTTTGGCCCCATTCAGGAAGCCACTCTACATTTTTGATCGACTCAAGAGCTTTAGCTCGTAAGCCCGCTTGCTCCATTGAAATGAACCATTGCGGTGTAGCACGGAAAATAATTGGTGATTTATGGCGCCAGCAATGTGGGTAGCTATGCTCATAATCATGATGATGCAGCAATGCACCCTTCTCTTTTAGTACTTCTAATACCGATTTATTTGCTTTAAATACATGCTGGCCAGCAAACAATTCGGTATCAGGCAGATACACACCGTTTGAACCCACTGGATTTGCGACTTCTAAATCGTATTGCTTACCAACCACAAAATCTTCTTGACCATGTCCTGGCGCAGTATGGACAACACCAGTACCTGAATCAGTTGTCACGTGCTCCCCTAAAATTGCAGGAACAGTAAAGTCATAAAACGGGTGGTTAAATTGAGTTAGCTCGAGATCTGAACCCTTTGCGACACCCAGTACTTGATAGTCAGCAATACCCGCTCGTTCTGCGACTTCTTTTACCAAATCAGCAGCAACAATAATACGCTCTTCGCCCGCTTGCACTAATACGTATTCAAGCTCATCACGTAAACAAACAGCGCGGTTTGCTGGTAATGTCCATGGTGTTGTCGTCCAGATAACAATAGAAATAGTACCGGTACCGGCATCACCTTCTAACTGAAACTTTTCGATCAATGCCGCTTCATCCGCTGTCGTAAAACGAACATCAATAGATGGAGAGACTTTATCTTTATATTCAACTTCTGCCTCTGCTAAAGCAGAACCACAATCTGTACACCAATGAACAGGCTTAAATCCTTTCGATAGGTGACCTTGATCTGCAATTTTGCCTAAAGCACGGATAATATTCGCTTCAGTTCCAAAATCCATTGTGCGGTAAGGCTTGTCCCATTCACCCATAATACCTAGGCGTTTGAAACTTTCTTTTTGTCCTTCCACTTGGCCTGCTGCATATTGACGACACTTTTCACGAAACTCAGCAGCGGTTACTTTTTTACCTGGCTTACCCACCTTCTTTTCTACCATTAATTCAATCGGTAGGCCATGACAATCCCAACCAGGAATATACGGAGCGTCGAAACCAGATAATGTCTTCGACTTAATAATAATATCTTTAAGAATTTTATTGAGTGCGTGACCAATATGAATATCACCGTTTGCATACGGAGGACCATCATGTAAGACAAAGGATTTCTTTCCTTTTTTAGCTTTACGAATTTCACCGTAAAGGTCTTCTTTATACCAACGTTTAAGCATTTCTGGCTCACGATTAGCCAGGTTGCCACGCATAGGGAACCCTGTTTCAGGTAAGTTCAGAGTATTTTTATATTCACTCATTAATTCTTAATTCCATTATTACTTGGGCGATTAGTTAGACATTCATTAGCTTGCTTCTCTTTATTCGGCCATCGCCAAGTAAAGGTCACTAAACTGTATGATGCAGAAGCCATGCCCTTGCAGCTTTTGCATCGGATTCAATTTGCGTTTTCAATGCGTCAAATGATTCAAAACGCTTTTCATCTCGTAATTTATATAACAAGGAAACCTCAAGTGCTTTACCGTACAGGTTTCCTTGAAAATCAAAGAAGTGTGCTTCTAACTGTTGAGTAATCCCATCGACAGTTGGACGATGACCAACATTAGCAACACCTTGAAGTGTATTACCTTTCTGATCTAAAGCTCGGACTACATACACTCCAGATACTGGGCTAACGCAGCGTTTTAACGGTATATTGGCCGTTGGGAAGTTGATTGTTCTTCCCAATTTTCGCCCATGAGATACCCGACCACTAATCGTGTAATCACGACCAAGCATCGCTTTAGCATGACTCAGTTCCTCATGGATCAAAGCATTGCGTATTAACGTGCTACTCACTCTTTGTTCTTCTACACAAAAGCTTTGTGTACTCACAACAGTGAAATCGTATTGCTGGCTTGCCTTTAATAAAAGTTCGAAATTCCCTTGCCTATGCTTACCAAAGCAAAAGTCATCACCAACAACGAGGTACTTTACACCAAGTTGATTAACCAGTATCTCTGCAATAAAATGTTCCGCTGAGCAATTAGCAAAGTGTTGATTAAAGCTAACGCATAGTAAGCGGTCAATATTAAGCTGTGATAATTGATGAAACTTATCACGAAGTCGAGATAGTCTCGCTGGACTCTTTTCTTTAAAAAAGAACTCTTTAGGCTGAGGCTCAAAGGTCATAACAACCGACGGTAAGTTGAGATCACGCGCTTTCTTGGCAACCAGCTTTAATACCTGCTGATGCCCTAGGTGTACACCATCAAAGTTACCAATGGTCAACACGCATCCATGATGCTTAGACTGTATGTTATGAATACCGCGAATTAGTTCCATTGGATGTATTGAGCCTTGGGTTAATCTAAAATGTACAACTAGTCATTCAAAATCCGCAATTATATACTCAAAATGTAGTATACCCAAGCCTATAATCAGCAAAATTGCAACGAAGATATTTATAATGCTTTTAAATGTTTAACCCGTACCCCTAACAAGAGTAAACTCGCAACATAAACTCCACCACCGAGTGTAATCAAGGTAATTAAAGACCAGATACTCTGTGGTAATGTCCAATTCAACCAAACATCAATACTTTCGAGTTGCCACATAATCGCCATGACCATAAAGCCACCAGCAATACAAAGACGTAAGAAGAACCAAAGTGTCTCTTTGGAGACCTTATATACATCACGTTTATGTAGCCCTTGATATAAAAGAGCCATATTAATAAATGCCGATAATGCCGTCGCCATTGCTAAGCCAACATAGCCGTAAAACCACGCAAAAATAGCATTGAACACCATATTGGATGACATCGCTATAATGCCATAACGAACCGGCGTTTTTGTATCTTGCCTTGAATAGTAAGCCGGCGCTAATACTTTGATAAGCATGAAATTTAATAGTCCACATGCATAAGCAACTAAAGACAGTGACGAACTCTCAACATCACTCGGTGTAAACTCGCCTCTCATAAAGAGGACAAGAAGCATGGGCTTCGCCAATACAATCAAACCAAGCATGGCTGGAACACCAAGCAATGTCACCATTCTTACTCCCCAATCCATTGTTTTAGTAAAGCCATCGCTGTGCGCATCCACATGCTTGCGAGACAAAGCAGGTAAAATCACGGTTGCGATAGCGATACCAAAAAGACCTAATGGAAATTCAAGTAAGCGATCAGAATAATACAACCAACTGATCGAGCCTGTTTCTAAAAAGCTGGCAATAAAGGTATCAAATAACAAGTTGATTTGACTGACTGATACACCAAATAATGCCGGTATCATTAGCGTTCGAATTTTAACAATACCCGGATCAGACCACCCCCACTTAGGTTTGACCATCACTCCCGCTCGAACAAGGAAAGGAATTTGGAAAAGAAATTGTATCAATCCACCTAAGAAAACCCCTATCGCAAGACCGATTTCTGGAGTATCAGTCAGAGGTGAAATCAGCCAAGCTGATAAAATAATAGCCACATTTAACAATACGGGCGTAAAGGAAGAGACGGCGAAACGGCCTAAAGTGTTTAAGATCGCCCCTGATAATGCAACAAATGTGACAAACCATAAATAAGGGAATGTTATTTTTAACATGAGTGTGGCAAGTTCATATTTCTCACCTGCAGGACCGCCATCTAACCAATCAAGAAACCAACCTATAGCAAAAATAGCAATGACGACGCTAGAAAAGAGGACGCCCAGTATGGTCACAATACTCACGATCACTCCGAGTGTTCCCGACGCTTTTGCGATAAGATCGCGCAGCTTATCTTGATCCCCCGTGGCATGATACTCTGTCAAGACTGGAACAAAAGCTTGAGAAAAAGCGCCTTCAGCAAACAAACGGCGTAAAAAGTTAGGAATTTTATTCGCTAAGAAAAAAACATCTGCTCCAGCCCCAGCTCCCATTAAATTCGCCACAACAATATCTCGGACTAGTCCTAATACTCGGGAAATCAATGTCATGGCACTCACTATCATGCCTGATTTTAATAATCGGTTACTCACTTCACATCCTTTTTTCATTGAGCAATTAGCTAAACCCAATAGAAAGTTTACCTTCATTACGATAACTTGACGATAAGTATTAGCCATGAACAAAAAATACTGGTAGAATCCGCCCCATCTAAGCCGTATTAAGCATTTACTTTTTATTCTTTGATAAAAATTGGATACTTTATACACAAAACAGTTGACATTTATGTGCAAATAGGAGATATTCCTTGCCCTTAAATTGTCCACAAAACTAAGATTTTTTGGGAGTAGACCCTTGGCAAATAGTAAATCTGCTAAGAAGCGCGCTATTCAAGCTGAGAAACGTCGCCAGCATAACGCTAGCCGTCGTTCTATGATGCGCACTTACATGAAAAAAACTGTTGCAGCTATTGAAGCTGGTGACAAAGAAGCTGCAACTACTGCACTAGCAGAAGTTACACCATTACTAGACCGTATGGCAACTAAAGGCCTTATTCATAAGAATAAAGCTGCACGTCATAAGTCTCGTTTTGCAGCTAAAATCAAAGCTCTTTAATTTTTTAATTAGCTTTCGAAAAAAACCGGCCTTGGCCGGTTTTTTTATACCCAAAATTTGAGTTTAACGATCCCATCTTACTCTTAACTCTGTTCTTTCCCCTTTTTATTCCTCTTACCATTCTCTATTTTAACGATGGTTTCATCGATTTATCTCATTAATTATCAGCTCATTAATCCATATCAACACAGTAAATAATAAGCTCTCTGGAGCTCTCGATTTCAAAGTTATATGACATTAAAAGTAAAGAAATATGAATTTATGACACATTTGTAATATTAGTGTCACATAACTTCCTTAATATCGCCTTAGATAACACAGTTTATGCCAAAAAGGCACTACGGAGATTTAAACATGAATCAAGCAGCATCCACTCTTGTACCAATGTCAGCAACCACGCGTTGTCTCAAATGGACAAATCTTGTATTTATGCTGTATCTACTACTTCTATCTGTTGCGATGGTAAGTAGTGGCTTTAAGTGGGCAACCGCAGATCAAGCAAAAGAACTCTTTGCATTTGCTTCACATCCTGTTGCAAGTTTAATGATTGGCTTAACCGCAACCGCTTTAATTCAATCATCAAGCACGGTTACCTCTATTATTGTTGGTTTAGTGGCAGGTGGTTTACCTGTTCAAGTGGCTATCCCTATGATTATGGGTGCCAATATAGGAACAACCGTAACCAATACATTAGTTAGCCTTGGTCATATCCGAGATCCTCAAGAATTTAAGAGAGCATTTTCTGGAGCAACCATTCACGATTTCTTTAACCTCTTTGCGGTTGCTATCTTCTTACCATTAGAAATCATGTTTGGTTTACTTGAAAAAATATCTTCTTTCCTAGTATCCCCATTCATGGAAACAGGCAATGTAAGCATTAAAGATTTCAACTTTATAAAGCCACTCACTAAGCCTGTTGTTAATGCTGTCAAAGAGCCTTTAGCAAGCTTTGGCGATACCATTGGCGGCATTATGTTAATTGCATTAGGCATCATTTCAATTTTCATTGCTATTACCGTTATGGGTAAATTAATGAAGAGCTTAATGGTAGGACGAGCAAGAGAGATTTTAAAGAACGCGATTGGTCGCGGTCCTATACATGGTATTGCATCAGGTACCATCATGACCGTATTAGTTCAGTCCTCTTCAACGTCAACAAGTTTAATGGTTCCATTAGTCGGTAACGGTGTCGTAAAAGTACGTGACATCTACCCATTTACTCTTGGTGCTAATATCGGAACTTGTGTTACAGCACTACTTGCAGCAACAGCAGTATCAACCAACATGGAATTTGCACTACAAATCGCGCTTGTGCACTTATCCTTCAACGTCTTAGCTATCTTGCTTATCTTTGGAGTTCCATTCTTACGAGAAATTCCTATGAAAGGAGCTGAGTGGATATCTGACCTAGCCGTAAAGAATAAGGCAATCGTTGCTGTCTACCTAGTTTCAGTGTTCATCGTATTACCTGGTGTTATCCTTGCACTAACCGCGTAATTCACCCAGAACACAAAACCATATAAAAAAGCACCGCTCATTCCTAGAAAATGAGCGGTGCTTTCTTTATTCTATTCAATTATCCATTCTAATTTCAATTATCCGTTATAACGTTATGGCTACGCTAACGTCCTATACTGAAAACGGATAAACAATAGGATCATGGCATTCATATCCTTCCACTGAAAAATCATCTAATGTCACCCATGTTTCTAAATCTTCTAACGTTTTAATGTTCGGATTTATTTTAAAGGTAGGCGAAGAAAGCGGCGTTCTTTTTAATTGAACATCACGCATTAATTCCAGCTGATCTTCATATATATGAGCATTAACTAGTTTATGATATGCCTGCCCTGGTTGATGACCGGTAATCTGAGCCATGATGGCGAGAAATACATGCACTTGAACCATATTAAAATTTAAGCCAAGAGGCACATCACAGGAGCGTTGAGTGCTATTTAAATAAAGCTTTCCATCAAGTAATGAAAAATGATGGCTATACATGCATGGGCGTAAGCATCCCATATGAAATTCACCAGGGTTATAAAAACTTAATATTTCACCTCGGTCATCAATACCTTGGCTTAAGTCATCAACAATCTTACGCAGTTGATCAATATTTCCACCATCCGGTTTTATCCATGAGCGCCCTTGTACACCGTATACTCGTCCCATATCATCTTCACCTTTTCGGTGAGGATTCGCTAACCAGCTAGAATTTAAATTCGCATTAGCATCCCAGGTTTTCGTACCTAATTGACGGAAATCATCTGCGTTATCATAACCACGAATGTACCCTAATAGTTCCGCTACAGCGGCCTTCCAGTAACTTTTACGAGTAGTCACTAAAGGAAAGGAACCGCTGCTGACATCATACGTCAAATCAGCATTAATGATCGTCAGGCAACGTTTACCTGTTCGTTGATTTTCAATCCATTTTCCTTCATCAATAATTCTCTGACAAAGATTTAAATATTGTTCCATGTTATCGATAACCTTTAAAAAATATGGCGATAATATTGCTATTATCGCCATTATACTCCGAACTAATTCAAATTACTGCTCGATGATTCATTGGTTGAGACTATCGTGTTGGGACACGTCTCACCTCATCAGTAGACAGAATCATTTCGCTGTATCATTATAAACACCACGCTTATTGGCCCATACAATCATGAGTAAACCGATAATGACCATTGGTAAAGAAAGGATTTGTCCCATCGATATAAACCCACCAAATAAACCTAAGTGAGCATCCGGCTCTCGCACATATTCGATAAGGAAACGGAAGAAACCATAACCAGCCAAAAAGAAACCAGATACAGAGCCAAGTGCTCTTGGTTTACGTATGAACCAGTTAATTAGGATAAATAATACGATACCTTCTAATACCATTTCGTATAACTGAGATGGGTGACGAGGTAATGGTCCGCCATTTGGGAAGACCATAGCCCAAGGTACATCGGTTGTTCTCCCCCATAATTCACTGTTCATGAAGTTACCAAAACGACCCAGCGCTAGCCCAAAAGGAACCAATGGTGTAATGAAATCAGCAACACCAAAGAAACGGCGATCATTCTTTTTTGCATACCAAAATATAGCGGTAATCACCCCTAGCAGGCCACCATGGAAAGACATTCCTCCTGTCCATACCTTAAAGAGATACAGTGGATCATCTAAAAATACAGAGAAGTTATAGAAAAGAACATAACCAATACGGCCACCTAGCACGACACCTAAAAAACAAGCAAACAAGAGATCCGATACTTGCTCTCGTGTCCAGCCACTATTTGGCTTATCCGCTCGTCGATTTGCCAGCCACATAGCAAAAACAAACCCCATTAAATACATTAACCCATACCAACGAATGGCAATAGGCCCTATAGCAATAGCAATGGGATCAAACTCAGGAAAAACTAAGAATCCTTGTGACATACATGTTCCTTTTATTACGACGACGTTTTATTACCTTAGCGGAAATCAGTCGTTGTACTAGTGTGAATTCGGTAAATTTGAAAATTAAGGGATCAACATTGGGATCGCAATACATAGAAGGAATACAGCAAACAACTTTTTTAATGTGACCGTGGATATTTTGACTGCAAACTTCGCACCTAAATGCGTCGTCATCATAGAAGTCGCAGTAATAGATACTAATGCAGGTATATAAACATATCCGACACTGTACGGCGGAAGAAGTTCACTCCCAACACCATGAAGAATAAAGCCAGCCATACCCGCTATCGCAATGACACAGCCACACACCGAAGATGACCCCACAGCCCTGCGCATTTCTATACCATGTTTATTTAAGAAAGGGACAGATATCGACCCACCACCAATTCCAGCCAAGCTAGAAATCACTCCAATGCCAGTACCATACATTATGGTTACTGGCACATTGGGCATCGTTTTAACGGCTAAAATTCGAATAGATATCAACATTTGAATCGCTAGTGCCAAAACAATACAACCGAAAATAGGCGGAAGGTAACTCGCGGGAATAAACTCAACAATATTGGCCCCAAAGAATCCTCCAACAATCATGCCTGGCATCAACCATTTGATGACAAATATATCAACATTTCCCAGCCGTAAATGATTAATTGCAGACGCTCCAGACGTGACAATAATCGTGGAGAGCGAGGTCGCTAATGCAATATTCATCACTATCGAAGAATCGATACCAGCCAGCGGTAACAAATGCAATAGAGCAGGAACAACAAGCAAGCCGCCACCAATGCCAAGTAACCCAGCCATAAATCCCACCATGCCACCTAGTCCTAGTAACATGAGCATTACTTGGATATTAATATCTGCCATTTAGGAAACCATCATACAAAAAATGTGAAAGTTGCTTACTATCAAAGTAGTGTTTTATCCCTTGTTTCACTTCAACGTTAAATGCACTGTGTAGTGCTTGTTCAATCACCGGTTGCAGTTCTAATCGATCGATATGAGATAAGACATATTTAACTTTAGCAACACTGGATGCGTTCATACTTAAATTGTTGTACCCCATACCAACCAACAAAGTGGCTCCCACAGGATCACCAGCCATTTCACCACAAACACTTACAGGTAAGCATAGTCGCTCACATTCATCTCGTATATGTTTTAGAGCCAACAGTATCGATGGGTGGTAGGAATCATACGCCTCTGCAACTTGAGGGTTATTTCGATCAACGGCAAGAAGGTATTGAGTAAGATCATTCGTCCCCACAGAGACAAAATCAACACGCTGTGCAATGAGTGAAAGTTGATACAATAAAGAAGGTACTTCAAGCATGACGCCCACTTTAGGCATAACCAGTTGAATATCTTCACTGATAAGTTCGTTATAAGCTTGAGAGATCAAAGATAAGGTATCGTCAATTTCTTTGATATTAGAAACCATAGGAATCAGAATTTTTAGATTATCGACTCCTTCACTGGCTCGTAACATCGCTCGTATCTGCAGAAGAAATAATTCAGGATGATCCAGTGTGAAACGAATCCCACGCCAACCTAAACAAGGATTATCTTCATTAATAGGTAAATAAGGCAAAGGTTTATCTCCACCAATATCAAGCGTACGCATTGTTACGGATGCATGAGAAAAACGGGTTAGAACTTGACGATAGTGTTGATATTGCTCTTCTTCTGAAGGGAAGCTGTGATTTAAAATGAATTCAACTTCAGTTCGATACAGCCCAATGCCATCAGTCAATTGATCAGCATACGCTGATTCCTGTGCTGAACCTGAATTCAAAAAAATATTAATTCGCGACTTATCCTGTGTCACTGCAGGTAAATGCGCGGTTTCCAATAATTTTTCGGTTTGCTTAACATCTTCTTGCTGTTGAGATTGATAATGTGCCAACACCATAGAGCTTGGGGAAAGTACTATGCATCCTTTATGCCCATCAAGCACCCCTTCTTTATCGACAAAATCAGAGAGGTGGTTAGAGATTCCCATAACACAAGGCACATTTAATGCTCTAGCTAAAATCGCAGCATGTGAATTATAGGCTCCATTTAACGCAACAACACCTAATAATTTATCTCTGGGTATTGCCGTTAATATGGAAGCAGTTAGCTCTCGTGTAACCAGAATAATTGGCGTTTTAATTCTATCAAAGTGATTCTCTTGGTTATGTAAAAAATATAATAATCGCTGACCAAGCTCTTTAATGTCATAACTTCTTTGCTTCAAATACGCATCATGCATTTGTGAAAACTGCTCTTCATAAGAAGTAATCACTTGCTTTAACGCCCAATCAGCTCGATCTCCAGTTAGTATCTTTGCCTTTAAATCATTTCTCAACATAGGATCATTCAGTAGGTGAGAAAACAGATCAAAGATCGCTAAGGCTTCTTTATTTATTTCTTGTTTTAACTGTTTTTTAGCCAATTTAAAATCATCAAGAGCAGCTTGAATAGACGAACTTAACCAATCAAGTTCTTTATTGACATTAATTGTGGATGCCGGATATACGTCATCAAAACTCGGTGGCTTCTCATCGCACCAAAAAGTACCGATCGCAATTCCAGAGGAAGCGGCTACGCCATGAATAGTATTATGTTGTATCGAATCTAAAAGGCTAATGCCTTGTGCCTGAGCGTGCGCCAAAATTCCAGATAGCTGTGCTGCCAATGTGACTAGGAAGGATTCTTCATTGTGATCAAAAGAACGTGGTGAGGATTGCTGAACAACTAAAACCCCCAAAACACGACGTCGATGTATCACTGGTACTCCCAGAAACCCATGGTAAACTTCTTCACCAAGATCATCGACTAATTTAAAATCAGGGTGCTGTTCAGCATTAGCTAAATTTAAAGGCTCAGCAAGACGACTCACTCGCCCCACTAACCCCTCTTTAAAGCTAATGGACACCCTATGTTGTGTTAGCTTTAATCCTTGTGTTGCAATTAACTCCAATTCTGATTGTTGTGTATCAGATAAATACACGCTACAGCATTCGGCTTCCATTGCTAAGCAAACTTCTTGAACAAGCAGTCTCAATGCATCATGAACATTTTGCACCTTAGATATTTGTTCAATAATATCCCTTAGCTGAGCCAGCATGCCTAATCTCTCTTTATTTTACGCTTAGAGCGTAGCTTTCTTTCTCTGAACGGCATTGCTGAAGGAATGAATTCCTTCATAGCACGACGATAGACATCCCGTTTAAAAGAGACAACTTGTCGAACTGGATACCAATAACTCACCCAACGCCAACCATCAAATTCAGGAGAGCTGCCTCTTTGTGTATCTACCTTTGATTCATCACAGGTCAAACGAAGCAAAAACCATTTCTGTTTTTGACCAATACAAACTGGTTTCGATTCCCATCGCACTAAACGCTTTGGTAATCGATATTTTAACCAATGTCGACTGGTTGCAATCACTTTCACGTCTTTACTTGTTAATCCAACCTCTTCATATAACTCCCGAAACATAGCTTGCTCAGGAGTCTCACCGTCATCAATACCACCTTGGGGAAACTGCCAAGAATGCTGACCATAACGCTTCGCCCAAAAAACTTGACCATGGCTGTTACAAATTACTATGCCTACATTAAGGCGATAACCATCGTCATCTATCACAGGGAAATCCCTTATAAAAACTTCACTTATCTATGATTTTTCCACAGTTCCTCATGATGAGCAAATATCCTTGTGATTTTATTTGAGTCAATCACAAATATGGCTGCTTAACGCTCAATAATCACCCTTATTCCATTTCAACCATACATATCCCCAATGCTCAACGAGGTTATTCACTTTTTCTGTGCATAAGTTTGTGAAGAATTACATAACAAC
>JAOICL010000003.1 GCA_028131545.1 Vibrio sp. | reverse complement strand
TCTGAATTCAATTCTTCTTCAGAAATATCGTCATCCAGAATAGCTTGAGCGTCCTCTTCCGTAAATTCAGGTAGCTCATCTATCGAAAATGTGGTTTTTTCATCATTATATTCACCAGAGTCTGCGACGTCTCTTTCAATGAACTCTGACTCATCCTCGATCGCACTCGACTCATCGTATTCAGGCAATTCATCTAATTCCAATTCAATCTTCTCTGGCTCTGGCTCTGGCTCTGGCTCTGGCTCTGGCTCTGGCTCTGGCTCTGGCTCTGGCTCTGTATCGAGTGTGTTATGTTCTAGTTTACTGTCAACTGTTTCTGTTTCTGTTTCTGTTTCTGTTTCTGTTTCTGTTTCTAAAGCTTGAGGTAATTCTTCATCATCTTCAAAATAATTTGGATCTTCGACTTCTTGAATCGCTTCAGTTAGCCAATCATCCTCCTCATCCAATAGATCATCTAGTGAATCCGACGATTCATCGGATTCAATGGCATCCAATTCCGCTAGAAACTCAGTACCATCTTCTACGGGTTCTTGTTTATCAGCTTCATCAGAGAGTAAATCATCATTGAGTTCCGAATCCAGTAATTCGTCTAACAAGAGATCACTATCCGAAGTTGACGAAGACATGTCCTTCTTTTCATCTTCAATTGAATCAGCTAGAAGCTGCTCACTCAGTAAATCATCCTCTTGAGAATGACCGAGTAACTCTTCATCTAATAGTTCTTCCTCTAATAATTCATCGAGTAATTGGACTTCTTCATTTTCTTGTACTCGAATATCTTCAGAATCAACATTGGCTTCTTTAAGCTCAGATAGTCTTTCCTCTGATTGTGCATTCAGAGGTTGGGGATCGGTTGTTAAGTTACCGTTATCATCAACATTCGCAAAGAGAGAATCACTCCCTTCACCTAATATTGCATTAAGTTCATCTTCATCCAACTCACCAAATTCATCGGATTTTTTTGTTTGTGGTTCGTTGGTTATTTCACCATCAACGTCATCATGGGTCGCACTATCTTCACTATCATTTGAGGTGTTATCTTCAAATAGTGGTTCATCCAAGCCAAGATCAAAGTCATCACTTCCACTTGTCGTTGTTTCTGGTGTCGTTTTCTCTTGTGCCGTTTCTTCTGATGTTGGCTTCTTTTCATTCTTTTGTTCTTGTTCAATAGAATCATCAAATTCAACGTCATCAAGACCAAGATCAAAGTCAATATCATCGTTATTATTTGATGATTCACCTCCATCTATTTGATCTGCCTCTTCCTGAGTACCTTTGGCTTTCTCTGATGTATTCGATTTCTCTCCAAAAATATCATCATCAAAATCCAAATCATCAAAATCATCCAGCATCAAACTGTCATTGGACTCATCAATTGAGGTAGCCGAAACAGGCGCACTCAATGAAGGGGTCGGCTGTTCCTTTGCCTGCTGTTTACGTTTAAAAAGCCAGAAGCCGCCACCCACCAGTAACAATGAGGGGACCAAAGCCAGTAATCCAACTAACCAATAGTTTGATAAAATATCATCAGATAACGTAGGTTGAAGACGAGCTTCTTTTTCTAATCGTTGACGTTCTTTTTCTAACGCCGCTTCAACTTCTTTGCGTATATCACCTTTATCTTGCTGTTCAACTTTAAGGCGTTCGACTTCAGTAAGCACCGTTTCTAACTGAACTTGCAATTGATGGTTCTTTTCTTCAAGTTGCTCTACTGCTTGACCATCTAACTTTGTGTCTGGTTTCACATCTTGATTAATGAGCTCTAAAACTCGCTCCTTCGTTATTACTTTAGGTGAGTTGTCCGATGCGACTTCTTGTTTGATCTTTTCTTGTTCTATTCGTTTAGTTTGTTCAATCTTCTGTGCTGCTTGTTGCTTTTTCCATTCTGTTTTTAATTCTTGGTGCTTTTGCATCACTTGCAATGCATCGTCATGCGACCACTTTTTTATTTGCGCCTCTGTTGGCACGATCAATACGCTATCTGGAATCAATGCATGTATGTTATTTCTATCGAAGGATTGTTTATTCAGCTGGTAAATAGCATGCAGTGTTTGTTGGACCGTCACATTCTTCGAAGGCCTTAACTGGCTTGCAATTCCCCATAAGGTATCTTGATTCGTCGTGGGTCCAAAAAGGTTATCAGAGCCATAACGGTAGCTTGCTTCGGGCAAAGCGACTGGTATCGCTGGAGTATTTGTTGAAGTGGTTTGAGGGGCATTAGGACCAAGTACTTTAATTCCATTTGCATAGGCGAATGGGATCACAGTACAGACGATAAGCAATGCTATACCTTGCTTTATTGTCAGTTTATTTAAGTACGAACGTAACGAAAAGACACTCACAGTTGATAATTACTCTTGTTAGTCAGTGGAATTTGCTTACTCAATATCGTTATACCAAGCAAAATCCCCCTGAAACTAGAAAGGCTCCATGTGATTAGGTATAGTCAATAATCCCAACTTCGTCACCTTACAAGTTCATAATCCTCTGTGTTTACAATAAAAAAACCCCACATGCTTGTGAGGTTCTTATTTTATATCTTATTGATAATGTTAATTAATAGTAATCTCGAATCAGCACTTCTGCAATTTGTACTGCATTCGTTGCCGCGCCTTTACGTACATTATCAGCCACTACCCATAGGTTTAAACCACTATGATGACTAATATCATTGCGCACACGCCCTACTAATACTGAATCTTTACCACCAGCATCACGAACTTGAGTTGGGAAGTCTTCGCCATAGAACAATTCAATACCTTCAGTTTTATCAAAAAGCTGAAGCGCTTCATTAGCATCAATTGGACTACGAGTTTCCAAATGAATCGCCTCAGCATGGCCATAAAACACCGGTACTCGTACACAAGTCGGATTCACCATAATAGAAGGATCATTGAAAATCTTTTGTGTTTCCCACACCATTTTCATTTCTTCTTTGGTGTAGCCATTATCCATAAACGTATCAATTTGTGGAATACAGTTAAATGCAATTTGTTGTGAAAAAGCGTCTGGTTCTGCTGGCGTACCATTTAACAGCTTTGCAGTTTGTCCAGCCAGTTCATCAATACCCGCTTTTCCTGCACCAGATACAGACTGGTAGGTCGATACATTAATACGCTCAATTCCAACAGCATCATGGATTGGCTTGAGTGCCACCAACATTTGTATTGTAGAACAGTTAGGGTTAGCAATAATATTACGATTTCTAAATTCAGCAATCGCTTCTGGGTTAACTTCCGGAACCACCAATGGAATATCAAAGTCATAACGGAAATGTGAGGTATTATCAATAACAACCACCCCTTCATCCGCAGCAATAGGAGCCCAACGTTCGGAGAGCTCTCCTCCTGCGGAGAAAAGACCAATATGGGCCTGAGACCAATCAAACTCTTCTACATTTTGAACGCGTATTGTTTTACCTTTAAAGCGGTAAGTTTTTCCTTCACTGCGTTCACTGGCTAATAAGAATAATTCACCAACCGGAAAATCTCTTTCTTCAAGAACCTCAATAATGGTTTCACCGACAGCGCCCGTAGCACCAAGGATTGCGACATTAAACTCTTGACTCATTTCTTTCCCCAATAATTAACGTTCTTTAATTTGAAAGCCTAATTTAGATAATGGCTCTAGGCAGCAACTTGAGTCACCTACCAAAGTAATTGATGCGTATTCACGGCGATCCCAGTAGTTTTTTCTCATACGATCAAATGCACCGTCTTCTGAAATTACTCGCCTGAATAACCCATCATCTTTTCTTATATCGTAAACTAACTGTGTTAAGGAGTGTAGTGTTGATTCATCCCACGCTCGATCTAAGGTCACCGTGGGAATCGGTGCTGTTGGTAATAACTTCGCAGCATTAGCTCGTAATGGAGACGAAATAAATTCACAATAGGAATTAAAAATCATCGTCGTACCACGAGCTTTTCCCTCTAAACCATAACCCGCAACATGTGGTGTAGCAAAAGCTAACAGAGGAAGAAGTTCCATATCAACGATCGGCTCATGTTCATACACATCTAATACGGCTGTAAATCCATCCTTTTGTTTCAAACGAGCTTTGAGCGCTTCATTTGATACAATAGGGCCACGTGCAGCATTGATCAAAATTTGATTGCTGCGTAACGCCATCAGACGGTTTTCGTCAAATAAATGATGCGTTGGATGCGCCCCTTCACGAGTGAGTGGTGTATGTACTGTAATGACATCCGACTGTTCAATCAGCTCATCAAGCGGTGTAAAATGTCGAGAATCACCCGCTTCTTGTTTCAGCGGATCATTAATCAATACGTTAATACCTAGGCCGGTAAAAACTTGTTGTAAATAAGAACCGACTTGGCCTGCACCAATAATACCAATCGTTTTATCGAAGACAGAGAATCCTTGCTGCTGAGAAAGCACCAATAACGCACTTAACATATACTCCGCAACACCCACCTTGTTACATCCAGGGGCGGCGGTAAAAAAAACGCCTTTTGCCTTTAAGTAATCTTGGTCGATATGATCCATACCAGCCGTTGCAGAACCCACAAAACGTAATTTATTCGCTTGTGCAAGTAAACTTGCATTCACTTTCGTTACTGAGCGAACCATAAGAGCATCAACATCAATTAAGTCTTCAGCTGTAATGTCACGCCCTGACTTTAATGTTACCTCACCAAGCTGTTTAAACAGTGATTCAGCGTAGGGCATGTTTTCATCAATTAAAATACGCATAGTATTCCTTACTTCCTTGTTCTTCACAAATCGAGGTATTGTTTACTTTAGGTGCATAAACAACAACAGCCCAGCAGTAGACTGCTGGGCTGTTTAATCACTCGGTTAACACGAATTATGCTTCGTACTTTTTAATAACCAATGTTGCGTTTGTTCCGCCAAAGCCGAAGCTATTTGACATCACAGTATTGATCGTTGCGTCGCGAGTTTCAGTGACGATATCTAAACCTTCTGCTGCCGCATCTAATGTGTCAACATTAATACTTGGGGCAATGAATTTATGCTCCATCATTAATGTTGAGTAGATAGCTTCATGAACGCCAGCTGCACCCAGTGCGTGGCCTGTCATTGCTTTCGTTGCTGAAATTGCAGGGCTGTTACCGCCAAAGACTTCTTGGATTGCACCAAGTTCTTTCACATCACCAACAGGTGTTGATGTACCATGCGTATTCACGTAGTCGATAGAGTCAACGTTTTGCATTGCCATCTTCATACAACGAACAGCGCCTTCACCTGATGGAGCAACCATGTCGTAGCCATCAGACGTCGCGCCGTAACCTACGATTTCACCGTAAATTTTTGCACCACGAGCTAGAGCATGTTCTAGTTCTTCAACGACCATCATACCGCCGCCGCCAGAGATAACAAAACCATCACGGCTTGCATCGTATGTACGAGAAGCTTTTTCTGGTGTCTCATTGTATTTTGTTGATAGAGCGCCCATTGCGTCAAACATCATCGTTTGGCTCCAATCTAGCTCTTCACCACCACCAGCAAACACAACATCTTGCTTGCCTAGTTGGATAAGTTCCATTGCGTGGCCAATACAGTGTGCAGATGTTGCACATGCTGAACTCATTGTGTAGTTCACACCACGAATTTTGAATGGTGTCGCTAAACATGCAGAAACTGTTGAAGACATGGTACGAGGTACCATGTAAGGACCGACACGTTTCACGCCTTTTTCACGAATCGTATCCACTGCTAGAGTTTGGTTCAGTGCTGATGCACCACCCGAACCCGCAACCAGACCTGTGCGATCATTGGAAACTTGCTCTTCAGTTAAGCCTGCATCTGCAATTGCTTGTTCCATTGAAAGATATGCATACGCAGCAGCATCACCCATAAAGCGCATTTTTTTACGATCGATATGTTCAGATGGTGTGATTTTTAAATCGCCCCATACTTGAGAGCGAAGGCCAACTTCCTTGAACTGCTCAGAAGCAGTAATACCTGATTTACCTGCTTTAAGCGACGCTAAAACTTCTTCGACGTTGTTACCGATACTAGAGACAATACCCATACCAGTGATGACGACTCGTTTCATTTTTTCTTCCTAATAATTCAAAAATCTGCCTAATCATACCAAGAACAAAAGCAAAAGTGGTCAGATTTCCAAGAAATTTATACAATTTTGAGATAAATCGAATTTCCTTGTATGATTTCAACATAACCTAATAACGATTTTCATCATGACTTCAATAAAAAATGCCCACCTAGACTGGAATGAGTCTGGCACTCCAGTATCCGATCATTTCGACGATGTTTATTTCTCTAATAACAATGGATTAGAGGAATCTCGCTATGTTTTCCTAACCCAAAACAAGCTACCAGAGCGATGGATTACCACTGACAGTAGACGCTTTGTTATCGGTGAAACTGGGTTTGGTACCGGCTTAAATTTCCTTGCTGTTTGGCAATGGTTTGAAACATTTTTATCTGAAAATCCCAATGCCACGCTTAGAGAACTGCACTTTATTAGCTTTGAAAAGTACCCAGTTACTCTAGATGACCTCAAAAAAGCGCATGAGTTCTGGCCAGAACTGGCTGAATACGCAAAGCAATTGCAAGAACACTACCCTATCGCCGTTTCTGGATGCCATCGCCTTGTCCTCGCTAGTGGGGCTATTACCTTAGATCTCTGGTTTGGCGACATAAAAGACTGTATGCCAAGCGTTCCAACCCCCTCACATGGTCTTATTGATGCATGGTTTTTAGATGGTTTTGCTCCTAGTAAAAATCCTGATATGTGGAGCCAAGACCTCTTCAATAATATGGTAAAACTGGCTAAAAAAGACTGTACCGTCGCGACATTTACCGCAGCAGGCTTTGTACGAAGAGGGCTAATTGAAGCTGGATTCAATATGAAAAAGGGCAAAGGATTCGGTACAAAACGAGATATGATATTAGGGCATTTAGAACAAAAAAATCCCTATAGTAACTACCCTAATGATTTGCCCTTTCCTACCGCAGACCTAACTAACATTGCCATTATTGGTGGAGGTATAGCCAGTACTATGTTAGCCCTCGCATTTGTTCGCCGTGGTATTAAAGTTACCATTTACTGTCAAGACTCATCACCCGCTCAAGGGGCATCAGGAAATAGGCAAGGGGCAGTCTACCCGCTATTAACGCCTAATCTTGATCCTATCACTCGAATATTCAGTACTGGCTTTCTATTTGCTCGTCAAACCTACCTCAACTCAGCCAAAACCGTTTCTTTTTCTCATGATTGGTGTGGTGTCAGTCAGCTAAAATGGGATCAAAAAACCAAAGAGAAATTAGAAAGATTGACTCAAGGGCAATTTGATAGCCATTTAATCACTCCATTTAGCGCAGAAGAAAGCGAAATGGTCACCGGTGTCAAATTGGGATTAGATGGAGTTTGCTACCCACTTGGGGGGTGGATTAGCCCTCAAGAATACACTCAGTCGGTATTAAAAGCGCTACATGATAAAGGTGACATTACCCTCCTTACTCACCACCCCGTTTCTGATATTCAGCAAAACAATGACGATAATTCATGGTCTGTCTATACAAACAACCATACCTATCAACATTCTGCTTTAATTGTTGCCAGTGGTCATGCATTTAGCCAGTTTGAACGATTAAAAGCGATCCCTCTTGCCAGCGTAAAAGGGCAAGTGAGTTACACTCCGACGACAGATACCCTTGAAAAGCTCAAAACCGTTCTTTGCTATGATGGCTACTTCACCCCACAACATACTCAGTTGAACACTCACTGTATTGGAGCAAGCTACGATAGGAGCAATCTCGAGATAGGTTTCGATGAAGAAGTACATCATTCGATGAAAGAGAAGCTCACACGCTGTATTCCTCATCAAAAGTGGGCAGACGAACTGGATATGAGTGATAATGAAGCAAGGCAATCCATTCGCTCGGTTAGTCGAGATCACCTTCCTCATGCCAGCGCCGTGATTAACTATGACGCTTTATATGAAGCAACCCAAAAAGAAGATCAAAGAGAAAAGGTAATGCCTACTTTAGATAATCTGTATTGTCTTCTTGGGCTAGGTTCTCGAGGGCTCACATCTGCTCCTTTGCTGGCCGAACATCTTGCTTCTCAGCTCTGTGGTGACCCACTCCCTTTCGACTCAAATGCGATTGAGCATTTACACTCAGGTAGAATGTGGGCAAGAAAAATCAGAAAATGTAAACCCTTGATATAAAATAAACACAGGTGAATTTTATACGCTTTCAACTAGAAAGAGTTTAGGTATTCACCTGTGTTTACATAAAGATACAAACCAACATTATTGAATATCAAACTCGACAACTGATGACTTACCTTTACGACACTGCACTTTACTTCTGTAAGCTAACTATCGCTTTTTTAAGCTCTTGAATGATCTCATCATTGATGACAGCACCCTCTTGTACATTGTCATAAAAACGAGGTACTGACACTGATGCTCGAACCTCAGCACCAAAATGAGGCGCAGATGCCAATGCAGAGGCTAATACCGTTTGGGCTCCTCCAGGGCCTGGCGAAGTCGATAGGTATACCGCAGGCTTACCACCAAAAAGGGAGCGCTCAATACGTGTAGTCCAATCAAATAGGTTTTTGTACGCCGCTGTATACGACCCATTATGCTCAGCAAAAGAAATAATAAACGCATCGGCTTGTGATAAATCGGCCAGAAAAGCCTTAGCGCCTTCGGCTTGCCCTATTTCTTTCTCAACATCTTCACTGAATATTGGTACATTATAATCATTGATATCCAGAACTTTAACATCGGCATCACTCACTAAATTGGCCGTATAACTTGCTAATACTTTATTAATCGATGTTGTGCTTGAACTTGCTCCGAATGCGACTATTTTCATGAACTTACCCTATGTGTTTTTTAAAGACACCTATAGGTTAATACCTAAACCAAGGTTTAGCTCAATAGCCATTCAAAAAAAAGTGAGCATAACGCTCACTTTTTTTATCATTTCCCATCATTCTGCGATTAATAGACGGTTTCTGATACTAAATCTAACCATAAATCTTGTACTATGATGCGATCGGCTGGTGTCAATTCAGATTTGGCTTGCTCAAGACTTTGCTCAATGCGTTGTTTAAATACAGATACATCGTGTATTCCATCTTCTTCACATGCCGCTGCTGATAAAGAGATATGACCTCGTAAGTAGCCACCCGCAAATAACTCATCATTTGAAGCATTATCTATTCTTGCATCTATACGTGTTAGCATTGCTTCTTCAAAATCAATAATCATATCATTCCTACTTAATAGTAAACTGCGTGTAATCTAAAGGGGGGATCTGATAATAGCAACGTAATGCATCGGATAGCATCGCAACCCGCTTAGGTAAACCTTGCTCTAAAATCGTTAAAACCTCAGCATGAACCTGAGTCATAAAGGCTAATCGATCAGGCTCAAACTCACCATTTAAGTTATCGCAACTGACATTAAATGGGAAACCTGCACTCATCGATAAAATCCACTCGTAAGCCTGTGGACGAAGCTCTACTTTTTCAAATTCAGCTTGTGTTGCTTCGGTACGCCCATCGGGTTCATACCAGTAGCCAAAATCGTCCAACAAACGTCGTTTTGGGCCAGCGACACACCAATGGGAAATCTCATGTAAAGCCGATGAATAATACCCATGGGCAAAAACAATTTGATGGAATGCCGTTACACCATTCGCTGGTAAATAGACAGGCTCATCATCACCCCGTATCAATTTCGTATTGTACTCTTCATAAAAAGTTCGTTCAAATACATGAATCAAATCTGAGTATTGATGCTGCATAATACAACCATGGATCACATTTCAAAATAAAGTCGCTATTATACTGGATTATCAATATCAATAAAGCGCACGTCTATACCATATTCTTTTGCTAACCACTCCCCTAACGCTTTCACACCGTAACGCTCGGTCGCATGATGTCCCGCAGCAAAATAATGTATATCTTGCTCACGTGCAGAGTACGTGGTTCTTTCTGATACTTCACCCGAAATAAACGCATCTAATCCATGCTGAGCGGCAAGATCAATATAATCTTGCCCGCCCCCCGTGCACCAGCCTATTGTTTCAATCATTTTTGTTTCATTATTCGGTGCAATATGGAGTGGTGTTCGATTCAATGTATCTGCAATGCGCTGTGATAACGCTTCCCCTGTCATCGCTTGATGTAATCGACCATACAAAGCAACAGACTGTGAATGCCCTTCTAAGCCACCTTCTATAGTGATACCCAATCTTTGTGCTAACTGTGCATTATTACCTAGCTCAGAGTGGATATCTAAAGGAAGATGGTAGCCATATAAATTAATATCATGCTTAATCAAAGAACGAATACGATTTCCTTTCATTCCCCTGATTGGCTGAGGCTCTCCTTTCCAAAAGTAACCATGATGAACTACAATGGCATCGGCTTTTTCTTCAATCGCCCTTTCGATTAATGCTTGAGTTGCTGTTACTCCGGTGATTATTTTTTTAATCTCACTTTTACCTTCAACTTGCAGTCCATTCGGTGCATAGTCTTTAATTTTCTGTGGAGATAGAAGGTCGTCTAAAATTTTTTCTAATGCTAAATTATTCATTGGTTATCCGAAGATCATATTGGAAGTTGAAAAAGGAACGTATGGAACTCAATAAAATCGCACAATGGGTGTTACGCACACCTACGCTATTTACCGCCTCCCCTAACACACCTATTGTTGAGTATTTCCCAGCGAATATCAACGATCAACCTTCTTATCCAGATATTGGGAATGAATATACGGGTAATTATCGGTTGGGGTTTGTTTATCAATACGTCTGTGAACAACTGATCCGACATCATCCAAACTATTCTATTTTGGCAGAAGAAATTCAACTCAATAAAGAAAATGGACAGACGTTAGGGGCCATTGACTTAATCCTAAGCAATCTCAATACAGAGGGTATTGAACATTGGGAGGTCGCTATTAAATTTTATCTATTAAAGGAAGGGATATGGTACGGCCCAAATGCACATGACCAATTAGATAAAAAGCTCGATAGAATGCTGTCACATCAATTAATGATGTCTCAAACAACGTTATTTAAAGAACAATACCCACAGTGGCCACAATTAGATCCAAAGCTATTAATACAAGGGCGCTTATACACTAACCCTTTTGAAAATGAACCAGTACCAAACCAATGTTTGAATGCCTCTTTGAATACAGAAAGAATAAAAGGATATTGGTGCTATCGCTCGCAGGTTCACTTAATTACCAGCAAACTCTATCACTTGAACAAACCAGAATGGATCACAGGAAAAACACAAGATTCAAAAGAAGTAACGGAATTCGGAGAGAAATTTATTCATTGCCAAGATGAGAATGGCGTATTTTGGTTCATCATGCCTGAACATTGGCCTGAAAGTACTAAAGTTAAAAGTTAAAAGTTAAAAGTTAAAAGTTAAAAGTTAAAAAAAACTGCGCCTGCTTTTTTAATCACGCAAGCGCAGTTATATTTTTATTTAGCTTCGATCTTAGCCCAAGTATCACGGAGTCCAACAGTACGGTTGAACACTAAGCTTTCAGCGGTAGAGTCTTGAGAATCAATACAGAAATAGCCCGTTCTTTCGAATTGGAATGCCTTTTCCGCTTCAGCTGTTTGAAGACTTGGTTCTACAATACCCTGTAATACAACCAGTGAATCAGGGTTAATGGTTGCTGAAAAATCCTCAGCTGCTGCTGGGTTTTCAACCGTAAATAAACGATCATATAAACGGATTTCAGCCGGTATACCCGCCTCAGCTGACACCCAATGAATGACGCCTTTCACTTTACGACCATCGGTCGGGTTTTGGCCTAATGTTTCTGGATCGTAACTACAAAAGATTGTCGTGATATGACCACTCTCATCTTTTTCAATACGCTCAGCTTTAATCACATACGCACCACGTAAACGAACTTCTTTACCAAGAACCAAACGCTTGTATTTCTTATTCGCTTCTTCACGGAAGTCATCACGCTCGATCCAAACTTCACGAGAAAATGGAATGGTACGCTCGCCCATTTCTGGTTTATTTGGATGATTAGCGACAGTCAGTTGCTCTGTTTCATCGAAGTTTTCAATGACAACTTTAACTGGGTCAAGTACCGCCATTGCTCGTGGCGCGTTTGTGTTCAAGTCATCACGAATACATGACTCTAATACGCCCATTTCAATCATATTGTCTTGCTTAGTGACACCAATTCGCTTAGCAAACTCACGAATAGAACCAGGAGTAAAACCACGGCGACGTAGCCCAGAAACCGTAGGCATACGTGGATCACTCCAACCATGAACTAAATTGTCTACAACCAGTTGATTCAGCTTTCGCTTAGACATCACGGTATATTCAAGGTTTAAACGGCTAAACTCGTACTGTCGAGGTTGGCATTCAATAGAAATATTGTCTAGTACCCAGTCATATAAACGGCGGTTATCTTGGAACTCCAATGTACATAGCGAGTGAGTAATACCTTCAATTGCATCAGAAATACAATGGGTAAAATCATACATTGGATAAATACACCATTTATCACCTGTTTGATGGTGTGTAGCAAAACGAACTCGATAAAGAACCGGATCGCGCATCACCATAAAAGATGACGACATATCAATTTTCGCACGTAAACACGCTTCGCCTTCTTTAAAGCCACCTGCTCGCATCTTTTCAAATAACGTCAAGTTATCTTCAATACTACGATCGCGGTATGGGCTATGTTTACCCGGCGCCGTTAATGTACCGCGATACTCACGCATCTCATCTGGAGTCAGCTCTTCAACGTACGCTAACCCTTTTTCAATTAGCTCAATAGCGTAGCCATAAAGCGCATCAAAATAATTAGAAGAATAACGTTCCTCACCAGACCATTCAAAGCCAAGCCATTCAACGTCTTTCTTAATAGACTCAACGTACTCAGCGTCTTCTTTTTCAGGGTTGGTGTCATCGAAGCGTAAGTTACATTGGCCCTGATAATCCTGAGCGATACCAAAGTTCAAACAAATGGATTTTGCGTGACCAATATGCAGATAACCATTTGGCTCTGGCGGAAAACGAGTATGCACGCTTGTATGTTTGCCTTCGGCCAAATCTTTATCAATGATTTGGCGGATAAAGTTTGATGGACGAGCCTCAGCTTCACTCATCGACAGCACCTCAATATGTGTGTTAGGGATAGTTCGAGATCCTGAGATCTCATGCAAGTTATCATCAATGATCCACAATTTTGTCGGATTACTCAATATGATCTTGAGATTTCTTTCATTTTATAACATAAGTGTATAGCTTTCATACAAAAAAGCCTCCCAAAAGGGAGGCTTTTCATTTCGCTAAATCAATTTATGTGTCGAATTAAGCTTTTGCAGCAACTAACTCTTCACTTGGGTCAATTTTTTTCATCTCACCCGCAATGATTTCAGCCAGTGGGCCAAGGATAACTTGTAAGTTATTTGTACCCAATTTAACAACGCCCATCGCGCCTAATGCTTTTAGTGCTTTTTCATCAACAACGCTCATGTCTTTTACTGTAAGACGTAGGCGAGTGATACAGGCATCAATTGCCGTTAGGTTATCGTGACCACCTAATACTGATAGGTATTGACGAGCTAGCTTTGCAGAGTCTTTAGAACCAGACGTTGCCGCAGCTTCGCCTTCTTCTTCGTCTTCACGGCCAGGAGTTTTAAGGTCAAACTTCTTAATCGCAAACATGAATACAGAGTAGTAAACACCAGCAACGACTACACCTTGAAGGATTAGCATGTACCAGTTAACGGCTAGTGGGTTACGAGAAGATAGAACCATATCAACTAGACCCGCAGAGAAACCAAAGCCAGCAATCCACTGCATTTCAGCGGCGATAAAGACAGAGATACCCGTTAATAGTGCGTGTAATACGTACAGTGCTGGAGCTAAGAACATGAATGCAAATTCTAATGGCTCTGTCACACCGGTAAAGAAAGAAGCGAAAGAAGCAGCAATCATAATAGAAGCGACTTTTTCTTTGTTTGCTTTCTTAGCACATTGGTACATAGCAAATGCGGCAGCAGGAAGACCAAACATCATGACAGGGAAGAAACCTGCTTGATACATACCAGTAACACCAGGAGTCGCCGTACCATTCGCGATAGATTGAGCACCACCTAAGAAGTTAGGGATATCGTTAATGCCCGCTACATCAAACCAGAATACTGAGTTTAGTGCGTGGTGCAAACCAACAGGGATAAGTAGACGGTTGAAGAAAGCGTAGATACCAGCGCCAACTGAACCTTGTGCTGTAATGCTCTCACCAAATGCAACAAGACCACCGTATACTGCAGGCCAGATATACATCAGTACAAACGCTAAAGCAATACCAGCAATAGAAGTCAGGATAGGAACCAAACGCTTACCTGAGAAGAAAGACAACGCCTTTGGTAATTCAACTGTTGAATAACGGTTGTAGATCTCAGCAGTAATAATACCGACTAAAATACCCACAAATTGGTTCTGGATTTTATTAAAACCAGCTGCCACTTCAGACGGGTCAATGCCTTGAATTTGTGCAACCGCGCCTGGCGATAACAGTGTTGTAACAACGTACATCATCACTAGGCCAGCCAGTGCCGCTGCGCCATCTTTATCTTTAGACATACCGTAAGCAACACCCACAGCGAAAAGCCATGACATGTTATCAATAATAGATGCACCCGCTTTGATCAGGAATGCAGCTAATGCTGATTCACCACCCCAACCATTTGGATCGATCCAGTAGCCTATACCCATTAAAATTGCCGCTGCCGGCAAAGTAGCTACAGGCACCATAAGTGCCTTACCTACTTTCTGAAAGTAACCTAAAATGTTCACTTTTGTTTCCCCCAAAGGATTTAAATGTTGTCTGGGCTTTCCGCCCTAATTTATTAATTTTCGAAGGCGATTTTATACTTTATAATTCACTCCGCAAATTAATACTGATATTTATGTGACAAGTATCACCTTAAAGGTCATGGGGAAGAAAAAAAATAGGATTACATCACAAAACTTATTTCACATTAAAAAATAACTAAAAATATAAGTTACTATTGGCTCTATAAATCAAGGTTGTGAGATAATACAACCTTAGTAAGCAGAAAAACCAGCTTGATATAACACAAAAAACTGCTTGTTTAATTTATTTTTATCAAAATTTCGATATGCTCAATAGCATACAAAAGTGAATTCCCAAGGATATATTATGTACGCTTTAATCAACGGCAAAGTTTATACTGGAAATGAAGTTCTAGACAATCATGCAGTCATTATCGATGGAGACAAGATCCTAGATGTATGTTCTGAAAAAGAACTCGACAAAGAGTTAAAAACCATTGACTTAAATGGTAAAATTATTAGCGCGGGATTCATTGACCTTCAATTGAATGGTTGTGGTGGAGTCATGTTTAACGATGACATTACTGCTGACGCTATCCACACAATGCATCTGGCTAATCTACAATCTGGATGTACGAGTTTTCTGCCGACACTCATTACATCGTCGAACGACAATATGATTCAAGCGATCGAAGCTGCAAAACAATACCACAATGAGCATCAAAACCACTCTTTAGGTTTGCACCTAGAAGGGCCATACCTAAACGTAGAAAAGAAAGGTATTCACCAAGCTCAGCATATTCGTCCTTCAGATGATGATATGATTGCTTTTATTTGTGACAATGCAGACGTCGTTTCTAAAGTGACATTGGCTCCTGAAGATAATAAACTCGAGCACATTCGTCGCCTAAAAGAAGCGGGTATTACTGTTGCGATTGGCCATACTAATGCAACTTATCAGCAGGCAAAACAAGGTTTTAATGCTGGTATTACCTTTGCTACACACCTATTCAATGCAATGACCCCGATGACAGGACGTGAGCCTGGCGTCGTCGGCGCTATCTATGACGATCAAAACGTCTATGCTGGTATTATTGCCGATGGCTACCATGTTGATTACGCAAATATCCGCATTGCTCATAAAATCAAAGGGGATAAACTGGTTCTTGTTACTGATGCGACTGCACCTGCGGGTGCGAATATTGATTCATTTAACTTTGTAGGGACAACGGTTTATTATAAAGATGGAAAATGTGTTGATGCTAATGGTACGCTTGGAGGCTCAGCACTCACTATGATGGAAGCGGTGCAAAATACCGTAGAGCAAGCGCACATCTCTCTAGATGAAGCGATTCGAATGGCAACACTCTACCCTGCTAAAGCCATTGGCGCTGATGCTCATCTAGGTAGTATCCATACAGGAAAAATCGCTAACCTTGCTATTTTCACCTACGACTTTAATGTAACAGCAACCGTAGTTAACGGCGAATACATCGCTAATTAACTTATAAATCTAAGGATTGGTACATAATAATGAACACTAGCGGAATTATCGGTAACGTCGATCTCGTCAAGCAACTGAATGGCGCTGCAGTCTATCGACTTATCGACCAAGAAGGGCCTATTTCTCGCATTCAAATAGCGGAAAGCAGTCAATTGGCACCCGCTAGTGTGACAAAAATTACACGCCAGCTTTTAGAGAAAGGACTGATTAAAGAAGTCGCTCAACAAGCCTCAACGGGTGGACGTCGTGCGATTTCTTTAACAACAGATACATCTAACTTCCATTCGATAGCGATTCGTTTAGGTCGAGATTACATCCAATTGTCTCTAATGAATCTAGATGCACAGTCAGTCGCTCATGAATATCAACATTTTACTTATAATGATGCGTCAAGTTTAGAAACAGGCTTACTCTCTCACCTCAATGCTTTTCTAACAGCACACAGCGATAAAACACAAACTATCGTTGCTATTGGTATTACACTTCCAGGGTTAGTTGATCCGACTAATGGAATAATCAACTACATGCCTAATACCAATATTGAGAACTTTGAACTCGCTGATAAGGTTCGTTCTGCTTTCTCTATTCCTTGCTTTTTAAGCAATGATGTCAAAGCCATGGCATTGGCTGAGCATTATTTTGGGAAAACGAAAGATTGCCAAGATTCCATTGTAATCAGTGTTCACCGTGGTACAGGCTCTGGTATCATCATTAACGGTGATATCTTCCTTGGATTCAACCGCAACGTTGGCGAAATTGGGCACATCCAAGTCGACCCGCTCGGTGAGCAATGCCAATGTGGGAACTTTGGTTGTCTAGAAACGATTGCCTCTAACCCTGCTATTGTGTCTCATATCAATAAAAAGATACAACAAGGGTTTTCTAGCTCTTTAGAGAATATTGACAATATAACCATTACAGATGTATGCCAACATGCCAATCAGGGTGATGATTTAGCCAAACAAGCATTAATCAACGTCGGCAATTATTTAGGTAAAGCGATAGCGATTACCATTAACCTATTTAACCCTCAAAAGGTGGTTCTTGCTGGTGCGATTACAGAATGTGAAGATATTATACTTCCAGCTCTCTATCGCAATATAGAAAATCAATCTCTTAAAGCTTTCTCAAAGCAGATGAGCATTGTTTCTTCACAATTAACGAAGACACCCACTCTCGGTGCCTTTGCTATCATAAAAAAAGCGATATTAAGTGGTGAGTTATTACAATTGATTCTTGATCATGAGTAACATCAATAAATTGATCACCGCCAACCAACATAAGAGGACATTCAGTCCCCTTATGAATAGACTTCATTAGGCTAAATACAAACCAAAGACTCCAAGGCTGCTTCTCTCCTACTTATGCTACCGATAACTTAACATGCCCTCGAGCATGAGATATTGTTGGTCCAAATCGGTGTGTAAATAACAAGACACAGGTCGCCAATAAAATAATATCTTTAATAATAAATTGCCCTCCACTGCTTAATAGTGGAAAACCAGATTCTACTGTTATCGCTGGATCATAAGTGATTAAAAATGTTTGAGTTGCCAAAAACGTCACCCCTCCTGATAATAATCCAGCCAAATAACCTAATCGAACACGAAGCCCAACGGCTAATCCAACAACAGCGATCATTTCTATCACACCAATAAAATAGGATCCATGCAGTACATTAAAGTAATCATAAATCCAACTAAACAATGGGCTACCAGATAATAACGGCTGAATACCATCAGCTTCATACTGAGTAAATTTCATTCCACCAATCCAGCCCATCACGAGTATCACACCAAAGCATGCCACCGTAAGAGATAAATCTTTTAAACGAGGTAAATCGGCATAATGTGACGCAATAAAAGCGGTAACACCGACAATAGCAACATATTTTATCAACCCTTGACCAGCCCCTATCGCAGGGAAACCGCCCATTGATTCAATCCAAACTGGATGTGTAAACATCATCAGCACAGGGAATAAACTGGCCAATGCATAAATAAATAAAATGGACGTTGCACCTTTTTTATTCGGAAAGACAAGAGCAATAACAGCCAGCAATTGCAGTATCCCGATCCCTGGTGCTAACCACCCTATTGGCTCTATAGATAAAATATCTAATTGTTTTGCATAATAAACGGCATCTGCCTGCGTGAAGCGATTCAATGCCGTTGTAAAAAGAAAAATACCGAGTAAACATCGACTAATATCAATTGAGCGTTCTTGATTAAAGAGAAGCATCATCATTCCTTAATATGATTGAATTCTCGATAATAGACCTTAGTTCATTCGTTTTTATTACAAAGGAATTGTCCATAACGTGACATTAAAGGCTAAAAATTCGCCACCACAAGTACTCTTTATAGTATTGATGTCCATTAAAAATGCTGAATTTAATCTGATCTCGAGATACACCTCTACTATGATTTAATTGTCGGTACAGTATATACTTCTAGATACCAATCTTTACTCATCGCATATTTATGGACCCGTTAATCATCGCTTCGGCATTCGCCAGTGGGCTATTTGCTCTCGCGATTAATTTACCACCACTCGTTGGTTTTTTAATTACAGGCTTTATTCTTAAATATTTTGGTTTCGAGTCCAATGAAACCATTTCCACGCTATCCGATCTTGGTGTTACCATCATGTTATTTACGATCGGACTCAAGTTAGATATAAAGAGTTTATTACGAAAAGAAATTTGGTTAGGAGCAACAGCACATAACCTCATTTCTACTCTTGCCTTCACGTTCATTCTCATCATTTTAAAGACTCTTGGGCTGCATGTTCTCTCTGAGTTCTCAAGTTTACAACTGATTCTCTTAGGCTTTGTTTTATCTTTTTCAAGCACGGTTTTTGCAATCAAAACACTAGAAGAAAAAGGGGATATCAATGCAGTGTACAGTTCAATTGCGATTGGTATTCTGGTCATGCAAGATATCTTTGCCGTTGTCTTCCTCACTGCATCCACAGGGAAAATACCTGAATGGTATGCTGTAGCACTGATTGCTTTACCTTTTCTACGTCCTCTTTTCTTTAAAATTTTAGATAAAGTGGGACATGGTGAAATGTTAACCCTATATGGCGTCTTTTTTGCGCTAGTGATGGGAGCAGGCTTATTTTATGCCGTAGGATTAAAGGCTGATTTAGGTGCGCTGATTGCTGGTATGTTATTAGCCAGCCATAAGAAAGCATCTAGCCTATCAAAATCTTTATTTAATATGAAAGAGCTTTTCCTTGTGTGTTTCTTCCTTAATATTGGTTTGCAACAATCCATCACAACAACTGGTATCGCTCTCGCTTTTATCTTCCTGATCATGTTACCCATTAAAGGCATGTTATATTTCTATACCCTGCATTTTTTTAAATTTAGAGTAAGAACATCATTACTCACTTCCTTTACATTATTAAACTACAGTGAATTTGGTTTGATTGTCGGTGGACTCGCCTTCCAACAAGGCTGGTTGAGTGGGGATATCTTGGTGGCTATCGCTCTTGCAGTTTCCGCCTCTTTCGTCTTCGCTTCTCCGATTAATCGTAAAGGGCACGAGCTCTATTCTCAATCAAGTAAATGGCTTCGAGAACATGCCAATGAAGTGTTACACACCAGAGATAAATTGATTGATCCAGGGCGTTCTCAAGTTATGGTTATTGGTATGGGCCGTATTGGTACCGGTGCTTATGATGAAATAACACATACCTATGGTCCTGTTGTATTGGGTGTTGAGCTGCGTCAACATGCCGTTCAAGAGCACCGAAATGAAAACAGAAATATCGTCGTAGGTGATGGCTCTGATGCTGACTTTTGGGAACGTATTCTCGATATTACCAACGTAAAGCTGGTTCTTTTAAGCATGCCACATCATCATGGTAATGAATCGGTCTTAACAATTTTGAAACAAAAGGGATTTACAGGGAAAGTAGCGGCTATTGCCAGTTACCCAGAAGATGCAACCGCTTTAATGGAACAAGGTGCTGATATTGCATTCAATATTTACAGTGAAGCAGGTAATGGTTTTGCTAGAAGTGTTTTCTCTGAACTTTCTCTCGACATAGACAAAACCGAACAGAATAAACAACAATAAATAAAATTGTACGAGTTATTTACCTTTTTTTTACAGGAAAGGTTGCAATTTTTCACATTAGTGGCAAATTGAATTAATCAGATGGAATTTTTAAAATAAGGAAGTTGTATGTGTTCAATATTTGGCATATTAGATATAAAGACTAGCGCAGCTGAATTGCGTCCTGTTGCATTGGAGATGTCTAAAACGCTTCGCCATAGAGGCCCTGATTGGTCTGGCATCTATGCATCAGACAACGCTATTTTAGCTCATGAACGTTTAGCTATCGTTGGCTTAAATAGTGGTGCACAGCCACTGTATAGCCCGAACAAAAAGCAAATCTTAGCCGTAAATGGTGAAATATATAACCATAAAGAGCTTCGTGCACGTTATGAAGGAAAATACGACTTTCAAACCGACTCTGATTGTGAAGTCATTCTTGCGCTGTACCAAGATATGGGTACTGACCTTCTTGAAGAGTTGAATGGTATTTTTGCTTTTGTTCTTTACGACGAAGAAAAAGACCAATATCTCATTGGTCGTGACCATATCGGTATTATTCCAATGTATCAAGGCTTCGATGAAAATGGGAACTACTACATTGCATCGGAGATGAAAGCCTTAACTCCTGTTTGTAAAACCATCAGTGAGTTCCCTCCTGGTTGCCATTATTCTTCAAATGACAATGAACCACAGCGCTATTACCTACGTGATTGGAATGAATACGCTGCTGTACAAGGTAATTCAACCAGTAAAGAAGAACTAACACAAGCTCTTGAGAATGCTGTCAAACGTCAGTTAATGACCGATGTACCTTATGGTGTATTACTCTCCGGTGGCCTTGATTCTTCGATCACCTCCGCTGTCGCGAAACGTTTTGCAGCTATGCGTGTTGAAGATGATGGTCAATCTGAAGCTTGGTGGCCTCAGTTGCACTCTTTTGCTGTTGGTTTAGAAGGTGCGCCTGATTTAAAAGCCGCTCGTGAAGTTGCCGATCAAATTGGCACTGTGCACCATGAGATGACCTATACGATTCAAGAAGGTTTAGATGCTATCCGTGATGTCATTTATCATATTGAAACCTATGATGTGACCACAATTAGAGCATCAACTCCAATGTTCTTAATGGGCCGTAAGATCAAAGCAATGGGCATCAAAATGGTTCTTTCTGGAGAAGGTGCCGATGAAATCTTTGGTGGCTACCTATACTTCCATAAAGCCCCAAATGCGAAGGAGTTTCATGAGGAAACAGTTCGTAAGCTGCTTGCTTTAAATATGTTTGACTGTGCTCGCGCAAATAAATCATTAGCAGCATGGGGAGTAGAAGGTCGCGTTCCATTCTTAGATAAAGAATTTATCGATGTTGCCATGCGTTTAAACCCAGAAGATAAAATGTGTGGTAACGGTAAAATGGAGAAACACATTCTTCGTGAGTGTTTCGAGCATTACTTACCGAAATCGATTGCATGGCGTCAGAAAGAGCAATTCTCAGACGGTGTTGGCTACAATTGGATTGACACATTAAAAGCTGTCGCTGAAGAGAAAGTAACTGATACTCAAATGGAAACAGCAGCTTATCGATTCCCATATAATACGCCAACAACAAAAGAAGGTTACGCCTATCGCGAGATATTCGAAGAGCTTTTCCCTCTACCTTCTGCCGCTGAATGTGTACCAGGTGGCCCTTCTGTTGCATGTTCTTCAGCAAAAGCAATTGAGTGGGATGAATCCTTTAAGAACTGTGTTGATCCATCAGGACGTGCTGTACAAGCCGTACACAATGATGCGTATGCTGAAGAAGCATAATCTAGCACATCAATAGACATTACATTCATCTGTAATACTGATGAAAATATAATGCTATAAAAATAAAAACACCGTTGATTCAACGGTGTTTTTTGATTTAAAGTCCACTTAGTCGTTTATTCGTCTAGGGGCTGTTAATAACTGACTATCTTAATACTGACTTTCTTACAAAGAATAGCTTATCGATGCTCTTCTATTAACGCTGCCATCATGTCTATATGTTCAGCATTATCATTCAAACATGGAATATAGCGAAACTCTACACCACCCGCATCGATAAAGGTTTCTTTACACTGTTCCGCTATCTCTTCTAAAGTCTCCAAACAATCAACGGAAAAAGCGGGTGCCATAATATCAATTCGGGTCACGCCTTTTTTAGGCAATAACTCCAATGCTTTGTCTGTATATGGCTTCAACCACTCCTCTCGGCCAAATCGAGATTGATAACTCATTCCCATTTCGTCTGAATTTAAATTCAGTGACTTCGCAAGTAGCGTTGTCGTTTCTTCACAGTGTTGAGGATAAGTATCCCCCTGATCAGCAAGACGTTGAGGTATACCATGATAAGAACAAAGGAGGTAATCGGATTGCCCATGAGCTTCCCTAAATTGAGTCACGCTCTGAGCTAACGCGTCAATAAATAAAGGGTGCTGGTGATAATTAGCGATGAGCTTATAAGTTGGTAATACTTTCTTTTTCTTGAAAGCACGATGAAGCGCATCTGAAACCGCCGCTGTCGTCGTTGAAGAATATTGAGGATATAATGGAAGGACAATAATGTCATTAACCCCTTGATCCAACAGCTCATCGATTCCAGATTCAATACTAGGATCACCATAGGTCATACCTAATGAAACTGGTATATCTAAACGTTCATCGAGTTTGCTCATTTGACGTTTTGAGTACACCATTAATGGTGACCCTTCTTCCATCCATACCATGTCATACAATTTAGCAACTTTAGGTGAACGGAAAGGCAAGATAATACCATGTAATATCGGACACCATATAAAGCGATTTAAACTAACAACACGGTGATCATGTAAGAATTGGCCCAAGAAAGATTTGACTGCAGATGCCGTTGGTGCACTGGGTGTACCCAAGTTAACTAACAGAACTCCCTGTTTTCTCTGTGTGTTGTTATCCATTCTATTCCCACATTAATAATTTAAAGACTAATAATACGACACTACCGTGTATTACGATCAAAAAAAGCGGTCTATAGACCGCTTTTTTAACTGTGTTTCGATATTAAGACAGCGCTTTTTCGATATCAGCACTAACATCAGACACTTGCTTAGTTCCATCAAATTTAAGGTACTTAGTATTCCCAGCTGCTGCTTCTTTACCATAGTACTCAATTAATGGTGCCGTTTGGTTATGATAAACACCTAGACGAGCACGTACTGTCTCTTCTTTATCGTCATCACGAACAACAAGATCTTCACCCGTAATGTCATCTTTACCTTCCACTTTTGACGGATTATAAACAACATGATAAGTACGACCTGAAGCTAGGTGAGCGCGACGTCCAGCCATACGTTCAACAATAACACTGTCAGCAACATCAAATTCAATCACATAGTCAACGTCTATGCCCATTGTTTTCAAGCCATCAGCTTGTGGGATAGTGCGTGGGAAGCCATCAAGTAAGAAACCTTTTTCACAATCATCTTGAGCGATACGTTCTTTAATTAAGCCTAGGATGATATCATCAGAAACCAGCTGACCAGCATCAATCACTGATTTAGCTTGTTTTCCTAATTCAGTACCAGCTTTAATCGCTGCACGCAACATATCGCCTGTAGAGATTTGTGGAATACCATACTTTTCCATAATGAATTGAGCTTGAGTTCCCTTACCAGCGCCTGGTGCGCCTAAAAGAATGATACGCATGTCATTTCCTCTAAATTTTAAGTGGTTATATCTAAAACGTTAGCGCTTTCATATAACGACTTCAATTAATAACTGATGTTGCCCATTTATCTATTCGATAATGGAATAAAAATAAGAGAAAGAGTGTACCAATTTATGGCTCTTGTTGACACTCTTTCTCTATATTTTGTGAATTAAACTCTCTTTATACTTTGCTTATTGCAACATAAAATAGAGAGATGCTGCCTATTAAAGATTTTTACTTCAATAATGCATTCATCGCACTCACAAATTGAGAGGGATCATCTAACGATCCTTTTTCGGCTAGCATCGCTTGCCCTAATAGCACCTCAACCCAACGACCAAATGCCGCTTCATCCGCTTCATCAGCCATCTTTTTAACCACATCATGTTCTGGGTTAATTTCAAAGATATACTGAACTTCAGGAGCTTCTTGACCAGCGGCTTGCAATAACTTCGCCATTTGCGTTCCCATTTCAAAATCATCGGTCACGACAACAGCGGGTGTATTCGCTAGCTTGAAGGTCGTACGGACTTCTTTAACGCGATTACCTAGATACGCTTGAGTACGTTCAACGACTGATTTGAACTCTTCTTCCGTCTCTTTCTGCTTCTCTTTTTCAGCTTCGTCTTCAAATTGACTTAAATCAAGACCTGCTTTTGTAATCGATTGGAACTGCTTACCATCAAACTCTGTCAGGTAATTCATTAAGAATTCATCAATACGCTCATGCATAAGAACAACTTCAATACCCTTCGTCTTAAATTGCTCTAAGTGTGGGCTATTCTTTGCTGCTGCGTAGCTATCTGCTGTGATGTAATAAATCTTATCTTGACCGTCTTTCATTCGCTCAACATAAGAAGCCAAAGAAACCGATTGATCAGATGAATCATTTTCAGTGGTTGAAAAACGCAATAGCGCAGCGATTTTTTCTTTGTTCGCCATATCTTCAGCTGGTCCCTCTTTTAGAACCAAACCAAATTCTTTCCAGAATTTTAGATAACTGTCTTCATCTTTCTTCGCCATTTTATCTAGCATACCAAGAACACGCTTAGTTAAAGCAGTACGCAAAGATTGTGTGACCTTATTATCTTGTAAGATTTCACGAGAAACATTCAGAGGTAAATCATTTGAATCAATTAAACCACGAATAAAGCGGAGATAGGTCGGCATGAATTGCTCAGCATCATCCATAATAAACACGCGTTGAACGTATAATTTCAGGCCGCTTTTATGATCACGATTAAACATATCCCATGGTGCTTTCGTCGGGACATACAACAAACTCGTGTAATCATTTTTGCCTTCAACACGGTTATGACTCCAGGTTAAAGGTTCATTAAAGTCATTAGAGATATGTTTATAGAACTCTTGATATTCTTCTTCTTTGATATCGGATTTATTACGAGTCCATAACGCTTGAGCTTTGTTGATCTGTTCCCATTTTAGCTCTTCCGTCTCATTTCCTTCATCATCACGAACTTTTGTCTGCATTGAAACAGGAATACTAATGTGATCAGAATATTTTCCAACGACTTCTCGTAAACGCCATTCACTTAAGAACTCTTTTCCTTCTTCGCGCATATGAAGAATGATTTCTGTACCACGAGATTCCTTTGTGATCGTTTCAATTGTATATTCACCTTCACCAGCTGAAGACCATTGAACCGCTTGATCCGCATCTAAGCCTGCACGGCGAGTTTTTACGGTAACCGAATCCGCGACAATAAATGCTGAGTAAAAGCCAACACCAAATTGACCAATCAGTTGGGAATCTTTTGTTTGATCATCTGATAAGTTCGCAAAGAAATCGGCTGTACCTGATTTAGCGATCGTACCCAGATGCTCAATCACTTCTTCACGACCCATCCCTATCCCATTATCAGAGATCATCAATGTATTGTTTTCTTCATTGAAGGTCAGTTTAACGCCAAGATCCGCTTCACCTTGGTAAAGCTCTGGATTTGATAATGCCTGGAAACGTAACTTATCGGATGCATCTGATGCATTAGAGATCAATTCTCTTAAAAAGATCTCTTTATTTGAATATAAAGAGTGGATCATTAGGTGCAGAAGTTGCTTCACTTCTGATTGAAAACCACGAGTTTCTTTAGTTGGTGTTGCTGCTTCGCTCATGATAACTCCATTTTTTAGCGTACTTTTATTTACCTGACCGTCAGAAATGTCAGGGCTTTATCACATAAGAGTTAGATTGGGTTGATAAATGTTAATTCAAGGTAAAAACAGCTAAATCCGATATTTTTTTATATTTAATTTGGTTAATATGCACGCAAATCTTTATAAAACAATCTAAACATTAGCCCAGTTTGATTACGTAGATACATTCTTCCCACTTTTTGAAAAGATTAACCAATAATATGAAAAATACAGAATTAAAATATGCGATTGGAGACCGGTTCATCTTCTCTCCAACCAGCAATACGCTGATTGATAAAGCGGAAAGTGACACTCTTGTCAGACTAGGTAGCAATGAAAGTCGTATTCTTTTGTTACTTCTAGAAAAACAAAATGAAGTGGTTAGCCGTAAAGAGCTGCATGAATTTGTGTGGCGTGATCAAGGTTTTGAAGTGGATGATTCGAGTCTTACACAGGCAATTTCAACTCTTCGAAAAATGCTAAAAGATCCAACAAAAGCACCGCAATTTGTAAAGACTGTGCCAAAGCGTGGTTATCAACTGATCGCTTCTATTACAGCAATTGAACCAGGTCAAGAAATCGAAACGCCTGCACAAGTTATTGCCGTAGAGGCGCCAGTTATGCCTAATATCGACATGGCACAGACTCATTCTCAGATGATCAAGCCAACCGTTGCGATGAAGAAGCCATCTCCGATGATGACCCTATGGAGTAAACTTGTACTCATTGGTGCCATGATTCTGCCGATTGTTGTTTATAATACAGCAACTGCTTCTAAGTCAGAGTTAAAGCCAATTACCGTGATCAATGGTATTAATATCGTCACAACGGCATCACAGTCAGATTTATCTAATGTACTTCCATTGATTGAGCAATGTATTACCTCTCATCAATCGGATAATGAAGAAAAGCCAGCCGATATCATTGTCACTGGCAGTGAAACTGAACATCTGTATTTGAATTACATTTATTCAAAAGATCAATCAGATAAAAATCATACTATCCGTGTTGTGACTGACGCTCAAAGTACACAAACAGCTTGTGGAGAAGAAAGCAATGTATAATAAATTAGCCATACTCGCGCTCGCGGTATCCGCTGGCTTAAGTGGCTGGATGCACTGGGGAACCGATGTCCAGTTATCTAAATTACTGTCCAGTTCTGAGTGGCAAAGCAAAACCGTCACAACGAACGTCGTAATGAATGCGCAAGAAGACACGATTCCTTTCTTACAGATCGAACAAAGCAGTAACATTATGTACCTTGATTCAGGTAATTATGTTCGCCAAACTCGATTAAATTTAATTACTGAGAACCCAGAAGACGTCAACTACATTGATATTTCTGAAGAAGGTATTTGGTCTGTCACTGATAACTATTTACTGCTTCAGCCTAATAAATTTGAAAGCATAGAAACGATCAATCAAGAGAAGTTTTCTGAAGACAAGATCGCGTTGATTTTACAAACCTATAAGCAAGATTCGCAATCTAGCCGTAAAATTGAAGTCATCAATGAAAGCTCGATTCTTGCAAGTAACTTAAATCAAGGCTCTTCTGTTTTAGTTGCTCATTAATTCGCTTTTTATTATTTAATGCCTCCATCATACTGGGGGCATTATTGTTAGTTCTTTATTGAAACTAGAACTCCGATTCACTTCTTGAGTTTACACAAAGCCACCGCTAGAATACCTTATACTTCTACAATCAAAGAAACCTATGGATCGGGTAACATGGATTGGATAAATAGCCTCTCACTTTTTTTGGGATCGCTCATCGCAAACACACTGGCATCACTTTCTGGAGGTGGGGCTGGCTTGCTGCAATTTCCTCTATTACTCTTTCTTGGCCTTCCTTTTGGACAAGCCTTGGCAACGCATAAAGTGGCCAGTGTTGCTCTAGGATTAGGCGCTGCCTACACCCATTTCAAAAACCGTTCTATCCCCGTTTCCTTTGGTTTCTACGTGATCGCTATTGGCTCTCTTGGAGTCATATTAGGCGCAAACTTGATCCTTAAAATCCCAGATCATATCGCGGAATTTAGCTTAGGTATCATGATCATCGCCTTAGGTCTCTATTCCTATGTCAAAAAGGATCTAGGGATCAATGAAACCATCCAAAGAAGACAACCTATCGGATTTATATTAGGTGGTTTCGTACTTTTCTTTATTGGTATTATCAATGGCTCCCTCACCGCCGGCTCTGGCTTACTTGTTACCTTGTTCCTCGTCCAATGGTTTGGCTATAGCTATAAACAAGCCGTCGCTCTGACGCTAGTGTGTGTGGGGCTTTTTTGGAATGGTATCGGTGGTATTGCTGTTTCAATGGCTGGTGCACCTATTTATTGGGAATGGCTTCCTATTTTGCTATTCAGTTCCTTTCTGGGTGGTGCTCTTGGGGCCAAATTGGCATTAGTGTCCAGTAATCAAATCATTAAGAAAGCATTTGAACTCTTAACGTTCGCCGTTGGTATAAAACTACTATTTTGAGACCGATTCTATGTTAAAAGAAAAAGCACATATTCGTATTTACTATTGTCGACAATGCAATTGGATGTTGCGTGCAACATGGTTAACACAAGAATTACTCCACACATTTAGTGAAGAAGTCGATCAAATCAGCCTCCACCCTGATACGGGAGGTTACTTTGAAATTTTTTGTAACGGACAATCTATATGGGAAAGAAAACGTGATAATGGTTTCCCTGAAGCAAAAATATTAAAACAACGGGTACGAAACATTATCGATCCTGATAGAGATCTCGGCCATTCAGATTCTAAGTAAAAAATAAGGTCCGTTATTTCGTTATATAGCAATCCACTTCATCATTAAGGAAGGCAACAATGTTACCAGTTAAATACGTTTTTATTACCGGCTGCTCTACTGGAATTGGTTATGAAGTGGCCCACGATTTACACAGTAGAGATGACTTTCATGTCATCGCTTCTTGTCGTCAACTCGTGGATGTCGAACGTTTGCAACAAGAAGGATTGACCTGCCTACATTTAGATTTAACCTCTCAGGAGAGTATCGATAATGCCGTCTCTCAATTGTCTAAAATAACTGATGGTCAACTGTATGGTTTATTCAATAATGGTGCTTATGGTCAAACTGGTGCATTAGAAGACCTTCCAACTCAAGCACTTAGAGAACAATTTGAAACAAACTTCTTTTCTTGGCATGAATTAACACGACAAATCCTCCCTTTAATGAGAACTCAAGGTGAAGGACGTATCATTCAAAATAGTTCCGTCTTAGGATTTGCTGCAATGAAATATCGCGGGGCTTATAACGCGTCAAAATTTGCACTTGAAGGTTGGACTGACACTCTACGTCTTGAATTACGAGAGACAAATATCCATATTTCATTGCTAGAACCCGGTCCTATTGAAACGCAATTTAGGGCAAATGCGCTTATCGCTTTTAAAAAGTGGATCACGGTAGAGGGAAGCCATCATGAAGAACGCTACTTAAGACAAATCAATCGCTTAAGCCAAAAAAAATCAGAAAAGCACTTTACCCTTCCCGCTTCCTCATGCGTGGCACCCGTCATACATGCACTCACAGCCAATCGACCAAAAATACGCTATAAAGTCACCGTTCCTACTCTTGTTTTTGGAGTACTTAAACGTTTATTACCCACTAGACTCTTAGATCGTATTTTACATTCTGCTGCGTAAGAAACCTAAACACGATCGCCTTACTTTTTGCGAAAGACTTCACAGGTGACATATTACTGTCATAAAGTTGCGTTATCCTTTAATGAGTTATTCAGCTAGTAGAGGAATCATTATAGTGTTAACGCTCAATCGCTTAAGCTATATCGGGTTAAGTCTTGTTATTTTGTATTTTGTATTGTTTTAAAGCTTATTTTGGTACGCTCCCTGAATGGGAGCACCAAGCTATATTCATGATCGGTATAGTCAAGACTGAACGACCTATCCCACAAAACATCCAGTACATAAAATCAACACCCTCTCCATAACAGCCCTTTCCAAGCATTAAAATATTTACATTGTGACGTCCTATCTGTTACTAATAACTCAGAACAAGAATGAACTCTATTCAACGCAGTAACGAACTGATAAGGACTTCCTATTTCCATGAACGCACTACTTAAAAAGGCACTCCCTTTTGCTATCGCTTCTTGCCTTTTTCCGACCACAGCCTCTGCTGATCAACTTGATGATATCTTAGACTCAGGTGTATTACGCGTCGGAACAACGGGTGATTACAAACCTTTTAGCCATTTTCATAATAACGAATTTAACGGTTATGACATCGATGTCGCTTATCACTTTGCAAAGACACTTGGAGTTAAAGTTGAGTTTGTTCAAACCACATGGAAGGGTCTACTTTCTGATTTAGAGCAAAATAAATACGATATTGCCATGGGTGGTATTACACGAAAGATTCAGCGTCAATTGAACGCAGAACAAACACAGGGTTACATGACGTTTGGCAAGTGCTTTCTCGCACGTAAAGGTGAAGGAAATAAATTCGATACGCTAAAAGAAGCGAATACAGGTAACGTAAAAGTCGGTATGAATATTGGTGGGACAAATGAAGCTTTTGCCGAACAATTTTTAACTAGCGCTCAATTTACGAAATATGAAAACAACTTAGATGTTCCTGAAGCCGTTGCCGCTGGTAAAGTCGACATAATGGTAACCGAGACACCTGAAGCACTGTATTACCAAGTCAAAGATAAGCGTCTAGAAGCCGTAAGTTGTACGACTCCTTTTACCAAAAGCCAATTCGGTTACCTTATTCCAAAAGGCGAACAACGTTTCCTTAATACTGTCAATTTCATCATGGATGAAATGACATTGAAAGGGATAGATCAACGTATAATGATTAAAAATGAACTTCAATAATCGCTAGTTTATCGAAAGACACTTTCAAGAAAGAGTAATTGGATTTTCTAGTTACTCTTTACTTCAGAATGACAGCACAACAGATCACCTCCTCCCTCTTGATTTTTCCCTCTCAACCCTCATATCTCTATTAATGATTTATTTAGAGATAATTAGATGCAAAACCAAACTGTTATAGAACTTAATGAGCAAAATTTTCGCCCTGTCTTGGAGTCTTCTATGCAGACTCCCATTCTTATCCACTTTTGGGCGCCTTCTCAGCCAGAAAGTAGCCAAGTCATCCCTGCGTTAAAGCACCTATCTGAACAAGGTGGTGGTGCATTTCAACTGGCTTTACTCAATTGTGAGCAAGAACAGGCGATTGCTATGCAATTTGGTGTGCAAGCATTACCAACAATTGCACTATTCATTAATGGGCAAGCCGTTGATGGACTTGGTGGTCCACAAACCATTGATGCCATTTCACAAATGCTGATCAAACATTTACCTAGCCAAGATGAAATGAATTGGAAAAAAATTCAGCACCTATACGCTGAACAAGCTTTTCAAGAGGCATTAGTCATTTTGAATACACTACCAGAAGAGTATTTAAATCAAGGTGATGTAAAACTGATTCATGCTTCTTGCTTGCTGGAAACTCAGCAAGTATCTCAAGCTCAAGAGATATTGAATACGATCCCATTAGAATACCAACAAGGGGATTATCACAACTTGGTCGCTAAACTAGAGCTGCATACACAAGCAGCCAACTCACCAGAAATTCAATCACTGGAAGAGACCTTAACACAAGATCCAATGAACTTAAGCGTCGCTCATGATCTGGCTGTTCAATATCATCAAGTGAATCGTGATGAAGAAGCGCTCGCATTATTACTGCCTATTTTACAAAAAGAGATCGGGGCACATAATGGCGAAATCAGAAAGGTATTCATGGATATTTTAAGTGCATTAGGTCAAGGAAATGCTCTGGCGGGTCAATATCGTCGGAAGCTCTATTCGCTACTTTACTAACCATACTGTTTGTATTCTTCCTTAGCAATCTTCCACAAACAGCCTATCGCTAAAGCATAAGAGCAACTCGATGACTATTTCTAGTCAAAGGTTGCTCTTATTTATTCCTGAACTTGATTATCTGAAATAAAGTTAGAATGAAAAAACTATTGTGTTACCGCCCAAGATAAAAAGGCTTTTTGTTGGTGTAAGGGTAATTCTGAATACGCTTTTTTCATCTTATCGAGATCGGTACCTTCATTTAAGGAGATGGTATTCGTACTTCCCTTTGATGCAGCAGCCTGTTCCGTCGCCACTACGGCCGCCGAAGATGCCGCGACCATACTGAATTGGTAGTTATGTTGTGCATTAAACGCGGCAAGTTCAGCAGAATAGTTTCGAATCAAACTATCACCACGTTCTAAATATCCGACATTATATTGCGGTTCGTTACCTGACTCTGTCATGATTTTTAAAGTCGGTTTCTTCTTAAAATCGCCGACTTGCTCAATCGATGTGAATTCTTTACCCGGTTCGATCTTGAATGATGTATCCGTGGCATTGATGGTGAGTACGACAGGCTCTGATTTGAATTTATTATAACGACCTTGCTCTCGAATTAATCGAGTAACTCGCAACATTAATTGATTGGCACCATCAGGCAATTCCACTTCACCTGGTGTATTTAGGGATTGAGAATAATCCTTACCATTAATGATCACTGCTTCGACTTCCGGATGAAAATCAACCTTTACCGCTGCGATAGAACTAAATGATGCCATCATAGTTACCGCTAATACACTCGTGATTTTATTGTTCATAATTTAGTCCTTTAAACGTTAAAAAGGCGAGCATCGCTGCTCGCCTAATAGATTTTACTTCAAACTCGATAAATTAGAAGTAGTATTCCATACCTAGAAGTAGACGAGTTTGGTCAGCTGATTCATCATCACCGTTGAAGTCGTAATCACGAACGTCTGCGTATAGGTAAGCACTTGGCAGTAAGTAACCTAAACGAACTGTCATTGCTACATCACCATCATCATTGCTATCCACTTCTTCAGTTAATGCATAACCCGCTTTAACAAGAAGTTTGTCAGTAAGAAGAAGTTGAGCTGTTGCAGAGTAAGCATTTTGCTCTTGAGAGCCATGTTCCATTGCTTTAACCGCACCAGTAAGAGTTAGTTTACCTAGACCTGCAGACGCACCAACGATTGTGTATGAATGATCTTCAAAAGAACCATCAGCTGCTTCATCGCGAGAATAGTGACCAGCATGTAGGTTAACAGGACCTAATTGGAAAGAACCCGCTAAAGAAAGAACCATTTCATCCGTTGATGCTTCCATGCCTGATGCTGAAGCTTGGAAGTTAAAGCCACCAAAGTTAGCAGAATCAAAACGTACTACGTTATCAGCACGATCTTGGAAAGGAGCGCCGATATCATTGTTCCAGTCGAAAACGTTACCTAGACCTGGGTTAGAGTGCGGCCAATCAACGTAGTTATAAGCAGCAACTAACTGACGACCTACTTTTAAAGAACCAACATTAGTCCAATCTAGGCCAACCCAAGTATCACGACCACCAACTAAACCGTTAAACGCACCCCAAGAATGATCTTGGTGAGAGGCATAACCTGTCTCTACTTGCCAAATGATATCTGGACCGAAATCATCGTATTGATGACGACCTTTAAAACCAAATTTTGTTTCAATCAAAGAATGGTTTGTTGTGTCCGCACCGTCAGCTGCGTAAGAGGTAGTCATGTTATAACCAGCAGCTACACCGTAAAGCTCTACATTTTCACCAGCAAGTTGAATTGCTGCATTTGCACCTGTTGCTGCTAGAGCAACTGCCGCACCAAGAAGAGTGCGCTTAAATACGTTTTCCATGGAAAAACTCCTAAAGTAAATTGCTTTTTCTTCTATTCCTTAGTGAGGCAAGCAAAAAGGAAAGAATAAGTAAAAAGAGAAAGTATTCAGTGGATTATATTTACTTTCTAATTCCTGCATACACGTCCGTGTATCCATGTCCAATAGATTATATTCGTGATGAAAAAGATCCAATAAATAGTTCCCATACAGGCCTTAAAATAGGACGGACCGCAAATTTTTTACAATTTAATGACAATCATCACAAATATAAACAGAGTGCTTTATAAAATAAAATAACTTTAAAATCAAAATCTTAAATCAAACAAGGTAAGGGTTAGATATATTGATCGCATTGATCTATCTAATGATAAAATATATAAATTTAAGTGCGATAAATCACAGAATAAAATAAGACTCCATGCTAATGGTATTATTTATAACATCATCAAATATTAGATCTAAAACTACTCTCCCCTGCCATCACGTAGCGTAAGTTAATGCATTAAGATTTATATCCATTATTAAATTACACGCATAAAACCAAGGTGTCCACCATTTGATAGATAAGTTCAATTGCAAGAATAAAATTTGATAATTCGGATGAACATCAAAAAAACATCAACTTTTGTGAAATTAAATTCAACATAGCCGTGTCTATTTAAAGGTATCCAATACGACAAGACTAAGAGGGATTTATTATGAAACACACACGTACTTTACTGTCAGGCATTATTTTAGCCATCGCTTCTTTTGGCGCTTCAGCTGCATTAACACAAGACTCAACATGGGATGAGATTCGTCAGAGTAATACCATCTCGCTATCAAATCACACTATAAAAGTCGGTAGCCTGCGTACTAATGTTTTTAATGTTACGCACCAAAACGGTCAATTAATGACAACATTCGAATCTGGTGATTACCAATTAATCAACCATAATGGTCGCCAAGGAAGTGATAGTTACGCTTTTGAACGTATAGGCCAGAGTCAAAAAGTCGGTGCCATCGATGTGACAAAGAATAAGTACCAGCTAAATGGAGAAGGTATGGATGTGGATTTGCAAAAAGTAGGGGAGTTTGTTTACTCTCAACCGTTAACACGCAACATTGATGTTTATAATGTTCAACGTAATAGCCAAGGTGACTACGTTAAAACCTATTTATTTACAAAAGAATATACAATCAAAGATTCGATGGATGTCGCGCTAAACAACTAACCTCAGTGATTAGCAGTTTCAATAAGCCCAAAAGCCAATAACGCTTTTGGGCTTATTGGCGTTAGTATGATGTTACCTTAGTTTATAGGACATTGAGAGTTTATAGGCCGTCGAGTCAACCTATCTTTAGTCAACCTATCCCTTGAAAAAGAATGTCGCTTACGTGTGGCGACACTCTTCTCTTCGAAAATACAGTTAGTTGATTAAATTCAAATATTCTTGTTCCGTTAACACTTGAACCCCTTTCTCTTTTGCTGCATTCGTCTTCGCTTCACCGACTCTCTCCCCTGTGACTAAGTACGTCGTCTTGCCAGTCACTGACTTTGCGACCTTTGCACCAAGAGATTTCGCATGCTTTTCCATATCGCCTCTAGAGCCTTGTTGCATTGAACCTGTAAATACCACAATGGTTCCTGCTATCGGTGAATCTGAGTTATTATTCTCCGATTGTTTTGGCGTCTTCGCTAAATTAAAACCAAGTTCATAAACCTTAAAAAATTCTTCTCGAATATTCGATAACCCTTCAACGATCGCCTCAGCACTAATTTGGGCAAAACCCTCTATGTTAATGATGTCTTCAGATGACAAACTAAACAACTCAACCACTGAATGATGCTGCAGGAGTTTTTCACAATTACCTCCTCCTAAACGACTCACCCCAAAGGCAGACAAAAAGCGCCAATCTTCTATTTGAATGTCTTTGCTTGCTTGTAATTGGTCAAACAAGTTTTGAGACGTTTTATCTCCAAAACCATACGTCGTAAACTGATGCACGCTAATATCATAAATCTCATGGATATGTTTCTTACCAAAAATACTCAGTTTTTCGATTACCTTTGGACCAAAACCATCGTTATTCCCTAACGTTTTAAAGAAATGAATTAACGTATTTTCTGTTTGAGCTGGACAATCACTTTTGTTTGGACAAATCAAATGATCGGACTCCCACAAAAGAGAAGAATGACAACTTGGGCATTCATCAGGGAGTTGCGGCTCCGCTTCTTTTATCACTTCTTCTATTTTTGGTATCACCAACCCACTTCTCACCAATTGAACAACAGCGCCAGGACCAATTTTTTTGGTTTTAACCATATTGTAATGGTGAACGGTAACGCGACTGATTGTCGCACCACTTAGTTTGGTCGGAACCAATTCAGCAACAGGAGAAATACGCCCTGTTCTAGAGGTTTGCGGAATAATCTTTAACACTTCAACATGGGTTGACTCTTCATTTACTTTAAACGCAATCTGCCAGCGATGATTCTTTCTTGTCGCTCCCATGTACTCTTTAAGATCAACATGGGTCGTTTCAAGAATGATGCCGTCAATATCAAAATCAACCACACTCCACAGTTCATCAACAATCGCGTCAAAGTTATCCATGATGTCAGAAAAATGAGCGGTTTTATTCTCTAATAATGCAAATGGATAAAATACACAAGCCCCCTCATCAATCGCCCTTTGTACATTCTCATCAATTTTCTTTTCAGCGATAATGCCCGCTTGAATATTACGAGAGTTTTCAAAAACATCGCTCAATACACGATCAAAATAACTTTTCTTAATGACGATTTCTCCAGGGCCCAATCCTCTGCTACCGTCATTCGCTACCTTTAACCCTCGAACAAATGCTCGTGTCACATCTTGACCTCGGTACCCATCACCTCGTGTGTATAATGTCGTTCCATCATCAAACGCAGCGTATCCATCAAGCTTAGGGGTGACCCTTAATTCAATGTCTTCTTCTGGGATATGGATTTCTTGAGCAGCCTTTAGAATTCGTTTCAACCATTTTTGAATGTCATTCTTTGAATAAGCTTTTTCCGTAGATAGCATTCTTTGTGGCAGCTCAACGGTTTTTGCTTCCGCAACCACTTCTGGTTCCACTGTATGCAAATAGGGATGAATAGGATTCATCGTGACAAGCATCGAAATGTATAAATCGTATTGCTCATCAGATATGACAGGGACACCGGCTCGATAGAGCGCATTGGATACTGTCAGTAATAGTACTAACTCTTCCGTTTCTAACTCTCCTACATCTAACTGTCCTGCATCTAACTCAGAATGTTTAAATAGTTGAGTTAACTCGGCTGAGTTAATTTCTCGATCTAATTGATTTAGAACGTCGATTTGCTCATGTGTAAAATTGATATTTAACACTTTCAATCTCCTATAAACGAGCAACACAAGCACATTGGATTCGCTCTCTATTAAAAAAAAGGATGAGTAACAAAAAAGCCCCCGTAGGAGCTTTTAGTTAGAAATAAACACATTTCATCTGAAAATCATGCCATTTCTACTTCCGTAAAATCTGCAATCTTATTTTGGATAAACTCGATCTTATCAAGCGTTAATGGTTGTCTCACTTCATCCATAACGATAGCATCCATATCGTTTGCGATATTTTCTGCGGTTTCAAGCATCATCTTAAAATTAAGATCCGACCGGCCATAACTTGGAAGTGTCATAAAGAAAGACAAACCTAAAGTAGAGAAACTTTCTGCATTATCGCAACCAAATGTACCTGGTTGCATGATATTAGCGACACTAAACAGTACCTTACCGGCTCCGTGTAAATCGACATGTCTATGGAATATGTCCATTTCTCCAAAGACTAATCCATTACGTCGCATGCTATCAAATAATTCCACACCATTTAGTGCTTGAGATTCCTTGGCATGAACATGTAAGACAATAACCTCAAAAGGTGCTTCATCCTTTGGAGATTCCTTCGTTTTAGCTTCAGGCTGTTGTATGTGATCAGCAGACGCTATTTCATCAGTTAAGGCTGTATCACTAATTAAAGCTGTGTCATTTCCTAAATCTGTATCATCGCCTAAAGCTGTGTCATATCCTAAAACAGTATGATCAACTGAAACCATTGGTTCAGAAAAAGCTTCAGGCTCAGATATATCTAACTGACTATCACTTTTAATCGTCGCTTGATGATTCTTCGCTGGTGCTTCTTGTAGGGTGACCTCGTGAGATTCAACGTCAACAGTTTCACTTGTCGGCTTGATTGTCTTTTTGCTAAGCGATATATCAGCATCATCCAAAAATTCAGTCGTAATACTTGGAATCACTTCTTCTTTTTTATCTCTGTTTTTCAGTGATGAAATTAACCCAGCCGCTTGAGTGCTTTCAGACAGGTCGAGATCATTAGGTTGCTCGACTTCTTCAGGTAACTCTATTGTTGCCTGAGAGCCTTTCTTCCCACTTTTCGCTCTAACCTCGGATGTATCCACATTGGTTAGAGGTGCTTTTTTAAATTTGATTTGATTTTGTTTACGGTGTGTCCAAAAACCATGGCAAAGTAATGCCGCGATCGCCAATAAACCACCCACTATTAATACTATTCGCAATTCCTGCATAATTCAGCTCTCAAACCTATCCGAGTCCATTGAATATTGTTTTATCCTATCTCTTAGCCTAATTGATGTATAGTCATGCTTCAAGGGGATGACGAACAGTATCAAAATATGTGACAATCGTAAAAATTAATTCGAATGAAATATACACAAACGTCATATTATGAATAAAAAGGCACACAATTTATCTTCAGGTAGCACTTCCCTACCTAAAAAACGCAGTGGAGTAGGCTATCTATTTCATGGACTCTCTCTCGCCATACAACCAGGAATCAAGCGTTTTGTCATGATTCCTTTGCTTGCGAATATCCTCGTGATTGGCAGTACATTGTATTATTTAATGACGAACCTCAATGGCTGGATTGACGATATGCTTTCAGGTCTTCCGACTTGGTTAGATTGGCTAAGCTATGTATTGTGGCCTCTACTTGCGATCACGTTATTTATCGCCTTCGGTTATGTCTTTAGTACCATAGCAAATGCCATTGCCGCCCCTTTTAACGGATTACTATCAGAAAAGGTCGAAGCTCACCTTCTTGGCGACACGACCACAGATAATAGTTCGGTGAGCGACATGATTAAAGAAATACCAAGATCATTAGGGCGAGAGCTTCAAAAACTCAAATATACACTCCCTCGTACGATCGGATTATTTCTTTTTTTACTCATTCCAGGCCTAGGACAAACTATTGGGCCTTTTATATGGTTTGCCTTTGGTTCATGGATGTGGGCCATTCACTATATTGATCTACCCTTCGATAATAACCAATCCAGCTTTACAGATTCAAAGCAATGGATAAAACAACGGAAAACCAAAGCACTGACCTTTGGCAGCTTAATTACCTTAGGTACAGCCATTCCCTTTCTTAATTTGTTCATTATGCCCATTGCAGTATGTGGAGCAACATCCTTATATGTCTCTGAATATCGACAAGATAAGTGATAGCTTGCCTCTATCTTATAACTATTTCGTATTTTGCCATGATGAAATAGAGATTAAGATAAAAGTATCTTGAATGAATACCCCAGATTGTTGTCCACTAATAAGAGAGTGACTCAACACCCTACATGGAAGGAAGAATCGATGAGCAAAATTTACGAAGATAATACTCAAACTATTGGCAATACCCCCCTTGTTCGCCTGAATAAAGTCAGCAAAGGCAATGTTCTAGCGAAAATTGAAGCTCGCAATCCAAGTTTCAGTGTAAAGTGCCGTATTGGTGCCAATATGGTCTGGGAAGCAGAAAAGCAAGGTTTATTAAAACCTGGTATTGAATTAGTCGAGCCAACCAGTGGTAATACGGGTATTGCTCTTGCGTTTGTTGCTGCAGCTCGTGGCTATAAGTTAACGCTTACAATGCCTGAGTCAATGAGTTTAGAGCGTCGTAAATTACTCAAAGCCTTGGGCGCAAACTTAGAACTTACGGAAGCAGCTAAAGGTATGAAAGGCGCAATAGCGAAAGCGGAAGAAATTGTATCCAGCGACCCATCTAAATATCTACTACTGCAACAATTCAATAACCCAGCCAACCCTCAAATCCATGAAAAAACGACCGGTCCTGAAATTTGGGACGCAACCGATGGCCAAGTTGATGTCATTGTTGCTGGTGTCGGTACCGGTGGAACCATCACTGGTACCAGTCGTTACATTAAAGGGGAAAAAGGCAAAGCCATTACCTCGGTCGCCGTTGAACCCGCTGAGTCCCCGGTGATCTCACAAGTACTGGCTGGTCAAGAGATTCAACCTGCTCCTCATAAGATTCAAGGTATCGGCGCTGGGTTTATTCCTGGTAACCTAGATTTAGAATTGTTGGATCGCGTAGAAACCGTATCTTCTGACGAAGCCATTGAGATGGGGCGTCGCTTAATGGAAGAAGAAGGTATTTTGGCGGGTATTTCATCCGGTGCAGCCGTCGTTGCAGCAAATAAATTAGCAGAACTGCCAGAGTATAAAGATAAAACGATCGTCGTTATTCTCCCTAGTTCTGGCGAACGTTATCTCAGCACCGCTCTGTTTGCTGGCATTTTCACAGAGAAAGAAAATCAGCAGTAGACTGTCAAATATTGACCTAGATCATTATTTCATAAAAAAAGCTCCTTTTTGGGGCTTTTTTATTGAATGGAAGAAAATATTTGCTACTATGCCTTTAATATTTCAAGGTGCAAAATAAATAACGCTAAGTCAATAAACACCCTCTTTTGTAAGCTTTCAGTTTATAAAGTTGATTTTGTAGGCAGAGTATTTATAATTCACTTCGATAATTTGCTATAATATGAAGCTTCCACTGAATGACTTCTATCTTAGCATTCTAATAAATTACTAAAAAAATAAGTAAACGGAGCATCTTATGTACGAGAAACAAGTAGAAATCACAGCAGAAAACGGCCTTCACACTCGTCCAGCGGCACAATTCGTAAAAGAAGCAAAAAGCTTCGACGCTGACATCACTGTGACTTCTAACGGCAAAAGCGCAAGCGCAAAAAGCCTATTTAAACTACAAACTCTAGGTCTAGTTAAAGGCACTGTTGTCACTATCTCTGCAGAAGGTGCACAAGCTCAAGAAGCCGTTGATCACCTAGTAGCTCTAATGGACGAACTTCACTAATACGTGTTGTAACCTATTAAAGTAACAAAATTTTTGATAAAAGGAGTCAAATAGGATTATTTATAATTCGTTTGGTTCCTTTTGTTCTTTTAGCCTAAAAACACTTTAACAGTGAAGGTATAAATATGATTTCAGGTATTCCTGCTTCTCCAGGCATTGCTATTGGTAAAGCCCTCCTTCTTCAAGAAGACGAAATTGTTCTAAATACAAACGCAATCGCTGACGATCAAGTTGATGCTGAGATTCAACGCTTTTATGACGCTCGTAACAAATCGGCTGCTCAGCTTGAAATCGTTAAGCAAAAAGCACTAGAAACTTTTGGTGAAGAAAAAGAAGCCATCTTCGAAGGGCATATCATGCTGCTAGAAGACGAAGAATTAGAAGAAGAAATTCTAACTCTTATCAAAGGTGACAAATTATCTGCTGATAACGCAATTCATACTGTAATCGAAGAGCAAGCTTGTGCTCTTGAGTCTTTAGATGATGAATATCTAAAAGAGCGAGCAACTGATATCCGTGATATTGGTACGCGCTTTGTAAAAAATGCTCTTGGCATCAACATTGTCTCTTTAAGTGACATTAATGAGCAAGTTATCCTAGTAGCTTACGACTTAACGCCTTCAGAGACTGCGCAAATCAACCTAGATTACGTACTGGGTTTTGCATGTGATATCGGTGGTCGTACTTCTCATACTTCAATCATGGCTCGCTCATTAGAACTGCCTGCGATTGTCGGCACGAACACAATCACTAAGCAGGTAAAGAATGGCGATATGCTTATTCTTGATTCTGAAAATAACAAGATTGTTATTAATCCTTCTGAAGCAGAAGTCACTGCAGCAAAAGAAGGCAAAGAAAAAGTACTCGCTGAAAAAGCTGAACTGGCTAAATTGAAAGATCTACCCGCTGAAACATTAGACGGTCATCGTGTCGAAGTCTGCGGTAATATCGGTACGGTTAAAGACTGTGCTGGTATTTTAAACAACGGCGGTGAAGGCGTTGGTCTATATCGTACTGAATTCCTATTCATGGATCGTGATTCTTTACCAACTGAAGAAGAACAGTATCAAGCATACAAAGATGTTGCTGAAGCGATGCACGGTGAAGCTGTCATTATCCGTACTATGGATATCGGTGGTGATAAAGATCTACCCTACATGGATTTACCTGAAGAAATGAACCCATTCCTAGGATGGCGTGCAATTCGTATCAGCTTAGATCGTCGTGAGATTCTTCGTGATCAGCTACGTGGTATTCTACGTGCTTCTGCACATGGTAAATTACGTATCATGTTCCCAATGATCATTTCTGTTGAAGAAATCCGAGAGCTAAAAGCTGCTATCGAAGAATACAAAGCCGAGCTTCGTACTGAAGGTAAAGCATTTGATGAAAGTATCGAAATTGGCGTAATGGTTGAAACACCAGCAGCAGCGGCGATTGCTCACCATCTAGCAAAAGAAGTGTCTTTCTTCTCTATTGGTACAAACGATCTAACGCAATATACATTGGCTGTCGATCGTGGTAACGAAATGATCTCTCATCTATACAACCCTCTATCACCAGCAGTACTAACCGTTATCAAACAGGTAATTGATGCATCTCATGCTGAAGGTAAATGGACAGGTATGTGTGGTGAATTAGCCGGTGATGACAACGCGACATTATTACTTCTAGGTATGGGATTAGATGAATTCTCTATGAGCGGTATTTCTATCCCTCTCGTTAAGAAAGTCATTCGTAACACTAACTTTGCTGATGTAAAAGCAATGGCAGATGAAGCGCTATCATTACCAACCGCTGATGAAATCAAAGCACATGTAGAGCAATTCATTGCAAAGCATTCTTGATTAAATAAAAGCACTTTTGATTAAATAAAAGCAAAGCACGCTTGATTAAATAAAAAACAATTGAACGCACATTTTATTTGCAATGTATTGAAAGATTTGGACTACTTAGTTTGACTAATAAAACCAAATCTTTATAAAAATAACAAAAACGGGTCGTTAAACGACCGTTATTCAGATAGAATGTGCCAACAAAAATCATAACTACTTTCGGAGTAAGACATGGGTCTTTTTGATAAACTAAAGAAATTTGTTTCTGACGACAGTGCAGATGCAGCAGCAATTAACATTATTGCACCTCTATCTGGCGAAATCGTAAATATTGAAGATGTGCCAGATGTAGTATTCGCTGAAAAAATTGTTGGTGATGGTATTGCTATCAAACCAACTGGCGACAAAATGGTTGCACCTGTAAATGGTACAATTGGTAAGATCTTCGAGACAAACCACGCATTCTCAATCGAATCTGAAGATGGCATTGAGCTTTTCGTACACTTTGGTATCGACACTGTTGAACTAAAAGGCGAAGGCTTCAACCGTATCGCAGAAGAAGGTCAAGAAGTGAAAGCTGGTGATACCATCATCGAATTTGATCTAGCGAAATTAGAAGCGCTACAAGAAGCAAAAGGCAAGTCTACACTGACTCCAGTTGTTATTTCTAACATGGACGAAATCAAAGAGCTAAGTAAGTTCTCTGGTTCTGTTACTGTTGGTGAAACTCCAGTTCTTGCTATCACTAAATAGGTTCTGATCTCGTTGTTATAACGATACAGTCCGCTATTATAGAAAAAGCGCAGCATGACATGCTGCGCTTTTTTATTTCTACTACATTCTCCAAAGACGTTGTTTGGCCGTTGGCATCTGCCTGTTACTTATTCTTGTCCAATTTAACGGTTCTAATTCGACTCAACTGCCCTAATTCAACGAAGCTGCATTTCAACAAAGCTATACTTCCACGAAAATGATTAACATTAGAGATAATTCAACGAAACTATTTAAGCCCAACAGCGTATTTAAGTACCTGCTTTTTTATCAGATCGGTGCGATCGACCCATTTAAATGCGGCATTTCTTAACAATTTTAATGGCACTGAATTTGTTTTAAATCCTTTATAAATCAAATCCATTCCTGATTGCATGAGTAAATTATCCGTATAGCGCCTACTTTGGTAGGCCTGTAGAGCGGTATCTGTCATTGAATATTCACTTGTAACATCCAATAAGGCCATCACATCTTTAAAGCCAAGATTGACGCCTTGTCCTGCCAATGGATTAATCGTATGTGCAGCATCCCCAATCACTACATGTCCATTTTTATAATATTTCTGGGCATGACTGCGAACCAATGGGAAGCTGCCTGATTGCATCACTTTAATTTTTCCCAATGTCTTAGGGAAGTATTGCTGTATTTCTTTTTCCAATTGAATAGGTAATAAGCTTTGCAACTGGGTAATGCGCTGTGGGGAATCGTACCAAACTAAAGAGGCATTTTCGTCGTTGAGAGGTAAGAAAGAGCGAGGCCCTGATGGAGTAAAATGTTGCCATGTAATGTCCTGTTGAGGCAATTCAGTTTGAACATGAATCAGCATACAGTGTTGGCGATAATCCCAAGCTGTCACTCCAATCCCAGCGATTTGGCGCACTTTAGAGTTCGCTCCATCGGCACCCACGACCCATTTAACGTCAAGTTCCATTCCTGAATCAAGAACCACATGGTGGTGAGTATGCCCTGAAGAAATAGATAATAATGTCTCTGGGCATAAAATGGATACATTCGGGTAATGTGATAATTGCTCCCATAAACCCAATTGAACAACTCGATTTTCAATGATATAACCCAATTGTTCTAATTCAAGATCCTTAGCGTTAAACTCAACGGCCGCTTCACTGTATTCCCAAGTCGCCAGACGTTTATAAGGTGTTACTCTTGTATTTTGAATGCTCTCCCACGCACCTAACGATTCAAGTAATGTGACTGAAGCCATTGATATCGCAGAAACTCTCAAATCGTAAGGCTGTGATTGTTCAAACGGTTTTGGTTTATTATTTTCAACCAATGCCACCGACAGTCCTTTTTTAGCAAACCCTAATGCACAGGCCGCCCCAACCATGCCGCCGCCAATTATTGCTATATCAAACTTTTTCATACATTAACTTCTTTAATCAGATAGGGGCATTCCGCTGCCCATTATCAAAAAGTATACTCTTCCTGAAAATAAAAATTAAGTGAAAAAATGCATAATAACCTAGTAACCGAGTCAGGAAATAAGTACAATACGCCGCTATTGTTATTGGTATGTTTATAAAATAAACAGCAGTGCACACTTATTTGTATTCTTTTTTTGAGACGTGATCTCTAAAATAATGTGTCTGTATTACCAATAGTTCCTTTTGATTGAATAATATGAGCGACGTAAGATGAGTAAAAAGCTGCTAATCAAAACTTGGGGTTGCCAGATGAATGAATACGATTCATCTAAAATGGCTGATCTACTTAATGCTGCCAATGGCTTTGAGTTAACCGAAGAGCCTGAAGAAGCCGACGTTTTACTACTAAACACGTGCTCTATTCGTGAAAAAGCACAAGAAAAAGTATTTCACCAGCTAGGTCGCTGGAAAACGTTAAAAAATAAAAAGCCTGGTGTTGTTATCGGTGTGGGTGGCTGTGTAGCGACTCAAGAAGGTGACAGCATTCGTGAGCGAGCGCCATTTGTCGATGTTATCTTTGGTCCACAAACGCTGCACCGTCTTCCTGAAATGATCAAACAATCTCAATCTACAGAAGCTCCGGTAATGGACATTACCTTCCCTGAGATTGAAAAGTTTGACAACTTACCAGAGCCTAAAGCTGAAGGCCCTACTGCTTTCGTCTCAATTATGGAAGGTTGTTCTAAATACTGTACTTACTGCGTAGTACCTTATACTCGTGGTGAAGAAGTCAGCCGTCCAATGGATGATGTTTTATTCGAAATCGCACAGCTTGCAGAACAAGGTGTGCGCGAAGTGAACTTACTGGGTCAAAATGTCAACGCCTACCGTGGTCCAACGCATGAAGGCGATATTTGCTCCTTCGCTGAGTTACTTCGTCTTGTTGCCACCATTGATGGTATCGACCGCATCCGCTTTACAACAAGCCACCCGCTTGAGTTTACCGATGATATCGTTGCCGTTTATGAAGATACTCCAGAGCTGGTTAGCTTCTTACATCTTCCAGTACAAAGTGGCTCAGATCGTATTTTAACGATGATGAAACGTCCTCATACTGGTATTGAATACAAGTCTATCATTCGTAAATTACGTAAAGCTCGCCCTGATATTCAAATCAGCTCGGACTTTATTGTCGCTTTCCCTGGTGAAACGGACAAAGATTTCCAAAGTACGATGAAATTGATTCGTGACGTAGATTTTGATATGAGCTTCAGCTTTATCTTCTCTCCGCGCCCAGGAACACCTGCGGCGGATTACCCGTGTGATCTGACTGAGCAAGAGAAGAAAAATCGCTTATACGAACTTCAACACACGATCAACCAACAAGCGATGCGCTACTCTCGTCTGATGATGGGCACAGAGCAACGTATTCTGGTTGAAGGCACATCTAAAAAGAATTTAATGGAACTTCGTGGCCGTACTGAAAACAGCCGTGTGGTTAACTTTGAAGGATCACCTGATCTTATCGGTCAATTCGTTGATGTTAAAATTGTTGATGTCTTTGCGAACTCTCTACGTGGCGAATTGGTTCGTACAGAAGCGGAAATGGGCTTAAGAATTAGTACCTCTCCTGCTGAAATGAAAAAGAAAACAAAGCGTGAAGATGATTTAGGCGTGACAACATTCACCCCATAAACCTTCGTTCTTTAGGTTAAATTAAATAAAGCCCTTCTTGCCAAAAGAAGGGCTTTATTTTTATTGCTTGAAATTATCATGAATACACCCAATATTATGATTATATACCCGAGGTCGTTCGTATTGAATACAACGACTAACGCAGGATGCAGAGAGGCTTCTTTGAGCAATAAAACCATTACATTAGAAATTAATTTAGAGCCATCAGATAATCGCCGTTTAGCCAGCTTATGTGGCCCATTTGATGACAATATAAAGCAACTAGAGCGCCGTCTTGGTGTTGAAATTAGCTACCGTGGTAATTTTTTCACTATTGTTGGCCAACCTCATACTTCTGCTGGGGCATTAGAGATAATAAAGTCGTTGTACGTAGAAACAGCTCCTGTACGCGGACAAATCCCAGATATAGAACCAGAACTGATTCACTTAGCGATAAAAGAAACGGGTGTACTTGAACAAACTCAAGAATCCGAATTAAGTCATGGTAAAGAAGTCTTCATTAAGACCAAAAAAGGGGTGATCAAACCGCGCACACCGAATCAAGGTCAGTATTTAATGAATATGGTGACACATGATATCACTTTCGGTGTTGGGCCTGCCGGTACCGGTAAAACCTACCTTGCCGTGGCTGCAGCCGTCGATGCATTAGAGCGCCAAGAAATTCGCCGCATCTTGTTAACGAGACCCGCTGTAGAGGCCGGCGAGAAGTTAGGCTTTCTACCCGGGGATCTCAGCCAGAAAGTCGATCCTTACCTGCGCCCTCTTTATGATGCTCTTTTTGAAATGATGGGCTTTGAACGCGTAGAAAAGTTAATTGAACGTAATGTCATCGAAGTCGCACCTTTAGCTTATATGCGAGGCAGAACCCTCAATGATGCGTTCATTATTCTAGATGAAAGCCAAAATACCACGATAGAACAAATGAAAATGTTCCTTACTCGTATTGGTTTTAATTCGAGAGCCGTGATCACGGGTGATATAACCCAAATAGATTTACCAAGAGGAGCGAAATCAGGGCTTCGTCATGCCATCGAAGTGTTAAGTGATGTCGATGATATTAGCTTTAATTTCTTCCAAGCTGATGATGTCGTTCGCCACCCTGTCGTTGCCCGTATTGTTAACGCCTATGAGAAGTGGGAAACCAAAGATCAAAAAGAACGTAAAGAAAGAGAAAAAGCTCGAAGAGAAGAAAGAGAAGCACAGCTTCAAGCAACGCAGCCAACGATTGGCTAACCTTTGAACGTTAATAGGGGAAACACTTCGATTCGTGTTTTCCTCTTCTTCCTCGCGGTTTCATTCACACTGCCGTATGTAAAACGTTTTATGTACCGAAACTGTTTAGATACTGAAACACTTTTATATATTGAAACACTTTAGTACTTAGACCGCTAGGATAATTCACTCCTCAAACGAGTAAATAGTTATGAATATCGATTTAGATTTACAAATTGCCGTTGAAAAGTCTTCCGACTTACCTTCAATTGAACAGTTTAATCATTGGCTGACCCACGCTCTTAGTGTTCGAGATAAAGACTCTGAGCTTACTATCCGCATCGTCGATTCAGAAGAAAGCCAAGCACTTAATCATGAATATCGAGGTAAAGATAAGCCGACTAATGTGCTCTCTTTTCCCTTTGAAGTCCCGCCTGAGATTGAATTAAATTTAATCGGTGATCTTGTTATTTGTCAGCCAGTTGTCGAAGTCGAGGCCAAAGAACAAAATAAAACCCTAACCGCACACTGGGCACATATGGTTGTACATGGTACTCTGCACTTATTAGGTTATGATCATATTGATGACACTGACGCCATCGAGATGGAAACCCTTGAGATTAACATTCTTGCTGAACTTGGATTTGAAAACCCTTATCAAGAGCAATAATCTTAAGCTATGTGAGCTGCCCCACTTTGGGTAGTATTATACAATTGAAGAGCAATGAACGCAGACAACGATAACCCTCACAGTTCGATGAGTGAAAGAAAAGAATCAACTGATAACATACAGAAAAGATCCCTCTTTGAACGCATGACTCAGTTTTTCCAAGCAGACGTTAAAGATAGAGATGAGCTTGTGGATGTCATCCGCGACTCTGAGGAAAACGATCTAATCGACCATGACACACGTGATATGCTTGAAGGTGTCATGAGTATTGCTGACATGCGAGTTCGTGATATTATTATCCCTCGTTCTCAAATGGTCACCATTGATAAAGAAAGCAATCTAGATGAGATCATCTCCATCATCTCTGACGCTCAACACTCTCGTTACCCTGTTATCAATGAAGATAAAGATCACGTTGAAGGCATGCTGTTAGCAAAAGATTTACTTCGCTACCTTGGCTCAAATAGCTCTGAATTTCGTATTGATGAGGTATTGCGCCCTGCTGTCGTTGTCCCTGAAAGTAAACGTGTCGATCGATTACTTAAAGAGTTTCGAGAAGAACGCTATCACATGGCGATTGTTGTCGATGAATTTGGTGGTGTTTCAGGGTTAATTACCATCGAAGATATTTTAGAGCAAATTGTCGGTGAAATAGAAGATGAATTCGATGATGATGAAGAAAACGATATTCGTAAGCTCAGTAAGCGAACGTATTCAATAAAAGCATTAACAACTATTGAAGACTTTAACGATACGTTTACATCAGATTTCAGTGATGAAGAAGTCGATACGATCGGTGGCTTAGTCATGACAGCCTTTGGACATTTGCCTTCTCGTGGTGAAATGGTCGAGATTGATGGCTATCAATTTAAGATCATGTCAGCTGACAACCGACGCATACTGCAATTACAAGTGAAATTACCGACACCTTCAGAAGATAGTGAGACCGAAAGCTAACTTATCAACGCTATCGCTCCTCTTATCTTTAAGTATTAGGTCTTTAATTATACGCTACCGAAGACCTAATACTTTTTATCATGTTTACCGATAAGAACACTGTTGTTCTAAGCTTAAGGATAATGCTAACGGTATGAAGCTCTCTCACCAGCCTCTTGCACTTCGACTCGTACTCGCCACTTTAGCTGGCGCTTCAACCACCTTAGCATTTGCCCCCTACTCAATATGGCCAATGGCCATCATCAGTTTAATTTTACTCTTATTCACCTTACTGAATGCGACGCCTAAGCAGGCACTGTACCTTGGTTTGTTTTGGGGCATTGGTCAGTTCAGCACAGGAATCAGTTGGGTTCATATCAGCATCGATAACTTTGGTGGCATGCCTCCTGCTGTCAATTGGTTATTGATGGCATTGCTCATCCTGTATCTTTCCTTGTATCCAGCTATTTTTGCCTTTGCGTTCAAAAAGTTTTTTTCACGTTCCACGAAGAAAGCGCAATACTTATTTGCCGCTCCGGCTCTTTGGTTACTGTCAGAATGGCTACGAGGTTGGGTGATGACGGGCTTTCCGTGGCTTTGGCTTGGCTACAGTCAAATAGAATCGCCATTAGCCGCCTTTGCTCCCGTCGCTGGCGTTGATGCGATAACATTACTCGTAGCATTGTGTGCTGGTGCATTTGTCTATAGCTTGATTGAGAAGTCATTTCTCGGTGTATTCATTATCGGAGGAGTCTTTACTGCGTCTTATGTATTACAAGGGATTCAATGGACGACACCCAATATCGATGCTCCGACTAAAATTGCATTAATACAGGGAAATATCGCTCAAGAAACTAAGTGGGTACCCAGCTATCGCTGGCCGACAATCAATCAATATACTGAAGATACCAACCAGCATTGGGATGCTGATATTATCATATGGCCTGAGGCGGCTATACCGGCTTTCGAAACGACTGTTTCATCCTTTTTAACATCACTGGACAAAACTGCGAAAGAAAATGAGACTGCACTGATTACTGGTGTCGTCAATGTGCATAGAAAGCTCACCCCAGAGAGCCAAGGGGAAATAGAAAGTCGTTACTATAATAGTGTTTTAACGATTGGGGATAGTATCTACGGGGATTATAAGTTCGACATTACTCAACGTTATAACAAGCATCATTTACTGCCCTTTGGAGAATTTGTTCCGTTTGAAGATTACCTTAGAAAACTGGGTCCGATCTTTAATTTACCGATGTCATCCTTTACCGCTGGCAGCTATATTCAGCCCAATATCGTTGCAAAAAACAACCAATTAGTTGCTGCGCTTTGTTTTGAAATTCTTTTCAATGAACAAATTCGTCAAAACATAACTCAGAGTACCGATTATATTTTAACCCTATCTAATGATGCTTGGTTTGGGGATTCTATTGGTCCATTACAACATATGGAAATCGCACAAATGCGCTCCCTCGAATTTGGAAAGCCGGTTATTCGCTCCACCAATAATGGTGTCACCGCTATCACCGATCATAAAGGAAATATTGCTCATCAAATTCCTCAGTTTGAAAGAGCAACCTTAAAAGCGACCATCTACCCATCCATTGGTGAAACACCTTATTTGAAATGGGGAAGCTGGCCGCTGTATTTCATCGTTAGCTTAATGTTCGTCGCTGCTGCCTCATTACGTAGAAAAAGAGTGTTATGATTTTTCCGTCTAACGACAAAAAAGCATACAAATATGACTCCATGCTCGATGACGCCTACGATTTAAGTTCAAGTACTAAATATTTTAGGCATTTTGCATAGTGTTAATTCACCAAGATCACGATAGCTATAATCAATCGATGATGGAAAGTCACGATCAATCATAGTAATATTATCAAGGCCCATTTTCTTTAAATCTTCTATATCATAATACCAGCCATTATACGTACCGATATAACAAGAATGTTCATCCGGCAATACCCCATAGCCCGTAATTTTTTGGTCAACTTGAATCGTAACTGTTCAGCAAAAGCCTATATTACTTTACATCACAATTCATTCAGCCTAGTAAAACCCGATTTCAGATAATAAGTGCGACATTCATCATCAAACAGTAGGGATAACAGAATTTATTACTGTAAAGCCTCTCCAACCATAAGGTTAATCGTTAATACCTTGCAAGCGAATAGTTCATTTAAATTACTCATTATTTCTCAGTTTACTAGGAAAAATTAAGTGTTGTTTTTTAAAGCATTCAATTTAAATAAACCTCTGCTAAATAGTACATGTAATAGTTATGAAGAGAATGAGGAAGCATCATTATTAATGTTAGATATCGGATTTTAAAATTCTTATACTTATAAAAGATAACCCCATAAGAAAAAAAAGCCACATAAGCTATAAAAGCTAATGTTACTCCGCCAACCAAGCTATGTATCACGCCCCAAAAAGCAGCCATTAATAATATTGATGGATATTTCCCAAAGAAAAGCAATAGTAACTTCAAAATAAAAATAGTAATTATCGTCTCTATAAATGGTACAAGAAATACAGTGTCATATAGATAATAAGATACTAATTTTTCGACATTATTGACATCATAAAAAAAACTTTTAACCCACACAGTAAAAAATGATAAAAAAAGTGTAAGCATGGACAACAGCAAAGCTTCAAATAATATAACTAAATATTTCTTCATTATAATCTTCTATAAAAAAGGCAAACCCTAGATTCTCGACATAAGCGACACACGCTTACCAGTAAAAGCTTCTATCGGGTTTAGATAATTTAGGGTTTTTCTGGGTCGCATATTAATCAATGATCTAACATTATCGAGTACTTTTTTACTTATCTTAGCGATGGATGTTCGTTTTGGGAAGTAGCGTCTTAATAATCCATTACTATTTTCATTTAGCCCTCTTTGCCAAGAATAATAAGGCTTCGCAAAATAGATTTTACACTTTATAGCCTTCGCTATTTTCATATGGCCGGCAAACTCCCCACCATTGTCAAAAGTAATGGTTTTGCACTCCTTTACTGCATTGGTAGTTACAATTATTCATTAAGGACAAATTCACTAGAGAAAATGAAGCGTTTTTAATACTATAAAAATTCCTATCAGAATTTAGGTTTAGATAAACAAAGGTTCATCTTTGGCAAGTGACCTTTTTTATTAAAAAAACTCCCATGTAGATACTCATCTTCTAGTACTATGTCTTTTACTCCCATTAACTTTAAACTTTCAACAGAATAAAACCAGCCATTATACTCATCTCGCATACAGTTAACTTGTTCGGGTAAAGTAGGGTATCCTGTTATTTTAATATCTACTCCAATTTCATCATAAAACTTTTTTTCCTTATCAGATAAGTAAGATTTAAAACTTTCAAGATCCTCGGGCAAGCCCTCAGGCAATATATATTTAGAATAAGTTGCCCCACCATGCCAACCTATAACACTATCGCTATTAATATGTATATTCCTTGATGCTGGCAATACATAATTAGCGCATGCAGAAAAACAATATCTATCAACTACAACACTGATATTATTATCATATACCCAATACCCTAGATGAATTCCTCCTTCTATACTTCCACCAGTAGATTGAATAACTAATTTAACAATAGGCTCTTTTGAACGATTAGCTAAATGAATGGCATGAAGTACAACACCATCACCAATTTCACCATAAAAATGAAGTTCTCCTCCATTTATTTCAACTTTTGTATTATTGGAATACTTTTCTGGAAAAGTCATACAACCAGAAATAAAAAAAGTAAAAAAAAATAAAAATCTCATATAACCGCACCTTAAATAAACAATAATATCTCCATGTCTATACTGACATTATTAGACCTATTCATAAATTTCAAAGGCACCCTAATAATAGCGACCTCCATTATCTCCACTTTCACTATCTTTTTTATCACCACCAGAGCTTCCCTTACCACCATCAACCCTTTTAAATTTACAGTAAAAGAGTACTGTGACCATAATTAAACGTTATAATCGGGTAATACGATTGGTATTAAAATCAATGAATGTCCTATTTTTTCATTTAGGAGAAAAAAGGCACAGCCTCATAATATGACCATTATGATTAAATTCATTTGATATACCACCTTCATATGTTATATCTCTCAAACCCATAGATTTTAAATGGATTTCACTGTAATACCAACCAAAGTAACGGTTATTTACCATGCAATCCATTTGACTTTCAATAGTTGGATACCCTGTTATTTTTATATCCACTCCTATTTCATCGAAAAATATCCTTTCTTTATCTGATAAATAATCCCAATATTCTTTTTTAGCATCATCCATAACACCTACATTTAAATGTTTATTATAGGTAGCTCCTCCATGCCAACCAACAATCGAATTCTTTTTAATATAGACATCAGGTGAGGAGGGTATGATATAATTAGCACAAGATGAAAAGCACAATTCATCAACAGTTAAGGCTATATTATTTTCATATACCCAATATGCTAAATGTATGGCACCTTCAATGCTCCCGCCTACTGAATTTATAGACAATCGTTTAATATTATCACCTGACTGTTCTATTATTCTTAAGGTATGGAGAACACTCCCATCACTAATTTCCCCTATATAATACAGTTCATCACCTTCAATATATATATCAGCCTGATTAGAATATGTTGATTCATATTGTGAAATGGCATATTCAAAATAAAACAAACACATAAAGAACATCATATAACGTGACACTTTAAAAATCATACAAGTCCTATTGTTACAATACTAGTCTTAGTGCTAAACTATAAATATTACCAATCCCAAAATACCATGTATTCATCAACAACAATATATTAAATAAAAACAGGAATAATCAACCCTTATCAAATTTAAGTCACCATATAACGATAAATAACAACTCAATTGCTTATCACTGTCAATAAAACCTTTAAATATTAAATCATACACCTTAAAATATTAGATAGATAATATGTAAAGTTATGTAAATTCAAATACTATCAGTTGCGTTAATATATTGTTATTAATTACAATTAAACCGCAAAATAAAACAAAAAAGACATATTAAAACCTTAACGCGCAAAGATAAGCAGTGTATAAAACCAAAAATACATACAATAATAGTTAAAAATAAAATGCGATAAACTTAACAAAAGATTAATGGCTTAATTCTTTTTTTATGTACAGCTGTGGGCATTGTTGACTAAATCGGTTGAACTTCTTACAAGCCCGACGACCTGATCCCATGTAGATAGAAACAATAGTAATGGTATGGTTCAATAGAAAAGAACGTAACGGGTGAGGACAAGTACAATAAAGCACTTTGTAAACTGGGGTCAGTTTTGGATTGATTATTCAGTTAGAGAAACATAGCAATGCTGAAAGCACTGCGGTTAAGTATGTGAAGAATGGACTCAAATTGTCTCATCTCTTCAATTTATTCACATACTCCTTAGAAGTTCAAGCTAGTGAACAGGTTTTATCGTATGCTCACTAGCTGAACGACAGTTATTCTATCGGACGACGTGAAAACACATGACCATTACATTCAATACAAGGTTGTACCACCTCTGGGTAACGGTACGTCACTTCATGGGTACACTGCTGGCAACTCAATACCCCTAAGCCAACCATGTCTCCGGTTTTGTATTCTCCATTATGTTCAAAATCAATGAATAACTCTTGCCACTCAACTTGGGTTTTATCGGTAATATCAAGTAAAGCTTGCCACATTGACTCCTTAATCATTAGCGAAAAAGGGGCATTTAAAAGAGTGTTCCGCTCTTTAGCAAACACCGATAAATCCGCTTTTACATAACTCGCGACAAGTGCTAATTCATCCTTCGTCATATCGCTCGCCGCTTGCAGGACTTCAACTGATTTATCTAAGGAATGTTTCAGTTCTTCTGGTGTATGTTGCAACGTTTCCACGACATCTTTTACCATGAACTCATAGCTGCTGTGTTTGGGTGTTTTTTGTTGCTGAGACATATTACCCTCCCCGATGATACGGCTTCTTACAAATCAATAGTATGCTTTGGCAATCAATAGTTGTTGTCAAGAGCTCCTTTAGGTATTCTATGACGATATCTTTATGAATTCCACGAAACGGATACTCATCGATGCAAGAGCAATATAATCATCAGGACATTGAGAAGAATGTTCAACAATACTGGGACAACAACAAAACGTTCGTTGTTTCCGAAGATTCAAGCAAAGAAAAATTCTACTGCCTTTCTATGTTCCCATACCCAAGTGGTCGCCTGCACATGGGCCACGTTCGTAACTATACGATCGGTGATGTGGTCTCTCGCTTCCAGCGTCTACAAGGCAAAAATGTCATGCAACCTATTGGTTGGGATGCATTTGGTCTACCTGCTGAAAATGCGGCTGTAAAAAACAATACCGCTCCTGCGCCTTGGACATACGAAAATATCGAGTACATGAAAAACCAGCTTAAGCTATTAGGCTTTGGTTACGATTGGAGTCGTGAATTTGCCACTTGCACACCAGAATATTACCGCTGGGAACAAGAGTTTTTCACTAAACTTTACGAAAAAGGGCTCGTTTACAAGAAAACATCTTCTGTTAACTGGTGTCCAAATGACCAAACTGTTCTTGCTAACGAACAGGTAGAAGATGGTGCTTGCTGGCGCTGTGATACCCCTGTAGAACAAAAAGAAATCCCGCAATGGTTTATTAAAATCACCGAATATGCCCAAGAGCTACTCGATGATCTTGATAAATTAGATGGTTGGCCTGACATGGTTAAAACCATGCAACGTAACTGGATTGGTCGTTCTGAAGGTGTTGAACTGTCTTTTCAAGTGAAAGGCCAACAAGATCTAGAAGTGTATACCACTCGTCCTGACACTCTGATGGGTGTGACTTATGTTGGTATTGCTGCTGGTCACCCACTTGCAACGATTGCTGCTGAAAGCAACCCGGAATTAGCGGCATTCATCGATGAATGTAAAAACAACAAAGTCGCTGAAGCTGAACTGGCTACAATGGAAAAGAAAGGCATGGCAACAGGCCTAACTGCGATTCACCCATTGAATGGTCGTGAAGTGCCAGTGTACGTCGCTAACTTCGTATTGATGGATTACGGTACTGGCGCGGTAATGGCCGTTCCAGCACACGATCAACGTGACTTTGAATTTGCGACTAAATACGGCATCGATATTATTCCGGTTATCAAACCTGAAGATGAGTCTGAACTGGATATCTCTGAAGCGGCTTATACTGAAAAAGGTATACTCTTTGATTCTGGTGAATTTGATGGTCTCGCTTTCCAAGATGCATTTGATGCGATCGCAGCAAAATTAGAAGCCGAAGGTAAAGGTAAAAAAACGGTCAACTTCCGTCTACGTGACTGGGGTGTATCGCGCCAACGTTATTGGGGTGCTCCAATTCCAATGGTGACAACAGAAGACGGTGAAGTTCATCCGGTCTCTTCGGATCAATTACCGGTTATTCTTCCTGAAGATGTTGTGATGGATGGGGTAACCAGTCCAATCAAAGCTGATAAAGAATGGGCAAAGACCACCTTTAACGGTGAGCCAGCATTACGTGAGACCGACACCTTCGATACCTTTATGGAGTCGTCTTGGTATTATGCACGTTACTGCTCTCCACAAGCTGATGATATTCTTGATCCAGCAAAAGCAAACTATTGGCTACCTGTCGATCAGTATGTGGGTGGTATCGAGCACGCATGTATGCACTTATTGTATTCGCGTTTCTTCCACAAACTACTCCGTGATGCAGGTTACGTTACTTCTGATGAACCATTCAAGCAGCTACTATGTCAAGGTATGGTATTAGCGGATGCTTTTTATCATGCCAATGATAAAGGGACTAAAGAATGGATCGCACCGACTGACGTCACTATCGAACGTGATGGTAAAGGTCGTATCACTTCTGCTGTTGATACTACAGGTCGTAACGTTGAACACTCTGGCATGATCAAAATGTCTAAGTCTAAGAATAACGGTATTGACCCTCAAGAGATGGTTGATAAGTACGGTGCTGACACTGTTCGTTTATTCATGATGTTCGCTTCACCGGCTGATATGACATTAGAATGGCAAGAGTCGGGTGTTGAAGGAGCGAATCGCTTCCTAAAACGCATTTGGAAATTGGTTAACACTCATACGAGTAAAGGCCAAGTGGAAGCATTAGATGTTGCTTCACTTAACGGCGATCAAAAAGCGCTGCGCCGTGATGTTCATAAAACTATCGCCAAAGTGACTGATGATGTTGCTCGACGCCAAACATTCAATACGGCAATCGCGGCGATCATGGAGTTAATGAATAAGCTAACGAAGGCACCTCAAGAGTCGGAGCAAGATAGAGCCATTCTTGATGAAGCGGTCAAAGCCGTTGTTGTTATGCTTTATCCAATTACTCCACATATCTGTTTTGAACTTTGGTCAGCATTAGGTCAAAGTGATATGGATAACGCAACATGGCCATCATTTGATGAAAAAGCGCTTGTTGAAGATGAAAAACTTATCGTAGTTCAAATTAACGGTAAGCTTCGCGCTAAATTGACTGTCGCTGCAGATGCGGATAAAGAATCCGTTGAAGCTATCGCCATGGCCGATGAAAATGTCGTTAAATTTACAGAGGGTAAAACCATTCGTAAAGTTATCTACGTTCCTGGCAAATTATTAAATATTGTTGCTAACTAAAACTTATTCATCACCTAAATGAGCGTACTGCTTCATTCAAGGCTAAAATAATAAGTATTCAAAAGATAAGCAGGGTTCCCCCCTGCTTATCTTAATTTATTGCTGACTTAACCCTATCATCAGCGTTTCACTATTTATCTCAGTGTTTTGTTCGAATCAATGACAGATTCCATTTAAAATACTCAGATAAATATTGACCTAATCAAGAGATAAGACACAGAATGCCTTCACTCCCTTCTTCCTTCAATGTTACCGTTCTATTATCGATTTTATTAAGCTTAACCCTGAGCGGATGTGGATTCCATTTACGTGGTGATTATGATATTCCCGAAGAACTGAACAAAATATCCTTAACCAGCTACGACGAATACAGCCTATTTACTCGTTTTGTAAAAAGCCAGCTGACTCTCAATAAAGTGGAACTTGTTCAAGTCGGAGAAGGTGAAGATGTCGCTAATTTACACCTAAGAAATGAAAGTATTACCACTCGTACTCTCTCTCTGTATCAAACATCTAGGGCGGCTGAAAAAGAAATCACATTCCGTACAAGTTATAGTGTCACTGTGCCCAATAAAGGGGCCAGAACGTTTACCACTAGCGTCACGCGCAGTTACCTAGAAAATCCTCTTGCTGCACTCGCAAAATCCGTTGAATTAAGCATGATTGAAGATGAAATGCGTAAATTGGCTGCAACACAAATTATTCGCCAACTTGCTCGACTTCAAAACGACTTAATTGATGGTGAACTAGAGCAACGTAGCGATGTGGATCCAACACACCCAAGTCAAAGTGACTTACAATATGATGTTGAAACCTACTCTAGTGATAATGTTCCTCAAAATGGTCAGACTCCAGAGCTAATCGAGCAAGAGCAAGAAAGTGTGCCGCAAACAGAAACTGACTCAACAGATAACAAAGAGTAGCGGCATTCATGCGTATTTTTGCTGATGGCTTAGAGAAACAAGTACAGAGTAACCTATCTCCTCTGTACTTAATCTTTGGTAGTGAGCCCTTTCTAATACAAGAATCAATAAAAACATTAAAAGTGGCCTTTGAATCTTCAGGAGTCGATGAGCATTATAAATTTTCGATTGATGCACATTTTAATTGGGATGATATTTTTGGCCTATTTCAAGAAATTGGCTTATTTTCCAATCAAAAACTCATTGAATTAACACTTCCTGAAAGTGGAACCAACGCAACGATAACAGCGAATTTAATTAAATTGATCCCCCTATTTAATGAGGATACCTACCTCATTATTTCTGGAAAAAAACTCACTAAAGCTCAAGAAAATACCAAGTGGTTTAAAGCATTAGAAGGCACTGGTGTTTATGTCAATTGCCTTACACCTGACAAACGCCGTTTACCACAGTATATTAAAGCTCGATCTCATCGACATTCACTGTCTTTACACCCTCAAAGTGTGCAATGTTTAGCGGAATGGTATGAAGGCAACCTAACGGCTTTAGAGCAAAGTTTGGTTAAACTGGCCCTATTGTACAAATCAACTACCGTCTCTCTTGAACAGGTTCAAGAAGTACTCACACAGCATGCTCATTATTCGGTATTTAATTGGATTGACAGCTTACTGAAAGGTGATAACAAACGTTGTTTGAAAATATTAGACCAATTAGAAAAAGACAGCATTGAGCCAAATATTTTATTGAGAAGTCTACAAAAAGAGCTTCTATTAATCAGTAAGATTCAACGTGAAGCAAGTACTCTGCCACTTAATCAAGTGTTATCACAATACCGAGTGTGGCAAAATAAAGTTCCTTTATATACCAATGCAGTACAAAGATTATCAGCGGGATCATTGAAACGAATTCTTCGTTTACTGGTTCAAGCTGAATACGAAAGTAAAGCAAGTTATCTTGATACCAATAATCTTGACGTGATGACTTCAAACATCTCAATATGGGATGTCTTAAGGCAAATGACGATATCCATTTGCCACCCAGAGATCACCTCCAAGATCACTTTAGAGTACCTCTAAAAATCAGAGTTGATTCCCTTTACTGTAATTTATTTCCCTTTATAGCTATGGATACAATAATGCAAAAAGAACGTCTATCAAAAGAATCATTACGCGACTTTATCGCAGATAAAGCCGATGACATGAAAGCGGTTGATCTTGTTACCTTAGATGTCCAAGGTAAATCAAGCGTGACTGACTTTATGGTGGTTTGCACTGGTACATCCAAACGACATGTTGCTTCCATTGCCGATCATGTCGCCAAAGAATCTAAATTAATCGGGCATGACCCTCTTGGTCTTGATGGAGAAGTAGAAGGTGAATGGATTGTGCTTGATCTCGGCACCACAATGTTACACGTCTTACAAGAACAACACCGAGAGTTATATCAACTAGAAAAACTATGGGCTTAGAGTTCATATACTTCTGTTTTTATTATAAAAGTAACGAGTAAACAATGAAAATCACTTTAATTGCTGTTGGAACAAAAATGCCAAAGTGGGTAGAAACTGGCTTCCAAGAATATAAACGACGCTTTCCAAATGATATGCCTCTTGATCTCATTGAAATTCCGGCAGGTAAACGAGGTAAAAATGCAGATATAGCGCGGATATTGCAAAAAGAAGGTGAAGCCATGTTGTCTTCCATACCCAAGGGAAGTCGTATTGTGACTTTAGATATCCCAGGGAAACGATGGGATACGCCTCAACTAGCCGAACAGCTAGAAGCTTGGAAAATGGATGCTCGGGATGTTTGCATACTCATTGGTGGCCCTGAAGGCCTCGCTCCAGCATGCAAAGCCGCCGCCGATCAAAGCTGGTCTTTATCTCCTTTAACATTGCCTCATCCTTTAGTGCGGGTCATTATGGCTGAAAGTCTCTACCGAGCATGGAGCATTACAGCTAACCACCCTTATCATAGAGAATAAAGATTACTATTATTAGAGCATTTTAATATTATAAAGATGTAGACAAATCAACTTCGATAACGGCGTTGTGATCATAAGGCTAGTTAGCTATAGATAAAATAAACTACAGATAAAGTAAACTATAGAGAAAGTGAACGATGGATAACATTTACCACAAGGGCAATGAACGATTGCGGAACACGGTAAATTTCGTTAATTTAAGCCATTCAACACACACCTAATTACTATGGATAAGAGATAGGACGCTAATGCTATATCGACGTACCAAGATACGTGATCACAAGGAAGAAAGCCGGTTATTTAAGCATCGTGCGATTGTTGCCTTCATGGGGATCATCGCATTAATGGGTATGCTTGTTGCGAATCTTTATAATATCCAAGTCAATCAGTTTCAAGATTATCAAACTCGTTCCAATGACAATCGGATTAAAATCGTACCTATAGCACCTAATCGAGGTCTTATTTATGACCGAAATGGCCTGTTATTAGCTGAAAACAGGCCTGTTTTTACATTGGATGTTATCCCTGAGAAAACACATAATATCGATAAAACCATTGCTGATCTTCAAACTTTCCTTCCTATTGATAACGATGATATTGCGCGCTTTAAAAAAGAACGCCGCAGGAATCGTCGATTTAAACCGATCTCTTTATTAACCCAGTTAACTGAAAAGCAAGTCGCTCAATTCTCAGCGATTCAACACCGCTATCCTGGTGTTTCCGTTAACGGTCAGCTCAAGCGTTATTATCCCTATGGTAATATACTGACTCATGTAATGGGCTATGTATCAAAAATAAATGACCGAGATGTACAACGATTAATTCGAGAAGGTAAAGAAGCCAATTACCAAGCCACCAGAGACATAGGGAAACTCGGTATTGAGCGCTTTTATGAGGAAACACTGCACGGTATCGCTGGCTATCAAGAAGTCGAAGTGAATAGTCGAGGCCGTGTCGTAAAAACATTAAAATACGTCCCTCCGATTCCAGGAAAAGACATCATCCTCAATATTGATATTAATTTACAACGTTACGTTCATGATTTACTTGATGGACGCCGTGGCAGCGCGGTCGTTCTCGACCCAGAAGATAACGGCATCTTGGCTATGGTATCTAGTCCTAGCTATGACCCAAATGCTTTTGTTCATGGTATATCTGGAAAAGCGTATCGAGCGCTGCTTCATAATAAAAAAAGACCCTTAGTCAACCGAGCGACTCTTGGTATCTATCCGCCAGCATCGACGGTAAAACCTTTTATCGCTACTTCTGCGCTTCAAGAAGGCATTATTACACCAGCGACCACACGTAATGATCCGGGTTATTGGCGTATTCCTAACTCAAAAACGAAACCTTTTAGAGATTGGAAAAAGTGGGGGCATGGTCGAGTCAATATAACCAAATCTATCGAGGAATCCGTTGATACTTTCTTCTATCAAGTATCTTATGATATGGGAATTGATCGCCTTTCTACATGGATGATGAAGTTTGGATTCGGTGACCACACCGGCATCGATATTCATGAAGAAAGCCGTGCCAATATGCCTACTCGGGACTGGAAACGTTTGAAATATCGCCAACCCTGGTATCAAGGCGATACGATCCCTGTTGGAATCGGACAAGGCTACTGGACAGCCACTCCGATGCAAATAACAAAGGCAACGTCTGTTTTAATACATCATGGTGAAGTGACCGCTCCTCACCTATTGCGTTCCACGTTGAAAAAAGGGGATTCCTTTAAGGATCAAGTATTGGAAATGCCAACATCTTACCCTCCTATCACGGGTGTCCAAGAGCGTTATTGGAAGATCGCAATAGAAGGTATGCGCCGAGTAAATCATGGTAAAAAAGGCACAGCAAGAGCCGCCTTTTATAATATGCCCTATCAAAGTGCCGGTAAATCAGGTACTGCTCAAGTTTTTGGTTTAGCTGAAGATGAAGAATATAATGCCGATGAGGTTGCAGAACACCTAAGGGATCATGCTTTATTTACCGGTTTTGCCCCGGTCAACGATCCCAAAGTAGTTGCAACAGTTGTATTAGAAAATGCTGGCGGTGGCTCGACCAATGCTGCTCCTGTCGTTCGTAAAATATTCGACTGGGTAGTACTTGGAGAAAATGCTCTTGAAGAAAATAATAAGGACAAGCAGTAATGGCTTTCGATCCAACAACAGGGAAAAGTCGCGCTTATTTTGAACGCTTCCATATCGATATGCCTCTATTACTCGGGCTATTAGCACTGATTGGTTTTGGTCTAGTGATCATGTTTAGTGCCAGTGGTCAAAGTGATGCCATGATGGAAAGGCAAGTGGTGCGCGTTGGGCTCTCTCTCTTCGTTATGCTAGCGCTTGCTCAAATATCCCCTAGAACCTATGAAGCATTAGCTCCTATGCTTTTCATCGGAGGCGTTATCTTACTCTTTGGAGTCTTATTTTTTGGTGAAACTTCAAAGGGAGCACAACGATGGCTCAATTTAGGCTTTGTCCGATTTCAACCTTCTGAATTATTAAAACTAGCCGTCCCTCTTATGGTGGCTCGCTATATCGGTCAAAAACCTTTGCCACCGACTTTTGTAACATTAACAATTTCTTTGGTCTTGGTATTTGTGCCAACCATTTTAATCGCAAAACAACCTGATTTAGGCACATCCATCTTAATTGCGGCGTCGGGTATTTTCGTTATATTCTTAGCTGGGATCAGTTGGAAGATCATCGGGGCTGCCGCTATTGCTCTCAGTGCATTTATTCCTATTTTGTGGTTCTTTTTAATGCATGAATACCAAAAAGTCAGAGTAAGAACGCTTTTCGACCCTGAATCCGATCCGTTAGGCGCTGGGTACCATATTATCCAAAGTAAAATTGCGATTGGTTCGGGTGGTATTCAAGGTAAAGGCTGGTTACAAGGCACTCAATCACAATTGGAATTTCTTCCTGAAAGACATACCGACTTCATTTTCGCGGTGATAGGTGAAGAGTGGGGACTTATTGGAATCATTGCTCTATTAGCGTTGTATTTATTCATTATCGGCAGAGGGCTATACCTTGCGAGTCAAGCTCAAACCGCTTTTGGTCGAATGATGGCTGGCAGTATTGTATTAAGCTTTTTTGTTTATATTTTTGTTAACATCGGCATGGTCAGCGGTATACTACCTGTTGTGGGTGTTCCATTACCTTTAATTAGCTATGGTGGTACATCCATGCTTACACTGATGGCGGGTTTTGGTATATTAATGTCAATACATACGCATCGAGCCGCATTTTCAAAAGCGACATAACTCTCATTATGAGAGTAGAATCATACTTTCTTACATCAAAATATGTTTTGATGTAAGAACGAACAAGGATACGTTCACCCTCTGACATGAAGGTCATAATATGAAGTGGTTATCTATGGCTGCGACGAGTACATTATGCTTAGTACTTTCCGCTTGCAACTCTAGTGGACGCTACCACATCAATAGCGATATAGCACCAACAACCCCAATATCGGTCGAAGGAATTGATGATGCTAAGCCCCGATATGAACTGTACAGTTTAAAGGGGAATAATGATTACCAGCTTAGAGGTGGTCATTACCAAATAATTCGAGATACAACGGATTTTCAGCAGCAAGGTATTGCTTCATGGTATGGGGCTAAGTTCCATGGTTATGAAACATCGAATGGCGAAATCTATGATATGTATTCGATGACCGCTGCGCATAAAACTCTTCCTTTGCCAAGTTATGTCAAAGTCACGAATAAAGATAATGGTCAGCATACAATTGTTAGGATCAACGATCGAGGCCCATTTCATGAAGGTAGAATAATCGACTTAAGTTACGCTGCAGCAACCAAGCTGGGAGTTATTGAGACTGGGACGGCGAATGTGGTCATTGAAGTGATTCATAGCGATAAACCACAGCATGGCAATTCAACGGATAAAGCTCAAGCGTATATAATACAAGTCGCCTCCTCCTCAAAGGAAAATAATTCTCGAACTTTAGCTCAAAATTTGAGTCAAAGTTTACGTGTTGGAAGCTTTATTGAAAGTAACGATGATTTTCATCGAATATACCTTGGCCCATTTACTGACTATAAGTTAACATATGACGTGTTAAATCAGGTTAAAGTCATGGGACACAACTCGGCATTTGTACGGAAACATATTGTTACGCAATAATACCAAGCTAAGTGCACTCTCCTACCATATTCATCTAGTTTGAAGCATGGATTCTGCTAAGATAAAAACAATAAACATATAACACTATACTATTATGAATAAAAAAGTTTTAAATACCCTTTTTAGTACTTCAATTGCACTCACTGTAACGACTGCAACCACTTCTTATGCTGCGCCAAGTGTTGTACCCGATGCACCACAGATTGCAGCAAAGGGCTATGTGTTAATGGATTTTCAATCTGGCAAAGTCATTGCAGAGAAAGATTCACACACAAAGATGTCTCCTGCGAGCTTAACTAAAATGATGACCAGTTATGTTATTGGTCAAGAATTAGAGCAAGGTAATATCTCCCTCGACGATGAAGTTACGATCAGTAAAAACGCCTGGGCGAAGCAATTTCCAGACTCATCAAAAATGTTCATCGAAGTCGGCACAACGGTGTCTGTTGATGATTTAAATCGTGGTATTATCATTCAATCAGGTAATGATGCTTGTGTTGCGATGGCTGAGCACATTGCAGGAACAGAAGATGCGTTTGTTGACCTAATGAATGCGTGGAGCCAGCAAATTGGCATGACGAACACCAACTTTGCCAATGTGCATGGATTAGATAACGATAATTTATATTCTACACCTTATGATATGGCACTGTTAGGTCGAGCGTTAATTAAAGATGTGCCCGATGAGTACCGCATCTATGCGGAAAAAGAGTTTACTTATAACGGTATCCGTCAATATAACCGTAACGGTCTGCTTTGGGATAAAAGCATGAATGTTGATGGCATCAAAACGGGTCATACCAGTGGTGCCGGTTATAACCTCGTCAGCTCAGCAACAGAAGGTGACATGCGTCTTGTCGCTGTTGTGATGGGAACAAAAAGCGAGTCGGCACGTAAAGCAGAAAGTAAAAAGCTGCTCAGCTATGGCTTCCGCTTCTTTGAAACTGTCGCTCCACACAAAGCAGGTGAGAACTTTGCTAGTGAAAAGATTTGGATGGCAGATAAAGACACGGTCTCTTTAGGTGTCGACCAAGATACTTATGTGACGATCCCTCGTGGACAAGCAAAAAATTTAAAAGCCAGTTTCGTTCTTGAACAAGAGCTGGAAGCGCCAATTCAAAAAGGCCAAGTTGTCGGTAAACTATTTTACCAACTTAACGGTGAAGATATTGCAGAGTACCCTCTTCTTGCCCTTGAAGATGTAGAGCAAGGTAGCCTATTTAGCCGCCTATGGGACTATATTTTCCTATTTGTAAAAGGCCTATTCTAAATAAGGTATTAAATAGCGCGGTATCACGCTTATTATATAGGGCCAGTTAAACTGGCCCTTTTCTTTTATATGCACCTTGAGAATTCCTTCATTTAACATTAGTATTGCTCCAATTAATTGACTTATGCCTCTCACATTGAACATTCATATCACTCTATTACCTAGGTGACTGAAAGAACATAATATCAATGCGATAGAACATTATATCTGGAGCAACCATAATGCTTAACATCAATTCAGACGCGAAATTAAAAGACTTACTCGAGTTCCCATGTAAATTTACTTATAAAGTAATGGGTTACGCAAAACCCGAGTTACCAGAAAAAGTCATCGCTGTCATTCAAAAGCACGCACCTGGTGACTATACGCCAACGATTAAGCCAAGCGCCAAAGGTAACTATAATTCCGTGTCAGTGACTATCCAAGCGACGTCAATAGAGCAAGTTGAAACGCTTTATAAAGAATTAGGCGAAATCGATATAGTAAGAATGGTTCTATAAGCCATTTGTTCTCTTTATCTCTCAACAATGAGAGACATGACATTAGGAAGGAAGATGTCTGAGCAATTAATTGTGCGTCATTTAGGTTTACAAGACTATGAACCTATTTGGAAGGCGATGCATCGCTTTACCGATTCAAGAACAGAAGATACTGCTGATGAAGTTTGGTTAGTCGAGCATAATCCTGTTTTTACACAAGGACAGGCAGGTAAAACAGAGCACCTACTCAACACTGGTGAGATACCTGTCGTGCAAACCGATCGTGGTGGTCAAGTGACCTATCATGGTCCAGGGCAATTAATTGCTTATATTCTTGTTAATTTAAAACGTAAAAAGGTCGGCGTACGCGATCTAGTTACCCATATTGAAAATACCGTTATTAATACGCTCAACCACTATGGTGTTCATTCGGCAGCAAGACCAGATGCACCGGGAGTCTACGTTGATAATAAAAAAATATGCTCTCTCGGTTTGCGTATACGTAAAGGGTGTTCCTTTCATGGTTTGGCACTCAATATCAATATGGATTTAACGCCATTTCTACGTATTAATCCATGCGGTTATGCGGGAATGGAAATGGTACAATTAACGGATCTCAATGGCCCTGATAATGTGAAGAACGTATCAGAGCAACTCGTAAAAGAACTACAAAGCTTGATGGTTTACCCTCAAGTCGTTTATACAACAGAGGCGAACCTAATATGAGTAAACCTATTCAAATGGAAAAAGGCGTTAAATATCGTGACGCTGATAAAATGGCTCTCATCCCTGTCAAGAACATGCCAGCTTCTACAGAGCCAAAGCCCATTCTACGTAAACCTGAATGGATGAAAATAAAACTTCCATCAGATAGTAAACGTATTCAAGAAATCAAAGCGGCGATGCGAAAAAATGATCTTCACTCTGTATGTGAAGAAGCATCTTGTCCAAATCTAGCTGAATGTTTCAATCATGGTACTGCGACCTTCATGATCCTGGGTGCTATTTGTACTCGCCGTTGTCCATTCTGCGATGTTGCTCATGGTCGACCTCTTCCTCCGGAAGCCGAAGAACCAACAAAGCTCTCGCAAACCATTAAAGACATGAAGCTTAAGTATGTCGTGGTCACCTCGGTTGATCGTGATGATTTACGTGATGGCGGTGCTCAGCACTTCGCTGATTGTATTCGTGAAATTCGAGTACTTAACCCTGAAATTAAGATTGAAACATTAGTCCCTGACTTTCGTGGCCGAATGGATACCGCTCTTGAGTTATTAAAAGATAACCCACCTGATGTATTCAACCATAACTTAGAGACCGCTCCTCGCCTTTATCGTAAAGCTCGCCCTGGTGCGAACTATAAATGGTCACTGCAGTTACTACAGAAATTCAAAGAGCAGCACCCAACGGTACCAACGAAGTCAGGTATTATGATGGGATTAGGTGAAACAAAAGAAGAGATAGTTCAAGTACTGAAAGATCTTAGAGAGCACGGTGTGACTATGTTAACACTAGGCCAATATCTTGCGCCAAGCCGTCACCATCTACCAGTAGAGCGCTATGTTCCGCCTTCTGAATTTGATGAACTAAAAGAAATCGCATTAGAGCTTGGCTTTACTCACGCTGCTTGTGGACCTTTTGTTCGTTCATCTTATCATGCTGATCTTCAAGCAAAAGGTATTGAAGTCGCATAAAGCCGATTTCAACGTTCTATAATAAAAGCCACAAAGCCTAGCGGATTTGTGGCTTTTTTGTATCCTCTATAGACGATAGAAAATGGTCTAAACTTATACGAATATACTCTGTATCATCAAGGATGTTTGTATGAAAGCGCTAACTATCACTTCTGTTTCTTTATTATTGGGTGCCCTATCTGGTTGCTCATCTGATACCCCTTCTGATGTCTATCAAGAAATGTCTTTCGAGCTTTGTAATACCAATATCAAGGTGTACTCAATAAGTGATGATGGCCGTGTTCGAGTCATTTGTGAAGATGGTTCTAAGTTTGCAATGAAGAACGAAAAAACACTTTATACAATGAAAGACATTAACATTGAATATTGTGATGGCGGTGGTTTAGGTAAGTTTAACGAAAGTAAAAAATATTACTCATTTAAGTGCAAATCGGGTGCTCTATTAAGCATCCCTAAATAGCCATCACGTTAATCTTCTCGGTATTTTTATCTTTAGTTAGGCAGAAATAGTCATCAATGACTATTTTTTATGTATGAAGATAAAAATAACCACATTAATCGTTAGCTTGTCGTGTTCACTTCCGGTCTCAGCTTACTACCTTGGTGATGCTAAAACGGCGCGAGTAGCCGGTACTGGCGTTGCTACTGGTCATTTTGTTAATGCTCCGATTAATCCTGCTCTGCTGAGTGTGTTCGATAAACACACTGACCAGATGTACATTACCCTTGGTATTGGCGCTACAGGAGAAAACTATCGCGATAGCATCGATACCGTAGATGACATACAAGACTCTATCGATAATTTTGATCGTGCAATAAACAATCTCGACCAATCGACAGCGCTCAGTGAAAAAGAATCAATTATTAGTGGGTTGTCTTCTCTTGATGAAGAGACACCAACGGGCTCCTTGGGCGCTCGAATCGGTATTTATGCCCCTTCTCATACCTTTGCCATGGGCTTTTCGGTTATCAATGCCAGCTATGTGGGGTTGAACTTTCACTATACCGAGTCTGATGAAGCCATTTTGAATGAAGCTTTAGCGACCACTGAATTTAATGAAGATGACTTAACCTCAAACCTTGATATTCGCGGTATTGCGATCACGGAGCTCGCCCTTCATTTTGCCACGCAATTCTATACTCAGCATTGGCGAGTTCGATATGGAGTATCTCCTAAATATATCGATCTACAATCCTATGCTTATAACTTGAATGTTAATAACGCCGATACTGATGATTGGTTTAATGATCAATACCGAAGTAGTGCTGCGGGTGTTGATCTCGATATAGGGATGAGCGCTGATTACAAGAAAAATTACAAATTTGGACTCGTCGCTCGAAATATTAGCGGTATAGAAATTGAAGATGCTTTTGGAGATAAACACACCACTCAAACGACCTATACGGCTGCTATTGGCTATCAAACTGAGCAAGCGACACTTGCAATGGATATTGATTTAGAAAAAGATCCTAGCTTCAATGCGTTCTTACTCGAAAAGCAATGGGCTCGATTTGGTTTGAATTATGCTTTCTATTCTTGGCTTGAAGTTGGTACAGGAGTACGACTTGATTTACAGGATAATTATCAAACACTCTATACTATTGGATTTAATATAAGCCCTTACAATACCGTCACCCTCGATACTGTATTGATGGCTGGAGAAAAAGATGCGCTGGGTGCTGCAATACAGCTGGGTGTACAATGGTAAAAAAACCCTTACCGACGTCCAACTAATAAGCTGAGTCGCGTAAGGGTTTTGTCGATTATCGCTTCAGTCGATTATGACCTTAATAAATTATGCGTAAACAGGTAAGCGATTACAAATGTTTAACACTTTCGCTTTAGTTGATTCGATCACGTCTTGATTGTCGATATCATCCATTACATCACACATCCAGTTCACTAATTCCACTGCATTTTCTGTTGAAAAGCCACGGCGAGTGATCGATGGAGTACCAATGCGAATACCTGATGTTACAAATGGGCTACGTGGGTCATTGGGTACCGAGTTCTTATTCACAGTAATATTGGAAGCACCTAAAGCGGCGTCCGCTTCTTTACCAGTAATCCCTTTATCGATAAGGTCAACCAAGAATAAGTGGTTCTCAGTACTGTTCGACACAATTTTATAGCCACGAGCTTGGAATTGAGCCACCATCGCTTTTGCATTATTAACAACACGCTGCTGATAATCTGCAAATTCAGGCTCCATCGCCTCTTTAAATGCAACGGCTTTAGCAGCAATAACATGCATTAACGGGCCACCTTGACCACCGGGGAAAACTGCTGAATTCAGCTTTTTATACATATCTTCACCAGCGCTTGATAGAATTAATCCACCACGAGGGCCTGCTAATGTTTTATGTGTCGTCGTTGTCACTACATGTGCATGAGGTACCGGGTTTGGGTATACTCCTGCTGCGATTAAGCCAGCTACGTGTGCCATATCAACAAAGAAATAAGCGCCAACTTTATCGGCGATCTCGCGCATTCTTGCCCAGTCAACAATTTGAGAATAAGCAGAGAAACCACCAATAATCATCTTTGGTTTATGTTCTAAAGCAAGCGCTTCCATTTCTTCATAGTTAATTTGACCTGCTTCATCAATACCATAAGGAATCACATTGTAGTGCTTACCAGAGAAGTTCACTGGGGAACCATGAGTTAAATGACCACCATGAGCTAAACTCATTCCTAATACGGTATCACCAGGGCTTAATAGCGCCATATAAACAGCACTGTTTGCTTGAGAGCCTGAGTGCGGTTGTACATTAGCGTACTCTGAACCAAATAACTGGCACGCACGATCAATCGCTAGTGTTTCTGCTTTATCAACGTACTCACAACCACCGTAGTAACGTTTACCTGGATAACCTTCAGCGTATTTATTTGTCAGCTGAGATCCTTGAGCTTCCATGACTCGTGGACTGGTGTAGTTTTCAGAAGCGATTAGTTCAATATGCTCTTCTTGACGAAGGGTTTCTTCTTGAATCGCAGCGAAAAGCTCTGCATCATAATCAGCAATATTCATATCACGCTTTAACATCTGTCTCTCCTAGTTCAGATAAATCCTTGAGTGCTTACTATACCTAAGTTGAATAGTGAGGCAAACTCAAAATACTCATGAAAACATCACGATATTACTGGCTTAGATATATCTTTATAATACAAAAGATACCACCAAAAATAACAAAGCAAACGTTTTCGTATCTATATTTCCCAGATTTTACAGGAAATTTGATGTAATTAAAGAATTAAATCAAATTTATTCTCGAACACACCTCGATAAATTTCAGATCGATTTAACAAAGGACTGTAAATAATTTAATACACTCCTGTTTCATTGTTATGACACTCTCTGGCTAGTGTTTTTTTCAATGGCTATCAAAATCTTACATATGAAATTACTATATAGGGATTTACGCATCATATTATTGATAGTCGAAGGGTATAATGGAAAAACACACTTTAAAAGAGGATGGAATTGCAATCATCATTGGCAGCTTTTTGGTTGCTCATGGTTTGTATTTCTTTCAAGTATCAGGCTTCCTAACCGGTGGAACCGCAGGTTTGGCTTTATTTTTTAACCAATTTTCTGACCTCTCTTTTGGCACACTTTACTTTCTTTGTAACCTCCCCTTTTATGTGCTTGCGTGGCGTCGCTTTGGTAAAGCCTTTGCTCTAAACAGTTTAATATCTGGTGGCTTAGTGTCGATTATGGCTGATCAAATACATTTATTTATGCCCCTGGAAAGCATTGATCCATTATACAGTGCCATCACTGGTGGGTTATTAGCGGGTATCGGGATGTTAATCCTATTTCGACATCGTTCCAGCTTAGGTGGGTTCAATGTACTTTGCTTATATATTCAAGATAAAACGGGGTTTGCAGCAGGTAAAGCACAACTTATTGTTGATACCATCATCATCAGTTCTGCTCTTATTTATGCGACGCCTATGGTTGTCTTTTATTCGATCGTCAGTGTGATTGCGGTCAGTATCGTCTTATCCATGAACCATAAACCCAATCGTTATGTGGTCAAGTACACCGATTAAATACCATCGCCACTTCATCAACGGTCAATTAATGTTGATGAACGAATAAAAAATGCCTCGCTAAAAATCTAGCGAGGCATTTTTGTTTAAAGGTCGAGTCACTCAGACCCTTATTGCTTTAATATGAGATAGCTTTAACATGAAATAGTTCTAACATGAGATAGCTTTAGAGTGAAGCGGTTAAGAATCCAATTCTTTATTCAGCTGTGCTTCGACATGTCCAGGAGAACGTGTCGTCCCAGAGATTAAACGATACATTGCTGGTACAACAAAAAGCGTCACTACTGTGGCAAAGCCCATTCCAAAGAAAATAACCGTACCCACCGAAATACGACTTTCATAGCCGGCACCTGTCGATATAATCAACGGAATCGATCCCGCCAGCGTCGTAAATGCCGTCATTAAAATAGGACGTAAACGTCGAGCTGCAGAATCAATAATCGCCTTCTCAAAAGTAGCCCCTTGGTCACGCAGTTGGTTGGCGAATTCAACGATTAGAATACCGTTCTTGGTTACCATTCCTATCAACATGATCATGCCTATTTGACTATAAATATTAAAGCCTTGAGACATGACTACCATACCAAGGATACCGCCAAAAATTCCCATAGGTACAGTTAGCATGATAACCAGAGGGTTAATAAAGCTTTCAAATTGAGCTGCAAGCACCAAATAGGCGACTAATAGAGCCAAAGCAAAAACAATTAACACACTTGCTTGGTTTTCTTTGAAATCCTTGGACTCTCCAGCATAGTTAATGGAGATATCACTTGGTAATAACTCTATCGCTTTACTATCCAGAAAATCCAGTGCGTCACCTAACGTTGCCCCTTCAGTCAAGTTGGCTTTAATTGTAATCGTTTTCTGCTTATTGCTGTGCTCCAATCGAATAGAAGACGCGACTTCTTCTATTTTGGTTACCGTATCCAATGTCACCAACTGACCAGAACTGGTTCTTAGATAAATCTTACTTAAGTCGGCAGCGTTATTGAAGTGATCTTCATTACCTCGTATATAAACATCATATTCTTCCCCACGATCCACAAATGTCGTTTCACTACGGCCGCCCAGCATAATTTCCAATGTATCAGAAATATCGCTCACACTAATGCCCAACTCCGCAGCTCGCTCACGATCAACTTGAATCACCAGTTCTGGGGTCTTTTCTGAATAGTTGGTATCAACACCTTCCATTAGACCAGACTTCGTTGCTTCTTGTTCTAATACATCAGACCACTTAGATAGCTCTTTGTAGTCAGATCCTCCAATAACAAACTGTACCGGCTCACCGGATCCTCCTCTAAAGCCAGGCATGAATGGAAACACTCGAATATCCGGAATACCCGCTAATGCTTTACGGACCTGCCCTAGCGCTTCTTGAGCGGTCACATCACGATCTTCCCAATCTTCAAGGAGCATAATGACAAACCCCGTTTGGTCACCCGCATTACCTCCAAAAGCAGGGGCTTGAGTGATCATAGTTCGGATTACGCCTTGCCCTAATAATGGTTTAATACGATTTTCAATGATGTCCATATTCGCAGACATCCGGTTATAACTCGTCGCATCAGCACCACGAGCAAAAGCAAAGATGACGCCTCTGTCTTCTTGTGGTGTTAATTGTGAAGGCACTTGCTTAAGCAATACATAACTACCAGCCATACAAGCAAGAATAATGAGAGGAGCTATCCACTTCACTTTAAAGAAAGCAATAATGGCACGTCGATATCCATTTTCAAGACCCGTAAATAGCTTATCAACAGCCAGGTTGAAACGATTCGGTTTTACGTTCGCTTTAAGAATTTTACTTCCCATTACAGGGGTTAATGTCAATGCAATCAAAGATGAGAAAATCACCGACATCGACAATAAAACAGAGAATTCAGTAAAGAGTAACCCGACCTCCCCTTCCATAAAGGTAATTGGGAGAAAAACCATGATCAGCACTAAAGTGGTCGCAATAACGGCAAATCCCACCTCTCGAGTGCCTTTATAAGCTGCAACTAAAGGGCTTTCGCCTTTTTCTATATGGTGGAAAATGTTTTCCACCACGACGATCGCATCATCAACGACTAAACCGATGGATAAGACTAACGCCATTAAGGTAATAAGGTTTATTGAGAAACCAAAATAATACGCCGCGATAAACGAAGAGATAAGTGAAACAGGAACCGTCACAGCTGGTATCAATGTGGCTCTAGCTTGTCCGATGAAAATATACAGCACCAATACAACCAAACCACCGGTAATAAAGAGCGTGCTATACACTTCGGCAATGGAACGTTCAATAAAGATCGTAGCGTCATAATCAATAACCAAGCGGGTATTGTCTGGTAAAAACTTTTGAATATCAGCCACTTCTTTACGAACTAATTCTGAGACCTCAAGTGGGTTGGCATCCGATTGAGCAACCACGCCCATACTGACATTGGGCACGCCATTCGTTTTAAAAGCTGAATCTTCATTCTGCGCTCCTAAAAACACATCGGCTACGTCTTTTAAATAAACCGTCCCTCCATTACCTGAGCGTTTTACCACGAGATAATTGAAATCTTCCGCTGTCTTATAGCTACGATCAGTACGAACAGACATCACGATCGTATCATTACGAACCTCACCACCTGGACTTTCAATATTCTCCGTCTTCAGGGCATTCGTAATATCCGTCGTTAATACCCCTCGCCCAGCCATCAGCTCAGGTTTAAGTCGCACATACATGACTTTGTATAAGCCACCAGAGACTTCAATGGAACTCACACCACTTAATAAGCTGAACCTATCCAATAACACACGTTCAACATAATCCGTTAGCTGGGTTCGATCCATCTCTGAAGAGCTAAGATTCACATAAATGGATGCTTCACCTGAACCGTTATTTTTAAATACAAGAGGGTCATCCGCTTCATCTGGTAAGCCACGTTGTGCCCTGGCCACTGCATCTCGAATGTCACTCACACCACTGTCAAGATTGTACCCAATTTCAAAGGTAATCGTGATACGTGATGAACCATTACGAGTCACCGAAGTAATATCATCAACACCACTAATACCCGATAGTTGATCTTCTAATACGGTGGTGATTTGATTCTCCACAATACTCGCTGAAGCACCTTCATAACGAGTCGATATAGACACTACTGGGTTTTCTATATCGGGCATCTCACGTACCGCTAGCTTACTAAACGATACAATACCAAAGACACACAGCAGAATACTTAATACTAACGCAGCAACCGGTCTTTTTACTGAGACATCAGAAATCAGCATGGTTACTCACCTTGTCCTTTGGTCGACTGTTCTTTGTTTAACTTTTCTTTGGTTAATTGTTCTTTGCTTGATCGCACGTTATCTTTTGATTTTTGCGTGCCTTCTGGCGAAAGCAATTTAACTTGAGCGCCATCCCTCATGTTCACTACACCTTGAACAACAATGCGATCACCAATGACTAAACCACTGTCAATAACCACTTGATTCTCAACTCGTTGACCTAATTTAACCTCGGTTCTTTTCACTTTATTATCATCAGACACGACATAAACAAATCGCTTAGTACCCGAGTACTCTAAAGCTTGGACAGGAATGATAGGCGCTTGGATAGGAGCAAAAGAAAGTTGTGTTGAAACGAGCATTCCCGGTTTTAGTAACGTATCTTGATTATCAAAGTGAATACGAACTTTCACATTCAAAGTATCTAAATCAATACGAGAATCAATCCCTGTCACTGTCCCTTGGAAGGTCTTACCCTTCCATGCATAAGTGGTCGCTTGAACTGTCATACCATTATGTAATAGGGATAGATAACGCTCAGGCACTTGTAAATCCAATTCCATCTTGGATAAGTCATCCAGCGTAAAGAGCTCTTCACCTTGCTGAATAAAAGCCCCTCGACTGATATCAATCAACCCAATCGTGCCCGAGAATGGCGCTTTAATATTACGATCGCTCAAGTCTGATTGCGCAGCCAGTAACCTTGCTTTCGCAATACTAACATTCGTTTTTTGTGCTTCAATTTCTGTTTGAGTGATGGCTTTTCGCTTAGCTAATCGAGTGAACTCATCAAGCTTACGTTCTTCATCTTTTAAATAAGCTGAAGCCTCTGTAACTTGTGCTCGCTCTTTTGAATCATCTAACTGAACTAACAATTGTCCTTGTTTAACGATTTCATTAGGCGTTGCTTTAATACTTTTGATGCGTCCTTGTACTTCGGTACGTAATACGATGGCATCTTCCGCTTTTAGATTTCCGATTAACGTTAAAGACTGAGAAATGATATGCTCTTCAACACTTTCTGCGACAACAGGCGTTGATCTTGATGGGCCTTTTTGAGCTACTGCGGTCATCGATGCTATCACTGTCGATGCGATTAATAGTGACGATGTGATTTTTATTTTCATATTACCGGTCATGCTTCCCTATCATGTACTTCTAAAGTAAAAATATAATTATGCGACTATACACTGGTATAGACAATTATACATAAAGAAGTTCCATTGCTGGTAATCAATATCAATCGCATTTGTAATATTCATATCGTCCTCTATCAACTATGAATAAAACACTAGCATGTAGAGTAAAAACCCATCAGTAGATAATTTTTTTAAAGAAAACACTTTACAGCCTTGAGCATTTTGATATTATTCGCATCCGAACTTGAGCAGTGTGTTGGGAAATCATCGCTTAAGTATAAAAATACCCTGGAGGGGTTCCCGAGTGGCCAAAGGGAGCAGACTGTAAATCTGCCGGCTCAGCCTTCGATGGTTCGAATCCGTCCCCCTCCACCATTATTTATTTTTATTGATGATTCTTTAATGAAATATCGGTAAGAAGCAACTTGGTTAAACGTGTTGGGAAAACATTAGCTAAGTATAAAAACACCCTGGAGGGGTTCCCGAGTGGCCAAAGGGAGCAGACTGTAAATCTGCCGGCTCAGCCTTCGATGGTTCGAATCCGTCCCCCTCCACCATTATTTATTCTTGTTGATGATTCTTTAAAGAAATATCAGTAAGAAGCAACTTGGTTAAACGTGTTGGGAAAACATTAGCTAAGTATAAAAACACCCTGGAGGGGTTCCCGAGTGGCCAAAGGGAGCAGACTGTAAATCTGCCGGCTCAGCCTTCGATGGTTCGAATCCGTCCCCCTCCACCATCATTAAAACTAAAAAAGCCAGCTTAATGCTGGCTTTTTTAGTTTTAATGATTTGTCTCTGTATTAGACTTCCACGTTATTTTTCTAAATAACCCGGTACATCCACCAAACCCTCTAATACCACTGTGGCAAAAGACACACCTTCCTCTGTAATCTCTTTCCCTGTTTTAACTAATATCTGCGTGTTTACACCCGCAGCCTTAGCTGCTTGCAAATCTGAAAGCTTATCGCCCACCATAATCGAGTTAGCCATATCTATATTTAAAAAATCCTGTGCGGATTTAAACATGCCTGGTTTCGGCTTGCGGCAATCACAATCTTGTTTATACTTTTCATTTCCATGATCAGGGTGATGAGGACAGTAATAAATACCATCAAGCTCCACACCATTATCGACAAAATTCCAATCCATCCACTGTGTCAAAGACATAAAGCGATCTTCAGTAAATTTTTCACGGGCAATCCCTGATTGATTCGTCACCACAACCAAAAGATACCCCATCGCTTTCAACTTTTGACACGCTTCGAAAATGCCATCAATAAACTCAAAATCATGCTCATCGTGTACATAGCCATGATCAACATTGATCACACCATCTCTATCCAAAAATATTGCTGGTTTTGTCACAACAGTCACTCTAGTTATTATATAAGTACTATGATTAGTATGACATAGTTGAGTTCAAACCCCAAAGTTGAGCTTTACATGAATCAATAGAAATAATTCTCCTACTTAATTTTAAAAAGTCGTGATGATATAACTATAGACTATCCTGTACTTCTTGTTGATGACGAAGCAAACATACTCAGTGCCTTTAAACGTGGGTTACATAAAGAAGTTAGCCTCGATGTTGCTCAAAGTGCTGATGAAACATTAAAGCTAATGCAATCCAAAAACTATGCGATCATTGTTGCTGATATGCAAATGCCTAATATGGATGGGCTAACTCTTTTGCAAAAAGTAAAAGAACGCTCTCCAGATAGCGTACGAATGATGCTGACGGGGAATACGGATCAAAAAACCTCTGTTGATGCGATCAATCACGCTGATATCTTTCGTTTTATTAATAAACCTTGCTCCTCTTCTGAGCTACTTATTCATCTAAAGTCAGCATTAAAGATGTATGAGCTAGTGGTTGCTGAACGCATACTATTAGATAAAACTCTTAAAAGCACCATTCATCTCCTCAATGAAGTTTTGTCTTTATCTAATCCTAAAATTAGCCGTTATAATAGCCAAATATTATTGTATATGAAGAGGTTAGCGTCAGAAATTAAATTGAAGCCCCATTGGAGTTTTGACTCAATGATACAGCTATCTCAGCTTGGTTATTTAACGTTAAACAGTCAATATTTCAATATCCATCAAAGCAAAGCTCATACGATGAACACAAAAACACTATGGCGAAGTGTTCTGCTAAGCCACAGTTTCATTAATAAAATCCCAAGAATGACAAAACTGGCAAAAAACATTTTATATCAAGAGAAATGTTTCAATGGTGCTGGATACCCAGAAGATAATATAAAAGGCAAAGAGATACCGATTGGAGCGAGAATGCTGAAGATCGTTGCGACCTATGTTCGACTTGAAATGAGTGGTATTGAAAGTGCCGATGCCCTTATCGAACTGAATAAAAACCCAGAATATTATGACCCAGAATTATTACCTTTAATGAGCCATATTGTTGAATATGAAAGAGAAATGTACATCATAAACATAAATCAGCTTAAATCTGGAATGGTCATTGAAGACGATATTTATACGCTCAAAGGGCAACTTATAGCAACCAAAGGCCAAACGGTCAGCGAAACCATGCTTAATATCATTAGCAGCTGCTTTGAAAACAATGTGATATCGGGTGATATCAAAGTATCGTATTTGGAAACAAAACCGTCGAATTAAAGGCATCTCAAAAATGAATTTTTGGCGATTTAAAGATCCGTCATACCCAATTCCTTGGGAATTGGACGCGATGTTCAGCCCTTATCTATTAGTATTATCGCTTATTATCGCAAGCCTAGCGTGCTATGGCTGCCTACTCGTATTAGAACGTATGCGTCACTCTCATTACGATAAGTCCATCAAAACATGGAATGTATGCGGTGCCATTGTTTTTGGTTTAGGTGTTTGGTCAATGCACTTCACCGGTATGCTCGCTTTCCATACACCAATACCAATGGAATACAGCACGGGTAAAACCGCCCTCTCTCTACTTCCTCCAATGATCGGCTCTTATTATGCCTTTAAGCAGCTAAGATATACCAAAGATAAACATATTCCTCTTTTAATTCCGCCTCTCTATCTTGCGTTAGGCATAGGGATAATGCACTACCTAGGTATGGAAGCCATGGTCATGCAGGCCACAATGCATTATGACCCTTATTTATTTATTTATTTATTACCTCGATTTTAGTCGCTTATTTACTCGCCACTATCGCAATATATTTATCCAATGTTCAAAATAAAAAAACAGTGCTCACTTTGGCATACGTGTATTCATTGGCATCATTATGGGGTTGGCTATCGCAGGAATGCATTATACCGCGATGAGCGCCGCAAGCTTTTACGCTGACCCAAGCTATGTTGCATCATTATCACACCAAATGCATACGACCAACCAGAGTATTGCTTATACTGTGGCATTAGTTGCCATCATTGTATTCATTACCACCGTCATTTGCTCAATCGTTGATACCCGTTTGCAATACGCCGAACGCTCGATAGAAAAACAAATTGATCGTGAAAAAGACATTATCGACAGTTTAGCGGATGGGTTGATTATTATGGGGGAAGATGGTCAGGTTGAAACCATCAATCAAACTGGCCTCGCTATTTTTGGCTACCAAGAAAGCGATATACAGCAACAGCTTCATATCAATGACATTATCCCTTCTTTTAACTCACCAACACTGTTTGAAGATGAAAAAGATAATAATTGGTTAGAAGGAAGTACGAAAGGATAACAGTAGGTTCCCTATTGAAACCAGTGTTGCTGAAATTGCAGTAAGTGACACTGATTATATTGCCTATAGCTGTGTCGTTCGCGATATCTCTTCTCGTTTAAAATTAGAGGCTCAGCTAAGACAATCTCAAAAGTTAGAATCCATTGGACAGATGTCTGCTGGCGTTGCCCATGAAATCAATACTCCAATTCAATACATTACAGATAACATTGAGTTTCTAGAACAATCCATTCAAAGTTACGTTTCTGTTTTAGAAGATTTAAAAACTATAAATGCTCAAGAGGACAGAGCTGATACCGCTCATAAGCATACAATAAACCGGTTAAATGAAGAGGATTTTGATTTTATGAACCATGAGTCTCCTTTGGCTATCCAGCAATCAAAGGAAGGCTTAAATCGTATCAATAGTATCATTAAAGCCATGAAGTCTTTCTCACACTCTAACCATGGACATAAATTAGTTGTCGATATCAATGAAGCCATCACAACCACCATTACCATTGCACATGCCGCCTCGAAAAATGATGCCATAATAGAAGCACAGCTAGAGCCTGAACTTCCTCATTTATCTTGTTATAGAGATGAATTAAATCAAGTTATTTTAAACATGATTGTTAACGCCACTCACTCAATTAAAGACCGATTTCATGGTAGCGATAGCGTTCAAGGAAAAATCCATATTACGACTCAACTAGAAAACAATATGGTCGTAATACAGATATCAGACAATGGGAAAGGTATACCTGAAGGTATAAAAACAAAAATATTTGACCCTTTCTTTACAACGAAAGAAGTCGGTAAAGGCTCTGGGCAAGGCTTGTATTTCGCTTACCAGATCATAGTTGAAAAGCATCAAGGGTTAATATCGGTACACAGTACTGAGAATCAGGGGGCAACCTTTGAAATCCGGCTGCCCATAGAATGAATACTTAAGATAACTGTACCTGTTTAAACAAAGTATTCATTTCAGCAATGGATTTATCTTGCCAATCTGCTGGCAATTTATCACCTAACAACTGCTCGAGCTCAACACTCAAGGTAACAAAAGACAATGAATCTGCATTTAATTCATTAAATGTTTGGATATCTTCAATTTCATCGTCTTTTAGCACATCCTGATAGAGTTCTAAAATAGAATCCCACTGAGACACTTCCAGCTCAAGAATATTAATAACTTTTTGTTTAAACTTATCAAATAACGTTGGCTTCTGAATGTCTTTCACATCCGCCATGATCGCCTTGAAGTTATATTTACCACTCGTCATTAATGGTAATTCATCATAATATAAAATAGAGAATACCGAATCTGGCACTTTATATTCGTTACTCAGTGCGTTAATTAGTTTCTCTTCTTTCTTTGAAGATAATTTCCCTTCAATAGCAACGACCACCCCATTATCATCTCCTGCTACCGCACTACTTGGATAAAACTCTTTAACAAAGCTTTGGATTCCATCAAGGTTAATACGTAACCCAAATAGTTTTACAAAGCGCTTAGAGCGGCCCACGATATAAAACATGCCATCTTTATTAAAGCACCCTATATCTCCCGTTTTTAATGCTTCAGGTGTTTCATCAGTTTTAAGTTCATCGATGTTTTCAGCGTATCCCAGCATCACATTTGGGCCTCGATAACATAACTCACCAGCAACATCAGGTTTAAGTATTGGATGACCATTGTCATCTAAAACGCTTAACTCACCACCAGGAATGGCAACACCGATGGTTTGTGGGTAATCAAACACCTTATCGGGTGGCAAGTAAGAGATACGAGGTGCCGCTTCTGTTTGGCCATACATGACATAAAATCGAGCATTGTTTGCTTGGCAATCTTGAGCGAATTGTTGAACTAAGCTTTTCTCTAGCTTACCTCCTGCTTGGGTGACATAACGTAATGTTGGGTAGTCACTCAATGAAAATTGCATGCGATTTAAAGACTCAAACGTGTAAGGTACTCCAGCAAAGCTGGTTGCACGGCAATCATTAAATTGAGACCAAAAATCAGCTTCAGTAACACTGCGCTCAGTTAAAATAATCGTCGCCCCTACAGCAAGGTGTGAATTGATAATCGAGATGCCATAAGAGTAATTTAATTTCAAATGACACATCGCTTTTTCAGATGCTGTTAGCTCTAGATATTCAGCAATAGATTCTGCATTAGAAGCGATATTCTCATAAGATAATTTTACAAACTTAGGAACCCCAGTGGAACCTGATGTCGCCAATAACAGACCCAAATTCGGTACTAAATCCAATACTTGGCTGTTATTATTTTGAACATCACCTTCGCCAGTAATAATGAGATTGGGCGTGTAATTATCAATTAACAAACGAGATTGTTCACTATGAAGCGTATCCATTAAATGGATAACATGCCCACCATTAAGCGCCGCTAAATAATAAACGATACTATCAATGCTTTGAGAGGCTTCCAAAAATATCAATTTCTTACTGCCAGCCCAATGTTGAACCAGTTCTTGAACTCTAAGACCTAACTCATGATAAGTAATGACTTGATTATGAACTAAATCCTGAACGGCAACACTATCACCAAAAGCGACTAAGTCATTAAAAAAATGCGTACGTTTGATCATCTTAATAACCACCTAGTAACCAATAAACAGACGAATACGTTCACCAAAGACCATTCTTAGTCCAACGTAAATAGATAAACACATAAAAATAACCAATGAAAATAAAATAGGAACCGTTAATAGTGGCATAACAAAGTGCTCTGTCGGAATAGCCATCCTTAACGCCCCAATAATAAAGCCATGTACAAAAAATAAATAAAAGCTCAAGCGTGCCATCAAGCCTAAGTATTTATTCGGGGTATTGAAGGTATTTTTAAACAGGAAGAAAAGTAAAGTACTCAGTACCATCTTCATCACCAGATCGAGTGATGAACTGACATCCACAAAAAAGTACACAGCTAACAAAACAATGATGTATGCCGATAAAATAGGCATGACTTTCATCGTCATCGTAACGTTATACTTTGCTAATATCATACCAATGAGAAATGTCGGCAAAAAGAAGATAAACGATTGTAATGTATTATCATCAAGTTCAGGTCGACCAATAATGAAAGAAACAATGAGTAATACAGCTGTTACTAACAGAATCGCATGACCCTTTTTCAGCCAAAATAATACTGGACTCACTAAGTACACAAGGAAGATCATAGGGATAAACCAAAATGGGCCTAGATGTGCACCTGTAGCAAGATAGAACGCGACCTGTCCAATGATATTATTCTCCGCTTCCAACTGTGCCAAATCAATCCAAGCATGCGAATTCTTTAGCCCAAGCGTATACATCAAAATAGCGGGAATTGAAAAGAACAAATAAGGAATAAGGATACTTCGAGCTTTTCCTTTCAAAAAGCGGAAGTAATGAAACTTTTCCGTTAAGTGAAAAAATAGAAAGCCCGCCACCATCACAAAAGTAACGGTTGAATTAGACAGTAAATTCGCTACCACTCTAAAAGCATCATTATCTAAATGATAAAGCGATATGATATGGGTCAAGATGATCAGCAGAATAGCTAATCCACGTAAATTATTAATATATTGCAATATATGTATCCTCTACTGCCTCCAAGAAAAGCTCTGAATACACATATATAACGAGAAAAAACAGAGCAAGGCTATGTAGAAAGATAGTCAATAGTTATGCACACTTCCAGCTACTCACTCAAAGATTAACCTCTTCTTTACAATGTTATTTTTATTACTAATTTACCTTTATAAAAAATCCCATGAGATATTCGATACAATTCGACAATCATGGCACTGAAAATGAAATACATCATGAATGGCTTCCTCTTGTAACCATTCTTTACTTCCACAGCGAGGGCATGCTCTTTCTTTTTCTTCTTTCAGGCTCTTTCCCCCAACACGGTATAAATAATAATACGTTGGGATTTTAGTTAAACACTCTATTCGTCCACGTAAATCCCACCCTCGCTTAAATAACACACTGTCGACATTACAAATCTCATGTAAAGCGGCATGTTCAGCTTGGCATCCTCCTGCCATTTGTATTTCATCACAAGCTTGCCATTCCGTTTGCCATTTGATCAACGCTTTATGATCCCCATTAAACGTCGGTGGATGTCGATATAAGGGAATAGGAAGTAAAGAATCACCACTACGCAGTGGTGAACAAGTATGAACATAAGTGGTATAGAGTACCTGCCAACTTGGCGAAAAGGATTCCGCAGCCTGCTCTGAATTCAGATCTTGGCCTAATAGTCGTATTTTTGGCTTCAACAAACTGGCTTCAGATAATGTATGAAGGCTTTTATTAACAAAGTCGGAGTGATAAGAAGGATGCAAACTGTCCTCTTCAGGGCATACGACTCTAACAAAAAATTCAGCATCTCCCATTACAATCGGAAATTCCCTACCTAAGATTTGCCCATTATAACGTAACGCATCAAGCAACCCATTAATTGAGCGCTCAACGGCACTGATCGTCGTATTGTCAAAACATTCAAACTGCAATTCAGCAACGAACATGTTTATACCTTATAAAGTTGATTGTAATAGGATGTAGGGTTAATGATTCTATGACGCAGAGCCCATCGTTATATAGTATCGACGGCTATAAGCTATAAGCTATAAACATCATAACACCACTATGATTTAGGAATAAGCGGCGTTAATGCCGCTAAAAAATTAGCCAAGTTAGCAGAAAGTACACGTCGTTTATCGGTTCCTAATGTTTCTAGAATGACCTCTCCTGTAAGATTGCAAACAGAAATAACATCCAACTCAGCATCGATAGTACCAATAAATACCGTGGGTTTTAATTTGAGCCTTTTCTGAGTGACTAGATGACCAAGAATGTTTTCTTGTAGTTGAGCATAATCATCCTCATTCCATATTTGCAAAAGCGTTAACGCATTACCTTCAAAAGAGGCATCCATATCAGCACTAAACTGTAAGCTATAAAATGACTTAATGGTTTCATCAAGCTCAATACCCATACCTTGTTCAACATTCATTAAACCATAAGTTTGATTATGCTCTACCGGTTGCCATTCAACATAATCAGGGTATCGATGCACTACGGATGCAGACTCCATATCGAGTAAACTATCATTACACGGGAAAGTACCATGCTGCTCTTGATACGCTTTGACGTAGCGTATTGAAAATTCTCTTAATGCATCAATAGTTTGGCTAGACATGAAGTTCCTCTTTAATGTAGTTAACCGTTATCATAATGGTTAAAAGGTGCTAAAATTAAATAATTAGATCGTAATGAATTTTCCTACCATAGCTTAATTTAATGCAAAATACGATGAACTGTTCAAAAACTCAAAATACCTCACCATACCGTGATTACTTACTGTATATAGCGGCTATTTTCTGCTCACTAATTTTACTGATACCTAATATTGCTTATGCTAATTTGCCCATTCTTATTGAGGCAAGAAAGATTGTTAATGTCGTTCCCAACAAAGCAAAAGAAATTACCAGAAATTACCTATCAATCAGTAAGCTAGAAAAGAGCGATAAAGGCATTTTAATCAGAAATGTTGATAATACGCTTTTAGCCTATGAAATTTTAGCGCAAGCTGAAATTACGCTCAACAATGAAAAAAACTTAAACAACTATATCCATCAAGCGATATCATTAACCAAGCAGTACCAAAAGTGGGAAGATAAACTCTCTTTTGAGTTGATCGCCATCAAATATAAAACCCAAAATACCGATCAATTGCAAAAGTTATTAGTACACCTCCAACAATCCATTAACGATTACCTAAATCATGCCAATGTGTCAGAGTTACCCCTAAGGCTAGCCATTCAAACATCACTTTTAGAAGCTGAAATACAAACCGCCTTAGCGAACAAAGAAGCCGCCCTAGCTATTTATGATGAATTGGAAGAAAAAATCATTCTTGCCGATGACCATGAGCTAGCGTTAACACTTTACCTCTCTTTCTATCAATACCATCAACAATTTAATGAGCCATCTCAAGCCTTCTCAATCCTTTTATTAGCCTACTGGAAAGCTGTTGAAAATAATGCGAGCGCGTATCTTGCTACCTTAAATACCGAGTTGGCTTACTTTTACCTTCAACATAACCTTTTTGATCTAGCCAGTAACCACCTATCACAAGCTGCTAATTATTATGAGCAATTTGGTAAAAATCACCACTTATCGAATATATTCCATGAGATTGGCGATATAAGACTGACACAAGGTAAATATAATTTATCGATCATTCACTACCTTAATGCATTAGATGTCGCCCCAACCACATCACTGCCTTCACACAATGAACTGATCAATAAGATCGATATTTACCTCTCTTTGGCTTCCGCATACTTTATATTAGATAATATCGAAAAGTCGGTATCTTACTTAGATAGCTCTACCGCATTATGGAAAAGCGACTTACCATCAGAATTGCATATATCAAAGCTGCATATGCAAGCCAAATTAGCCTTACACTTCGAGCAAATCGACAATGCCGAGCAATTCTCACAAAAATCCATCGAACTGAGCGAAAAAGCTCAAGTATCGGCATTGGAAAAAGAAAAACTGTATGCCCTCGCGGCAAAAATACAACTCACCTCAGGGAAAACCGATGAATCAATCCCTTACTATCTTGCTTCGAATAAACTATTAAAAAATCAGGTATCGAGAGTTCTTACTGAGACACAAAGAATTTTACTTGCACAAAAAGACTTTATTGAAAGCCAACTGAACAAAGAATTAAAGGCGCATGAGATTGGAGTGCTCAAAATAGAAAGTTCCTTCTTAAAGAACGTTATTTTAATTCTCGTCCTTGCTCTATCCATCTTTATTATTCACTTCTTATACAATTGGCATATCAATAAGAAAAGTAACAAAGCCATACAGAGTCTGATACATAATGTCTACGTAAATCCGATTTCAGGATTATTAAATTTCCAGTTTTTACTGCGAAGACTCGATAACAGTACTTATAGTAAAAACACATTGGCAATAGAAGAAGAGTATTTCCGTGATTTAATCCATGAACCACTCAGTGATCAACTGACTTTTATTTTATTGGATTTTCCTTTTTTAAGAAATACGTATGTAGATTTGGGGTACACCAAAGCTTTAGAACTGGAAAAAGACTTTGGCCAATACCTTCAAGAAAAGTTAAATACAAAAGATAAACTCTTCCATTTCTCTAGTACCCATATTTTATATGTGAGTGAAGACACAACAAAAACGGCTAGCTCCATCTTTAATGAGTTTCAATTATGGTTAAATCAGTTTCATCCAGAACTGAGCTTACAACGCCTGTTCAGAATATCGGTGATTGATTACCCATTCCTGCCAAAATCCTATTTGACTATGAATGAAAAAGAAGTCGTTGAAACCTTACTCAACATTGCCGGCGTAGCGCGTAAATTAAGTCATAAATACCACAAGAGCCAATGGATATACCTAAAGACCAAGCCTCATATGCCAGCTGCGTTACTTGCAACAACAGAAATAAGACAAGCTTTAAATCAAGCTATTCAACAAGGGTTCATTTCCATTGAATCGTCGCACGCTGATCACAATGAAATTAAAGCCATGTTTAATATCAGTGCTTAGATCAGATTCATGGGGATAAATTGACAACTTGCAACCTACTCAACTACGTTTAGGGTTTATGCCAATAAAATATGATCACTAAAACGATTAAAACGGTATAAATATGAGCGTCAATATTTGATGCTCAATCTTTGAGAGGTTGCTTTATGATCACACACATCAACCCTGCTGGTAGTATGGATCTACTCACTCAGCTAGAAGTCGAACGTCTAAAAAAAACGGCATCAAGTGAACTTTACCAATTGTATAGAAATTGCACCCTTGCTGTTCTGAATTCAGGTAGCCATACCGATAACTCTGAAGTATTACTCGCTCAATACACTGACTTCGATGTTAATATTTTGCGTCGTGAACGCGGAATCAAGCTGGAACTAAGTAACCCCCCAGAGCATGCATTTGTCGATGGGAACATCATCAAAGGTATTCAAGAGCATTTATTTGCCGTGCTTAGAGATATTGTTTACGTGAATATGCACGTTGCTGATAGCCATAGACTCAACCTCACCAATTCTAGCCATATCACTAATCTCATATTTAGTATTCTACGTAACGCAAAAGCCATCCCATCAGCCACAGAGCCGAACCTAATCACGTGCTGGGGGGGCCATTCGATCAACGAGATTGAATATCAGTATACTCGCGAAGTCGGGAGTCAGTTAGGCCTACGTGAAATGAATATATGTACTGGCTGTGGGCCAGGTGCGATGGAAGGGCCAATGAAAGGAGCGGCGATTGGCCATGCTAAACAAAGGTATACATCACAACGATATATCGGCCTTACCGAACCTTCTATTATTGCGGCTGAGCCACCTAACCCTATCGTCAATGAATTGATCATTATGCCCGATATCGAAAAACGATTAGAGGCCTTCGTACGTATGACTCATGGCATTGTTATTTTCCCTGGTGGACCAGGCACTGCGGAGGAGTTACTTTATATCCTTGGGATAATGATGCACCCAGATAATCAAGATCAGCCAATGCCTATCATATTAACAGGCCCTAAAGAAAGCGCGGCTTACTTTGAATCTATCGATACATTTATCAAAGAAACATTAGGTAAAGAAGGTCAACAATACTATACGATTGTCATTGATGACCCTGAAAGAGTTGCTCAGATAATGAAGAAAGGAATGAATGAGACTCGAGAGCATCGAAAATCGATTGGGGATTCCTATGGCTATAACTGGTCATTAACCATTGCCCCTGAATTTCAATTTCCTTTTGAGCCAACGCATGACAACATGAAAGGACTTGATTTGCACCTAAATCAACCAAAAGAAACATTAGCAGCCAACTTAAGAAAAGCATTTTCAGGTATTGTAGCGGGCAATGTAAAGTCAGAAGGTATTAAAGAAATAAAACAACATGGGCCTTTCATTATTGATGGTGATAAAGAACTCATGCAAAGAATGGATCGATTGCTGCAAGATTTTGTAAAACAAAATCGAATGAAGCTCCCTGATGGTAATGCATACGAGCCATGCTACAAAGTAATGCATCAATCGAGCACTAAGTAGCCCATAACAAAAGGCTTTTTATACAAGCAAACGAGCGGATGCTCGATAAACAATTGATGTCTTCGGCATGAATTCATACAATAGAGCCATAACAACCAAAAGGTAGTAGCTCTTATGTCTGATATTCATGTCGTGATCCTTGATGCACTCAATTTAATTCGTCGAGTCCACTCTGCACAACCCGATCCCAATGACATCCCAAAGACAATTGAGTCAACCAGTTTTACCCTTAGAAAAATCCTTAAGGAACATCAACCGACCCATATCATCGCCGTATTTGATCACCATGAACAAGATCGAGGCTGGAGAGCGGAACTACTACCTGATTACAAATCGAAACGTAAACCGATGCCCGATGCTCTCTTAAAAGGCTTAGATACGATTCAACAAGCATGGTGGCAAACATTTGGTATTGACTCCCTCCTATCTGAAGGTGATGAAGCTGACGATTTAATTGCTACTATTGCTAAAAAAGTCGCTTCTAGACAACAAAAGGCCACCATCATTTCGACAGATAAAGGGTACAGTCAGCTTCTCGCTCCCACCTTGTATATTCGAGATTATTTCCAACATCGCTGGTTAGATGTTCCTTTTATAGAAAAAGAATTTGGTGTGAAAATTGAACAAATGGCCGATTATTGGGGATTAGTGGGTATCAGCTCAAGCCAAGTCCCTGGTATTCCTGGCGTCGGTCCAAAAGCCGCTAAAGAGATTTTATCGCAATTTCCCGATATTGAGTCCGCTTACCAAAGCTCTGAACTCATACCAAAATACCGAAAGAAATTTGATGAACATATCGAACTTGCACGTACCTGTAAGAAAATTGCCACACTCAAAACGGATATTCCTTTAGGATTTAACCTACAAGATATTCGATTTACTCAACAATGATCCATAAAACAATAATCCATAAACACAATTATTCATAAACACAATGCTTCATAGAAAATAATGCCCCATAAAAAAAGACCTTGCCTAAACAAGATCTTTTTTATTGAGATTCAGAGTAATATTGAATTAATGAGGCGATATATTCGATAATGATTGAATATGCACTGTTATTTCTTCTCTATCATGATACAAGTGTTTAGCTTGAAGCTTGAATTTAACACCATGCTCTTTCAAGAAGATTTTCAAATTATCAATATCTTCCAGCACTTCATCGTAACGACCTTTCATCGGTAGTTTCAAGTTGAATATGGCTTCTTTTGCCCAGCCTTTAATGATCCATTCACCCATAAGTTGAGCCACTCTTGAAGGTTTCTCAATCATATCGCAAATCAACCAAGTCACATTTTTACGGGCAGGTTCAAACTTAAAACCATCAACTTGATGGTGCTTCACTTGCCCTGTATCCATTAAGCTATCAGCCATCATGCCATTATCAATAGCATGTACAAACATCGAGCGTTTCACAAGCTGGTAAGTCCACCCACCTGGGCATGCGCCTAAATCAACACCCCACATCCCTGATGCTAAGCGCTCATCCCATTCATCTCTCGGAATAAAAACATGGAATGCTTCTTCTAACTTCAGTGTTGATCGGCTTGGAGCATCTGACGGAAACTTCAAACGAGGAATACCCATAAAAAACGCAGAGTTATTGGCTGCCAAGGAGTAGCCGATATAACAATGCCCTGGCGCAATAAAGCAAACGTGTAACACTGGTTTCTTTGCATTATCTTTAGCCAGTAATAATTTTTTACCGCGCAGTGCTTGTCGCATCGGTACAGTAAATTTACGGCAGAACTTCAAGAGCTCTTTCGCTTCATTTGTATCTGGCGTTTCAATGCGTAAATCACCACATGCAGGTAATGCTTCAACATCTGAAAGTGCATCAAGAATAGGAGAAATACGATCCTCTGAAGGCAATTCTGTCAATTCTGCTGCTACGGCAAACATCTGTCGAGCAAAGATCAATGATTTAAAATCTAATTTCTTCACTAAAGTTTGAGCATCACCATCTTGGTAACATTCAAAAATTACATAACCTGTGTTCTTTTTTAAACGAGGAAAACCATACACTTCCAAATCAGTTGCTCGATCTTGAATTTCACCAGCACATTCTTTTTCAAATCCAGCACGACAATAAAGCATTAAATGTTTCACAGAGTATCCTCTTTCGTAATTGATAATGCAGCGCTTATGATACACCCCCACCCGACAATAAAGAGTATTCCACCGATCGGTGTTATCGGACCAAACCACTTAAAACCGGTTAGGGCAAGACAATATAAACTGCCACTAAAAAGCAAAGAGCCAATCATAAAGCATAGTGCAGCTAGACGAAATCGCTTTCTTGCTATAGGGTTCTTTATCGATAATAACACTCCACCAATACCAAGTAGAGCTAAGGCGTGTATTAATTGATAATGTACACCCGTTTTAAACGCATCAAGAAGCTCAGGTGTTAATGTCGATTTTAACGCATGGGCAGCAAAAGCCCCTAACATGACAGCAAAACCACCTAATATCCCTGAAATAATGAAACAAAAACGAGCCATCACGATACATCCTGATTCAAAATAAAATCAGCAAGGTAACGAATAGAGAGCTGTATATTCGCTTCTTCAGTAAAACCAGATCGCTTTCTTGGTTTAAAACTATGATCACCATCTGGAATAAATTGAACCTGTACACTTTTGGATAATTCAAACTCTGAAAACTCTTCTTCTTTACCAAAGGTATCCCGTTGTCCTTGTAATATTAGGCATGGCTTATCAAGCGTTGACAGTTGCTCTCCTTTATAGTTTTCAGGCTTTCCAGGAGGGTGAAATGGAAAACCCAAACAAGCAATAGCTTTGACTTTATCATTTTCAGATAACAGCGAGGCCATTCGTCCTCCCATCGACTTCCCCCCTATAACGACAAGGGCATCCTTTGCATACTCATCGATAACCGCTTCAAATGCTTCGAGTAATTTAGGTGATCGATCGGGTGGACGGCGCTTACCATCTTCTGCTCGTTTGATCATATAAGGAAAGTTAAAGCGAATAACCTGTATCCCTTTTTCAGCAAGACCTTGGGCAATGCTTTCCATAAAAGAGTGATCCATACCGGCGCCAGCGCCATGTGCAAAAATAAAAATGGGGTTCTTAGTTTGACCATTCTTTAAGTAATTCATATTCTTCCTGTTGAGCTGTCTTTCTTATCCATTCTCTAAATATGGCGACCTTTCCTAAATCCGCTTCATCTTCTTTGCATACCACATAAAATGCTTCTGGCTTCGTGATTTTTTGTTTAAATGGAGCGACCAATCTTCCTGAAGCTAACTCTGGCTGCGCTAAAATATTGTTCCCAAGACAAATACCTTGCCCATGAACAGCGGCTTGCAACACCATAAGTGAATGACTGAAAATAGGACCATCTTTAAAAGCCAATGTCGATAACTGATGCTCCTTTGCAAATTGCTGCCAATCTTCCCGTGTCACATCATGAAGTAAGGGGAACTGCGGCAGATGTTCCAACGTGCGTAAAGGTGTCTCACAGTGTAACAAAGCCGGTGAGCAAAGAGGTATCAAATACTCTTGATATAATTTATCAAACTGGATGCCTTTCCACTTTCCTTTACCGTAATATATTGCGACATCCGCATCATCCGTTAACGACCCTTCTTCTTTATCAACCGCTTTAATACGTACATCTATTTCAGGGTGTTTTTGATTAAAATCCGTCAAACGTGGTACCAGCCACTGCACTGCGAAACTAGGTGGTAGGCTTATCGTCAGAATACCTCGGCCGCCACTGTCCAATAGCTTATCGGTAGCTTTTATTATCGATGCAAAGCTGTCTTTAATATCAAGGTAGTAATTTTGCCCTTCTTCTGTCAGTAATAAAGAGCGATTTTTTCGTTGAAATAGCTTTATATCAAGGAATGTTTCCAGCTGTTTTATTTGATGACTGACTGCTGCTTGTGTAACGAAGAGCTCATCAGCGGCTAGCGTAAAACTCATATGGCGGGCAGCAGCTTCGAATGCTTTTAGAGCATTAAGAGGAGGTAAACGTTTTGACATAAATAACCAAGACGATAAAGGAATATAGATAAAAGTATATACGCCTAATCTTCTCGTAAAATAAAAAACCACCTCAGATAAGGTGGTTTCTTTGAGAAAATAAATGTCTATGGACGATAGACTTTGACGTTTGTATAGCCTTGCTCTTGTAGGTATAACGCTTGTAGTCGACTCATGACGCCTCGGTCACAGTACAACAAATACGTTTTCGCTTGGTCAAGGTCACCAAATTTCGTTGATAACTTAAAGAACGGTATATGCTTCACTTCGACACCATCAATATGAAGCGGGTTTTCATCTTCTTCTTCCGCGCTTCGTATATCAAGAACAATCGCATCACCTTGAGCTTCTTGTACATGCTCAACTTCTGGTGCTGCCACTTGGCTTTCTTTTTCAATATCGCGAATATCCATAACGCGAGCATCGTAGACAACCTTTTCTAAAATAGAAAAGTCAAACTTCTCTTCTTCGGCTTCAAGGCGAGCTTTAATGGCTTTAATGGTTGGCTTTTTAGAAATAACGCCACAATACTCTGGCATTGTTTTCGCAAAGTCTTCAGTTCCAATGACTCTAGCAAGATCAATAATATCTTCTTTATCCCAGTTGATAAGCGGACGTAGAATCAAACTCTCTGTTACATTATCAATATGGCGAAGATTCGTTAACGTTTGGCTGGATACTTGCCCTAATGCTTCTCCTGTTAATAATGCTTGGATACCGAACTTTTCAGCCACAATACCTGCTGCACGCATAAACATACGCTTTAGGATAACCCCCATTTGGCCATCATCGACTTTCTCTAAAATCTCTGCAACCACAGGTTCAAAATCAATGCTGATAAATTTTACTTTGGCTGATGAACCGTACTTATTCCAAAGGAAATGAGAGACCTGTTTAACGCCAATTTCATGCGCAGGGCCACCGAGGTTAAAGAAGCAATAATGCACCTTTGAACCACGTTTAATGTGTAGGTAACTGGACACGCCTGAATCAAATCCACCCGATATCAAGCTCAATATGTCTTCTTGAGTACCGAGAGGGAAACCGCCTAATCCCTTGTGACGAGCAATAATTTGATTCAGCTTTTCATTCGCGATTTCAAATTTTATCGTCAAGTCTGGGTCACGTAATTGAACACGAGCTGATTCAACGGCTTGGTTTAAACCACCACCGACGTATCGCTCTAATTCAATCGATGAGAAATCATGCTTTCCTCGGCGCTTAACACGTACGACAAAGCTTTTATTTTCAAGCTTTTCACGGTTCATTTCTAGAACTTGTTCATAGATGTCATGCATGTCAGTAAACGTCGATTGCTCAACTTCAAGAACATGATGAATACCCGGAGTGGTGGTCAATACTGTCAGTGTTTCCTGATAATAAGTATCATCAGATGAGGTCACTTCAATATGATCTCGACGGTTAAAAACAGCAACACGACCATCAGTGCGAGCTTTAACGATATTGCGAATATTACACTCTAAAATTTTAGTAAAGCGTTTTTTTACCGATTCACTTTTTACAAAAATTTCTGGATGTGGTTTTACAATAAATTTCATAGTCATAATTGGTGATCTTCATCAATGTCAAAGTGACGCGCATTATAACCAACCTCACTTTGAATACAAAAAATTAATTCGTAAATGGCACTTCATCACTAATGAGCGCTTCGCCTTGCATAATACTGATCTCTACACGACGATTTTTTGAACGTTGTAAAGCCGTATTATTGGGAGCAATTGGAGCCGTATCTGCCATACCTCGAACACGTAATCTTTCGCTTGGGAATCTCCTTACTTTTTCCATTTCTTGAGCTACAGAAACAGCACGCTGGGCTGAAAGATCCCATTTTGAACGATACAATTCTGAAACAAGTGGTTGATTATCTGTATGCCCTGATATACGAATAATGCCTGGAACATCTACTACCAACTCAGCAACTTGGCGAATCAGTGGGCGAAATTTAGGTTGCAGAAAAGCCGAATCCTCAGGGAATGCCCCTTTTTCTTGAATTCTGATGACTAACTGCTGTCCAAGGTTATCAACTTCAATACCCCCTGTTTCGATTTCTCGCTGCAACGCCTGTACAACCTTACTTTCAAGTTTTGCTATCTGCTCTGATACTTCTTGATCTTTTTGCTGTGCATCTTGTTCGGCAGACTGCGGACTTTTTCGCGTCGAAAATGAAGGTGAATCTCCACCGTTAAATTCATCTTGTTCTTTTTTAGAACCACCCGCACTGTCTTCTTCACCTTCTCGAAAATCCAATGTTTGCTGTGTCACATCAATCGTTTGCTGCATAATGACTTCGATTGGCGTCGGTTCTGGGCGACCAGGACGAAACTCTTGGGCAATAATGCTGGTCCCTTTGGGTATATCTTTAACTTCAAGACGATTTTGAACACCAAAGGCAAATTTCATCGAGCCTGCGATTTGTTTAAACTTTAATACATCCAATTCTGAGAAAGACAGTAACAAAACAAAGAAACACATTAATAATGCCATGAGATCGGCAAAGGTTCCCATCCAAGCAGGGAGTCCGGGAGGAGGACATTTACACTCTTCTTCTTCCATCCATTTTTCCTTTATACTCTCACATGATTAAATGGGTTCACTATTCTGCGCCCACATCATCAAGGTTTCGTAAACTTTCTCGTAAGTAATTTTTCAAATAGCTATCAATTACACGCGGGTTTTGTCCATCTTGAATCGCTAAGACTCCGTCCATAATCAACCTACGATTCAATTTCTCTTGCTCTCGACGCAATGCTAATTTATCGGCAATAGGGAAAAACACCATATTGGCCAATATAGCGCCATACAATGTCGTTAAGAGAGCAACCGCCATCGCTGGACCAATGGATTTAGGGTCATCCATATTGGACAGCATCGCCACCAAGCCGATTAACGTACCAATCATACCCATCGCCGGAGCAACATCACCAAAGGCACGAAATACCGCGGCACTTCGATCATGTCGTTCATCCGTTAATGCGATGTCTTTTTGTAGTGCTGCTTTAACAACATCGGCATCATGCCCATCAACCAATAAATCAATGCCTTTTTGCATAAAACTATTACTGATTTCCATCTCTTCAAGAGCTAAAAATCCACCTTTACGAGAGGTATCTGCCATTTCAACGACTTTAGCAATCAACTCTTCCGGTTCATCTGTTTTAAAAGAAAATGCCTTGCTCATCGTTTTAAATGCAGCAAAGAATTGCGCACCAGTGAACTTCATCATGACAACAAAGGAAGTACCACCAACAACAATGAGTACCGATGTGGTATCGGCAAACATTAATAAACTGCCGCCGAGTACCATTGCCATAACGACAAATGCAAAGCTGCCTAAAAGCCCTATTAGGGTTGCTAAATCCACTTAATGCCCCCTTTATAATCATTCCATTATGCGAAAGTAATACGGCTTTTATCGGCATAATCATGCTGTTCTTTATTAAATTTTATTAAACACCCTTCAAAGTCGAGGAATTAATAAAAAGTAAAGTTGTAACGAATGAGATAAGCATAGTAAAAACTGAGAAAGTTTCCCCTATTAGACTGTCTATAAATCGGATTCATACTGTGACAGTGAATGATATATTTCATACTTTATTCACTCTTTTTAAGATGATGCTATCGCCTAGTCTTTAGTTATGAAACGCCACTAATACAGTTAATGATGCGCTAAAATTACAATAAGGTTTTGACTATTGTGTCAGTTACCCCTAAATCCAGTCTGTTGTCACTGTCGATAAATCAATCTTCGACCATCAATAATGACAATGACATCAATATCACACCACAATACAATGCGATTGTGAGTTTAATACGTCGTGTGTTTGACGTACCGACGGCTGCTATTACTTTCTTCAATGGTTCTCACCTTCTTGTGCGCGCATCGGTAGGGCTGCCTCGCGAAATCGCAAAGAAACAAAATGAAATTAGTTTACGTACCCCACCTTTTTGTGAAAACAAGATACTGTTTATTGAAGATACTTTAGAAACCAGTGAATTCTCAAATCACCCACTGGTCAATCAGCCTCCCTATGCGCGCTTCTATGTAGAATATCCTATTTATACTTCTAGCCAGCGGTTATTGGGTACGCTGTGTTTAATGGATACGAAACCACGGAAGCTAACTCACATGGAAAGAGCGACTTTAAAGGATGTGGCTGATCTTGCCGAAAACGTTCTCCTTTCTCAATCCTATGAGCAGCGCACACAGCTGCTATTAGAAGAATTAGAAAGTGCCGATCGAAGGGCGAATGTCGATTGTCTAACTCAAATCTGGAATCGCGGCGGCTGTGAAGCTTTATTAAATGCGCCCCCTGAACTATTCCAACACTCGAATGCTTACATTGGCATAGGTATTCTTGATTTGGATCATTTTAAAAAAATCAATGACTCCCTCGGGCATGACTTTGGGGATTTTTGCTTAAAAGAAGTCGCTAAAAGAATGGTATGGAACTGCCGAGAAAGTGATGCCGTTGGGCGCTGGGGAGGAGAGGAGTTTATTCTCATTACCGTATCGACATCACCTGAGGGCATTGGTAGTTTTTTTGACAGAATACATAAAACTATTCACTCCGATCCCTTTTCTCATCGCGGACACAGTATTGAGCTTACCTGCACGATCGGCTACACCGTTTATGAAGCAAAAGATGGTAAACACTGGCAATCAGCTCTAAAAAAAGCCGATATTGCCTTGTACAAAGGGAAAGAAAACGGGAGAAATTGCATTCGATATGAACCTTCTCGCTGTTCAATAACAGAATTGCCATTATCCAACCAAGAATAATGTCGCTTTCACTTCTTACTTCTTACTTCTTACTTCTTACTTCTTACTTCTTACTTAATCAATAGAAAAGCAAAGAAGTTAGCTTATAAGACTGAAGAAATTTGCATCAATTGTAATAAAATAGCTAGGTTGCATTTGACCCTTCCCCTCCCCTAGGGTAATTTACCTAGCATTCATTTTTATACACATCTGAGTACGGTATGGCCAATAAGAAACCTGAGAATATGTCCTTCGAAGAAGCGCTAAAAGAGCTCTCCAATGTAGTTGATGCATTAGAAACGGGCGATATTCCTCTCGATGATGCCCTAAAGAAATTCGAACGAGGGATTACTTTGGCTCGAGCAAGCCAAGCTAAGCTTACCGAGGCTGAGCAAAGAGTCAGTATTTTATTAGATAAAGAAGATACTGCCGAGCTTACCGACTTTACTCAACATCAGACTAGCTAATGAATACTTTAAAGGATAGCCTAACGGCATATCGTATTAGAAACTGTGAGCAATTAGAGTCATGGCTTAATACCTTACCCAACCAGCACCAACCTCTAATTCAAGCAATGCATTATGCTTTATTATTAGGTGGCAAACGCATCCGTCCATTCCTAGTATACGCAACTGGCGATATGCTAGGTTGTTCTGTTGAATCTCTCGATACACCAGCAAGTGCAATTGAGTGTATTCATGCTTATTCTCTCATCCATGATGACCTACCAGCAATGGATGATGATGAGCTTCGTCGAGGCCAACCAACCTGTCACATCAAATTTGATGAGGCTACCGCTGTTCTTGCTGGTGATGCATTGCAGACTCTTGCTTTTAGTATTTTGGCTGAAGGCAACCTTGATACTTCCGCGGAATCTTACCGTATAAAGATGGTACAATCCCTTGCTCATGCTTCTGGAGCTCAAGGTATGTGCATTGGTCAAGGCCTTGACCTGTGTGCTGAAAATAAATCCATTTCATTGGAAGAACTCGAATATATCCATAAAAATAAAACGGGTGCTTTAATTAAATCCGCCATACAGCTCGGCGCCTTCGCAGCTGGAGAGAGAGGTACATCAATATTACCTCAATTAGAGCGCTTTGCTGAAGCGGTTGGACTGGCATTCCAAGTACAAGATGATATTCTTGATATTATCAGTGATACAGAAACCTTAGGGAAACCCCAAGGTTCAGATCAAGAACTCAATAAAAGCACCTATCCAGCAATCCTTGGTTTAGAAGGTGCAATAGAAAAAGCCCAAGCGCTATTACAAGAAGCACTCGATATTCTCGCTTCAATACCTTATAACACACAGCTGCTTGAAGATTTTGCTCGATATGTTGTCGAGCGAAAATATTAATTGGAATTTGCGCACGATCATGACATTAGATATTTCAAAGTATCCTACCCTTTCCCTTGCTAATACGCCTGAAGAGCTGCGTAGCTTACCGTTATCCGCACTGCCTACATTATGTGATGAACTACGTACCTATCTTCTCAATACCGTCAGTACCTCAAGTGGTCACTTTGCTTCAGGATTGGGCGCTGTTGAGTTTACAGTAGCCCTTCATTATGTCTATAACACGCCTTTTGACCAGCTAGTTTGGGATGTCGGTCATCAAGCTTACCCTCATAAAATCCTAACGGGTCGTAGAGAAAAAATGACCACTATTAGGCAAAAAGATGGTTTGCACCCCTTTCCATGGCGCGAAGAAAGTGAGTATGACACGCTCTCTGTTGGACATTCATCAACATCGATCAGTGCCGCTTTAGGTATGGCTATTTCAGCTGAAAAAGAAAATTTAGGTCGAAAAGTCGTTGGAGTCATTGGCGATGGTGCCATCACTGCAGGTATGGCCTTTGAAGCAATGAATCATGCCGGTGATATTCATAGTGATATGCTTATCGTCCTAAATGATAATGAGATGTCGATTTCAGAAAATGTAGGTGCATTAAATAATCATCTAGCCCGTGTTTTATCTGGTGATCTTTATACTTCGATTAGAGAAGGTGGCAAAAAAGCACTCTCAGGGCTTCCTCCGATTAAAGAACTGGTTAAGCGTACCGAAGAACATTTGAAAGGGATGGTTGTTCCTGGCACTTTATTTGAAGAGCTAGGCTTTAATTATATTGGACCTGTTGATGGTCATGATGTGATTGAACTGGTTAAAACCATGAAAAACATGCGTAACTTAACTGGCCCACAGTTTTTGCATATCATGACCAAGAAAGGAAAAGGTTACGCACCAGCGGAAAAAGATCCTATTGGTTACCATGCCGTCCCTAAGTTCGATCCGTCAATAACAACATTACCTAAAAGCAAACCTGGCAAACCGAACTTTTCAGCCATTTTTGGTGATTTCCTATGTGACATGGCCGCTCAAGATCCAACACTGATGGCCATTACTCCTGCTATGCGTGAAGGCTCTGGCATGGTTCGTTTCTCGAAGGAATACCCATCTCAATATTTTGATGTCGCGATAGCAGAACAACACGCTGTCACCTTAGCAACAGGGATGGCCATCGCCGGTAATCGCCCTATTGTGGCTATTTATTCGACATTTTTACAACGCGCCTATGACCAATTAATTCATGATGTTGCTATTATGAATCTTCCCGTTATGTTCGCTATCGATAGAGCTGGATTAGTCGGTGCTGATGGACAAACACACCAAGGTGCGTTTGATATTAGCTACATGCGTTGTATCCCTAACATGGTTATTATGGCACCGAGTGATGAAAATGAGTGTCGCCAAATGTTATATACCGGACACATGCATCAAGGGCCATCAGCAGTGCGATACCCACGAGGTAGTGGCTGTGGCGTTGATATCCAACCTGAATTTTCTGCATTAGAAATCGGTAAAGGCCGCATCGTTAAACAAGGTGAACAGATTGCGATTCTTAGTTTTGGTACTTTCTTATCCAATGCTCTCGAAGCCGCTACGCGACTAGAAGAAAAAGGCATTAATGCCACTGTTGTCGATATGCGATTTGTTAAACCTCTTGATGAAGCATTGATCACAACTCTTGCAAGTACTCATGAAACCTTCGTAACAATAGAGGAAAATGCGATTGCAGGTGGGGCTGGTAGTGCTGTCATTGAGTTCATGATGAAAGAGAAAATCATGAGGCCTGTTTTAAATCTTGGTTTGCCTGATCAATTTATTCATCAAGGTACTCAAGATGAACTGCATGAAGAACTAGGATTAGATGCGAAGGGAATTGAGCAATCAATCTTGTCTTACATTAACTAATTCGCCTATATCGACTCGGTCTATCCTACGAGTAACTAGCCCTTAATTTAAAGCTCATTTAAACTAAGGGCTACCCTTAAATAACAATCACTTTATTTAGGGATATCCCATGAAAATTCATCAAAAAGCGCAAGCCAAGTCGCATCAAACCCTGCTCTAATATCCACATTATCTCCCGTAATCGGATGAATAAAGGTTAAATGAGAGGCATGTAACAACAAACGATGACAATCATAATTCTCTCTAAACAATCGATTATGACGTCCATCACCATGAGAAGTATCACCAATAATAGGGTGGCTAAGATGGTGTGCATGACGACGTAGTTGATGCTTTCGTCCTGTTTTAGGCTTCATTTCGAGTAAACAATATCGACTCGTCGGAAAACGTCCAGTTGAATAAGGCACTTCCACTTTAGCTATCGGCTGATATTCAGTAATCGCAGATTGCGCCTCTTTTTCTTCACTGGCAAACTTATCCGCTATTTTGTCCATTTCAACTTTTAGTGCGTAGTCGAGTATGGCAGCATCTTCGATCCAGCCTCTAACAATCGCATAATACGTTTTTTCCATCTTATGCTCGGCAAACATCGGCATCATTTTTGATGCAATCTCACTCGATAAAGCGAAAATTAAGACGCCCGATGTGGGTCTATCCAAACGATGCAAAGGGAAAACATGTTGCCCTATTTGATCACGCAGAGTTTGCATGACAAATTGAGTTTCATGTTTATCTAACCAAGAGCGATGCACCAACATTCCTGCCGGTTTGTTGACCGCTACGATAAATTCATCTTGATACACGATCTCTAACATGAGGCACACTCCTCTTCGATTTGAATAACAATATCAATAATAATCTGCCTTTCTGGCGCGGATGTCCAAGCTTCTTCAAAATAAGGTGACATGGTAAACCCTGCTGGTAAAGACAAGTCATCATTGAGTAACTGTTGGCATTTAGGAATAAAGATCCATTGAAGCCACTCTTCAGGAGTCAGCTTATCGACAGAAAATGGCTCGATGCTCGATAGCGCCTCTGGCTCTGGAGAACCTGTCCCCCAAAGCTGCAGGGCTTTCAAGCTTAGCTCTAATTTTTGAAGTAAAAGTACCAAGTTACTTTGCATGTGCACTCACTTTTTTTATCTCTGACCTTGAAAAACGCCGTTAGGATACCATCTATAAGGGAAAGTTTCTTACGAAAAAGCATTATGGACACTATACAAACACTGACTCAACTCTTAAAAAACAGCGGCTGCCAATACCAAGTATTTGATCTTGGTAGACGTATTTCTCGCATTGACAATGTGACCTTTGCGAATGTAGAAGTAAGCAAACAAGCGTATCCATTTCCTCTGCAACGTAAAGCACATCTCGCGATCAGTTATTGGAACGAACTGAAACAACCTTGGATTTGGTTTTTAAAATTTGATCTCGATGAACGCGGGCTTATAAAACAAGCCGATATTGGTAACTTCCTGAAGTACGTTATCGAAGCAATGGGCACTCGTATCTCTGATGAAATGACAGAGAAACAACAAGAAAAACTAGCGAACAACCCGTATACCTTTAAGCCTTCTGAAGACAAAATGGCGGTCTTTCATAGTCAGATTAAAGCACAACTGGATCTACCCGCCAGCCAATACTACGAACATGCGCAAAGCTATTTCAACGGTGATATTGGCTTTTCTAATTGGCAAACTGTTGGTCTACAAGGCATTACTGATATCATTACACGCCTATCAAATCAGCATAATGTAGTCTCGCTATTAAGCGCATTAAAGCATCTGCCTAATGAACCTAAATATGCGCTACTGGGGGCGTTAGAACACATTGCACTACCTGAAAAGTTAGCGAAACGCATTATTGAATTAGCACAAGAAGAGATAAACAGTACAACACCCGATCTATTCTTAGTATCAGCCTATACACGTGCATTAGCCGGTGCTGAAATCAGCCTCTCTCTGCCACTGATTCAATCCATATTGGCAAGCCCTCGACTAAGTCATCAAGAAGTCTTAATCGGTATCGCTGGCCGTAGTTGGCCTGTATTAACCGATGCTAAATTAGCAGAAGTGTTCTTAATTCGATTGGCTCAAACCGGAAATCAAGCGCTCTTTAATCAGCTATTCGCTGATTTAGTTATGCTCCCAGAGCTAAGGTTAACGTTGTTACCTTTACTCCATTCTAACCCATCGAAAGAATTAGCAAATGCGTTGATTGCTCTGCAAACAGCCGCTAAATCAGGAAATATAAAAGGTCAATAATGGGAGAATTACTGGCAATTTTAGGGTTAAGCTTTCTCGCTTTTTTGTTTTTACAACATAGAAAACAAGCTGAGTTAGCGAAAAAAGCCATTACTAAACGCTGCAATGAACTTGGGTTACAACTATTAAGTGTCGCGTTGTATCGCTACCGATTTAAGCTACCTAATGGACAATGGCACTTACATGCCGTCTATCAATTCGAGTTTTCAGCTCAAGGGGATGACAGCTATATCGGTACCGTCACCTTAACTGGCTTTCGTATCGGATCCTTTGTTATTCCACCCTATCGAATGCAGTAATTCTCGTATAAAAAAGGCCGTTATGTTCTCTTTCTAGTGAAAAGAATATAACGGCCTTTTTCTATTTCTATTTCTATTTCTAGAAACCTTACCTTTAATTACTTAATGCTGCTAGTTCGCTGCGCGGAAGCCGCAAATACAGGCACTAGCTTTTCAAGAATATCAGGATCAATTGGAACCCCTTTTGAGTCCGTAATATTGATTGACGTACGGTTCTTTAAATCACCAAGCTGAACGGTATAGCTGTAACCAGGTAATGAAACCGGCTCTAGTTTTGTTTCTTCCCAAAAACTGCTATCTACTGATTCATACTTAGTGCTTAGTGTACCTTGAGATCGATTACGATCTTCAACATCAAAACCCATTTCAATCAGAATAGGTGCCACACGTTGCCACATCACATCATACGGAGCACGGGCAATAATAACAGGTAAGCCTGTTCTATCACTACTCATAGAAAATGGAATTTGATTTTGTAAAGCCAATGCTTTTTGCTCTGTAATCAAGCGTTCTTGTTCGTCATAATACAAGGTTACGGTATTCACAAAATGAGCGGTATAACGCTCTTTATTTAACGCTGATACCTTAGCTTTTTCACCATCTTGCTGCCAATCAGTAAGGTCAAAAGAAAGACCAAATCGTCGATTTGCCTGAACTTTTTTAATCGAATATTTCGATGAAAATTCATAATTCTCATCAATAAACTTCCAAGAAACCCAATCCGTCTTTAATTCATCAGCATTATTTGAATAAGTAATGTCTTTATTCTGAAGCGCACCTTGAGCACTGCCCCATAACTTCTGCACACCTTCTTCATTAAGGTGCCAGAAGATGATCTGACCATTTCGATGTTCAACTCGAGTACCAGGAACCAGTTCTAGCACTTGTTGCGGTGGCCTAATATCCACCTCTTTGCCGATTCCTCCACGGTATTCTCCCTGAGGAATCGCATAATCATCATAATAATGAACCGGTGACTCGGCATTATGAACCCAAGATTTTGAACCTGGTGCTTCCAGATACTCAAAATCATCCTTGGCTTGACGACGCCCTGATGGATCTACCGTACATGCACTCAACGTCACAGTTACGATAGAAGCAACCATAAGTTGACGAGATAATTTCATTATAACTCCTAAAGTGGCCGAGAAGGTTCAGCCTCTTATTCCTTTTTATATCAACCGCAGTCGTAGTAACACGCTGCATTACATAAACGCAGAAGCGCTTACATAAGTCGCCTTTACGCAATCCCTGCGTCTTTTAACGCTTGCGTTAAGATTGGTTGAGACTGTTCTGATAGCTCTGTCATTGGTAGACGTAAACCACCATTGTTAATTAACCCCAACTGGTGAGCACACCATTTAACTGGGATAGGGCTAGATTCCACAAATAAATTATTATGAAGCGTCATTAAGCGTTGGTTAATCACCTCCGCTTCATCAAAGCGCCCTTCTTTCGCTAGCTGGAACATGGCTGCCATGTCTTTAGCTGCAATATTATTGGTCACTGAAATACTGCCATGACCTCCTAAACGGCAAAATTCTAGGCTTGTCGCATCATCACCACTTAATAAGATAAACTCATCGCCACATAATTCACGATGAATTGCAACGCGAGATAAGTCTCCTGTTGCATCTTTTAAAGCAACAATTGGGTCTAATTTTGAAAGGCGAGCAACCGTTTCAGGCTGTAAATCAACAACGGCACGACCTGGTACATTGTATAGAATTTGAGGCACTTCCGTTACATTAGCAATGGCTTCATAATGCTTGAACATGCCCTCTTGAGTTGGCTTATTATAATAAGGTGTCACACTCAAGCAACCAGCTAAACCAATACCATTGAACAAACGACTGAACGTCACAGCTTCATGAGTCGCATTTGCACCAGTACCTGCAATAACCGGTAAACGGCCATCCGCAAATTCAACGATTTTATGCACCACTTTTTCATGCTCTTCAAACGTCAGAGTTGCAGATTCGCCAGTGGTCCCTACAGCGACAATACCATCTGTGCCAGCCTCAACGTGATAATCAACCAAACTCTTTAAACCAACATAGTCAACTTCACCAAAACGGTCAAAAGGGGTCATTAAGGCAACAATACTTCCTGAAAACATGTTTCTCTCCAACATCGAAAATTTATCTGCAATCCATATAATTAGCATGTTACTGTATGGAAGGTAAGAATGACAAGCTCTTGCTGAATGAAACGTTGTTAAAAAAGGATATTATGATGAATACGCTGACCGCTGGCACCCCTGCACCGCAATTTTCACTATTAGATCAAGATGGTAATACCGTTAATCTGTCTGATTTTTCAGGACGAAAGGTGTTGTTTTATTTTTACCCTAAAGCCATGACGCCAGGTTGTACTGTACAAGCCCAAGGCTTACGTAATATCAAAGAGCAGCTTGATGCCCACAATGTTGTCGTATTAGGTGCCAGTATCGATCCAGTAAAGCGCCTAGGTAAATTCATTGAGCGTGATGAACTCAACTTCACCTTATTATCTGATGAAGATCATGTGGCGGCAGACCAGTTCGGCGTATGGGGCGAGAAAAAGTTCATGGGTAAGATCTATGATGGTCTTCATCGTATCAGTTTTTTAATTAATGAAGACGGCGTGATAGAGCATGTCTTTAATAAATTTAAAACAAAAACACACCATGAAGTGGTATTGGATTATTTAAATAGCAAATAATCACCAAATAAGCGGCTCTACTTTAAGAGATCTCATACACTGATTCGTAACCCAACATAATGACATCATGATGTCGTAGGTGTGAATTTGAGATCAATTAAACCTAAAGATAAAAACACCTCGACAAGTCTCTTTCTAGTTAAAACTATATAAGAAGCAGGTGAGTGAGTGAGTGAGTTAACTATATCAATCAGTTAAGTTGCTCACTCTTTTTTATTTTATCTATAAATTGAGCAAATTAATTTTCATTATTTAAAGAACTTCTTAATGGCCTTTTCAGCACAATCCACATCTAAGTGACCACCAGGCGCACCACCCACACCAATAGCCCCAATCATAACGTTATTCAATTGTACTGGCACTCCACCCGCTAAAAACAACAAGTTATCATCCATATTCTGTAATGGCTGCATAATAGGCTTGTCCGCTATAAGCTTCATTAAATTACCTGACGGTTGTTTCATGCTTGCTACAGTAAATGCCTTCTTCCGTGAACTATCTAAAGTGTGAATACCTGCACTATCTGAACGTAATTGAGCAATGACATTACCTGATAAGTCCACGACGGTTGCAGACACCTGATACCCATTAGTTTCACATTGCTTAACGGCTTCATGAGCGAGTTGAAATGCCGATTCTGAAGATATATGAGATGTTGTCACGACTTGGCTCTCAGACGCCATCACATGATTAGATAAGCCAATGAAACTCAGGGTTGCTGCTAGTACAGTCAGTTTTTTCATGTCTACTCCGGTAAGCCATTTATTTTAAAGGATAAAATTCATTTTCAGGTACTCGCTCTTATATAAGTAAGTCACCTTGAATCAACAAATTCAGATTAGCAAAGGTATGATTACGACGGGATGTCTAAAACATTACAAGGTTGCAATGTTGGTTATATCCGAAGACAGTTATTGATAGAATGGCTTCAATGTGTGATGAAAAGATAACGGGAAGTTAATGAAGATACTATTGATCGAAGACGACATTCATATTTCTAGATTTTTAGTGAATGGTTTCCAGCAGGAAGGAGTCACAACAACCCATGCAATCAATGGAGTCGATGGGCTACACGAAGCTACCACTGAACGCTATGATGTAATTATTCTCGATCTAATGCTACCCAAGAAGAATGGATTTGAAGTGCTAGCTGAACTTCGAGGAATGGGGTATACGACACCAGTGCTCATACTCAGCGCTAAACATTCTATAGAAGAGCGTGTTCAAGGCCTACAGTCGGGTGCTGATGACTATTTAGTTAAACCTTTTGCCTTCCCTGAATTACTTGCCCGCTGTCAAACATTAATGCGTCGAGGTAAACAAATAGCACACCAACCATTAGAATTGCATTATGGCCCTCTTAGTCTGGATTTACTCAAACATACACTCATAAGGGATAAAAAAGTCATTCCTCTGAATCAAAGAGAATTTATGCTCATTAAGTTGTTCCTTGAAAACCCAGAATCGGTACTCTCTAAAACCGCGATTCTTGAGCATGTTTGGGGACATCAATTTGATCCCCAAACCAATGTCGTTGATGTCCTCGTTTGTCGACTTCGCAGTAAAGTAGACAAAACGTTTCCCAAGCCATTAATCCATACACTTCGAGGAGTAGGTTATGTCCTCAAATAATAGTATTGAATTAGCCCTGACTCGAGCGAAAAAACATTTGTTAATACGCTTTATGTCAATCTTGCTTCTTAGCTTGTTGATCGTCGAACTGATCATTGGTGCTATTTTCTTTTTCGATTTATATCAAACGGAAAAGAAAATACTTCAATCGATATCAATCGAATACCAACGAATATTAACTTACGATTCAGGTGAGCGCTTACTCCATGTTCTAGAAGCCAACCCACATCGGTTATTCGATAATAATATTGCCGCTTATCATGTATCAAATACCCCAACTCCTGAAATAACATTTATCTCAGGAGTTCACCATAACTCTAAAAACATTACTTTCGAACATTATGAAATCGATGAGAATCGATCATGGATAGATGCTTTCATTGTAAACCCTTATATGTCAGTGAACATAAAAGGAGATTCTCATGATTTCTGGTTAGTCTTAGATAATCGATCGCGAGATGCTATTGCTTACAACCAATGGTTAATGACTCTATATGCAATGCTTGCACTGACCATCGTGACCACGATTTTTACTCATCGAGTCATTCAGAATACAATGTCCCCTTTAATCACTTTTGAGGAACTCTTAGACAAACTCAAAAAAGGACAACTGGAGTTAACTGACATTGATATTGAAAGGCAACAAGGACTCAATATTATTAGTTCCCATGTTTATAATGCTGTTGCAAAACTACAACATATGACAACAACATTAAATACTACCGTTGATGCGATTGCACACGATATTCGCACACCATTATCACGCATAACATTAGCCTCCCAAACCACATTACTTAATACCCCCGATAAGCAATCCCTTAAAAGTGCTCTTGCTGATTGTTCTGAATATGCGATGCAAGCAAGTAATATGCTCACGGCACTCATGAAGTTAAACGATGAATTGACTGGCAAACGAGAATCGAAAAAGGTGCCTACTCATGTTTCTGATGTTATCGCGAAAGTGGTGAGTTGGTATGAAGATATCGCTGAAGATAAACACATTAAGTTAGTGATAGAAAATACCGATAATCTCATTATTTTATCTGACCCCGACAAGCTAACTCAAATTTTGGTCAATATTATTGATAATGCGATAAAGTACACCCATCCTGAAGGCACTGTAACAATAAAAGCACAACAAAATGCTAAAAACAGCATAGAAATCAGTATCCAAGACACCGGAGTTGGCATTGACTCTAAGTATCAAGATTTAATTTTTGAACGACTTTACCGAGTTGATAATAGTCGCAGTAATGTTGAAGGGGACGGGTTAGGTTTGTCTTTTGCACTAGCGATGATTGAAAATCTTGAAGGTAAATTAATCGTCAAGTCAAAGCTAGGAATTGGCAGTACGTTTATCATTTCACTTTAATGGTAAACGATTTAGGGAATAAATCAGCCTCATAATCGCTTGTATCAAAGCAGCTTCATCCATGACTATACTGCTTATATTTACTGTAATCTGAACTAAATTAATGTCTGTATTTATTATAAAAATGCTCGATAATAGAATACAGGTATAGCGAAAGCGATAGAAACGAATGACATTACAATATCTAGCAATTCAAGATGCGATCTTATCTCAAATCGCATCAGGTTCATTATCAGAAGGACAAAAGCTGCCCTCTGAGCGAAGCTTGGCGGAGTCTTTTTCAACGACCAGAATCACTCTTCGAGAGGCGCTTTCCTCATTAGAAATAGAAGGGCATATCTTTAGAGAAGATCGTCGAGGCTGGTTTGTCGCCCCTTCTGCACTCCAATATGATCCAAACAATGTACATAGCTTCAATCAAATGGCCATATCACAAGGCCATACTCCAAAAATTGAAGTCATCTCCTCTCATGAACAGCTTGCCAATACAGAAGTTACGCACCTTTTATCGTTACCTGCCTTTAGCAAAATTTATGCAGTTGAACAACTTCGTTATCTCAATGACAGACCCGTTGTCGTCGTAAAAAATCATGTTCCCGTAGATAGAGCACCTAGGTTACTTGGAGAAGATCTCACACAATCTCTCACTGATATTTATCAGAATAAATACCATATTATTTATTCAAAGACTCAATATAAAGTCAGTTTCACTTCCCTATCGGGTCATGCTGCACTGTTATTAAGAGCAACACCTGGATCACCAGCAGTAAGGATCGAACGTGTTAATTACGATAAACACGACCGTATCATAGATTGTGACATCGAACTTTGGCGTCATGATGCCATCTCTATTCAGTCCATGGCAACGCTAACCAGTGTTGATGAATGCTTGTAAAAACCATTCATCTTGCGTTAATGCCTTTCGTTCCGTTTTACCGTAGAGGGTTATGATTTACCCTTGCTGTTTATGTAATCGATTCGCATACATCAGTGCCAATAAAACAAGAACACTAAACACAGCCATTACTATTGTCATCGCTTCGTAATTCGCTATCTGCCAGATATACGCACCAGCAATAGGAGCAGTTGCAAATGCAGCTAAATAAGGCATAGCCATGACACCATTCATTTTCCCAAAGTTCTTATCTCCCATCAATTCACGCGTAACTGCCGGCTTTAAAATATAAAAACAACCAAAAAGAGGAGCTTGAATCAAAATATAAAGAATAAAAGCGGTGTAATGTGCTCCTGAAAAAACCAATAACGTCACAGCAATAATATTGATAATAAAGCTGATTTCGGTGACTTTAATCAGATCTAATTTCGATTGTAAGTAGCCCAAACCAACACGTCCAATGATCTGCATTGGCCCTATGAGCATCATAATGAAGAGTGCTTGATCCGTAGAAAGTCCTCTTTCCTGCATTAGTGGAGTTAGGTGAGTTAACGCGGCACTTTGATTAAAAGCAAACAATGAGAAACTGAATGTAAGTAACCAAAATATGTTACTTTTCATAAAGCTTGGCGCTTCTTGTTCCCCTTCCTTTTGTAATGCATCATTATGGGAAATAATTAAAGGACGAACCGACGTGATGTTTTTCATACCAATGACTAAACATGGAATAGCAATAATCGGAATCGATAACGCTAAAACATAAAAAGCAAATTGCAGACCTAACCCTTCACTCATCAACTTGACGACAGGGAAGCTCAATGAGCTCGCTAAACCGCCCAATAAGGTCACGATTGTAATGGCTTTCGCTGATTCATCTTTCAAGTATTTCACAATGATGGCAAAACAAGGTTCATATAAGCAACCAGACATCGCCACCCCAATAACAAACCAGATAAAGTAAAAAACAGTAAGGCTACTCGCGAATGGAACACTAGCAACACCAATCGCGCCTAATAACGCCGAGCCAATCATCAACTTAATCCCATGGCCTTGATCGATAACCTTTCCAGCCAATGGGGAGAAAAAAGCCGAACTTAACATCGCCAATGTTAACGCCCCTGCAATATCAGAACGCTCCCATCCAAAGTAGCTTTCAAAATAAATTAAGGAGGCAGGGAAAATGTAATACAAGCTAGCCCATAACAGCATCAACGCTAAAGCTATCAACCAGATAGACATGTACTTTTTTAATTCAGGTGACATACATTCCGTTCGACAAGTGAAGAAGATAAGATTATAGCGCGTTATTTATGGATACTTCTATTAAGCACCGACAAAGGAACCAGCCGCAATGGCATTACTGTTATTGGGGATACGATGAGATTACGGTGAACTAAGCTTATTGAATAAAAATAAAGGCGCTCAATTCAAGAGCACCTTTATATCAATAACTTAGTTCTATGGTTGCTTACTCTACAATCAAGGTCACATCAATATTACCGCGAGTGGCATTCGAGTACGGACAAACTTGGTGTGCTTTATCGACCAATTTCTGGGCCTGCGCTTTCTCAAGCCCAGCTAATGTAATTTTCATCTCAACCGCAATAGTAAAACCAACACCTTTATCATTTTCACCAATTCCTACTTTAGCAGTGATGGATGGCTCAGAAGGCAATGTAATCTTGTCTTGCATGGCGGTAAATTTAAGCGCCCCAATGAAACAAGCCGAATAACCTGCTGCAAATAATTGCTCTGGATTAGTGCCAGCACCATCATCTCCACCTAATGCTTTCGGTGTGCTGAGTTTAACATCCAATCGACCATCGTCTGACTTTGAGTGACCTTCTCGGCCCCCTAGTGATGTTGCTTGTGTTGAATAAATACTATTCATGTTCATCCTTTATATTGCACCGTGACATCAAGTTGCCATATCCTCAACCATGATAACCATAGTTAACTTCAATGACTCTGTTACTTAAGTCTATAGGACTTAATCAATGATCCCATAAAACTTAATGAGCTATCTTAAATCTAAGCTAAACTTGGCTAAAACATTACAAAATTTAAAGTCAAGGTACTGTTAATTCGATAGTATCTCCTTTTTCTTCTGATTTGTTCTATTACAATATTTAGGTAAGAGAAATGAATTAAAGAAGGCTTTGCATGATGAAATACGCTCAATATTTACTATTAATGGGCCTATCAGCCACCTCTATGGCCGATGAAATGGATTACCTCAATAAAATCGACGTCTGTGTATCTCAAGAACAAGCTAAACCCGAATTAACTCAAGAAGAGGTAACCTTAAATGATTTTAAATACCTTCCTATCCTAAAACAGATAAGAATATCAAAATGTACGAAATCAGAAGAAGAAGCGTACCTTCGTTCAACAGATAAAAGTCAACAAATTAAGACGCTTTCCGATTATTTGCATGAAGATCTTCAAACATTCGATCCTAACGAATTAGAAGAAATGAAGGCACTGAATACGAAGCTGGCTTCTTTTAGCCTTGAAGGAGATTTAATCTCATTACATGACAAAGTGCAAAAGAAACAAAACAATGGAAAGTCACATTAAAACATTTGGATGATGGATTTACTGAAGTGTGTCGACACTTCCTCATTACAAATGTCACTCCATTGGCATCGAGCACAGCCATTACGGGTTACCCCTTTAGAAAATAGCTGTCGAATATCATCATTAAAAAGCTTAGAAGAGTGGATTTCTATACCGTATGTTAAATTCAGTTCAGTATGCTGATTAAAATCATCGAGAACCAACTGATCTCGCATAGCAATGCTGTCATTATAACAATGATGGTTGGGGTCATCACAAACTGGTTGGCAGATATCATCGGGTGTAGACACGATTCGAACCATTTCTCCTGCTTGCAGGCGCGCGATGACACCGTAATAGTTTTTGACAAACTCTTCGGTATATCCTTTTCCTGTAAAGGTAAGACAACATAAAAGGTGATGAGGACGTAATTCAATCATTACTGCTCCTCATTCGTCGGCATTCGATTAGAACGAACCTTGACTGAGCGCGCTGATATTGCATCCGAGATATCATCCGCCAACTTCAATACTCGAATGATTGTGGCCGTAGAAAGTGCTTTCCAGTTGTTATTCATACCACGCGCTTTTTGAGCTTGCTGCACCTCTATAAAGATGTCGCGCACTCTTGGAATAAATCTCAATGCCAATGAAACCGCTAAACTGAACTGCTTAACATTCTGATCGTATTTGGAAGGTAAAAAGCCCAGGCTACTTTCTATCGCTGTCATCATCTGACTGGTGGTGGTCGTTAACGTAATTATCGAGGCTAAGAGTAATAACAGAATTAATCTGGCTGTCGTATAGATGGCAACCAAATAGTCATTTAAAGCTAGCTGAGCGATAAAAATAAGTACAATCGCCCAAAATGCCGGTTTTACTGCCGAACACATTGTCGATAGGTCAATTTTCCCGAGCAAACACAGTACGCATACACCAACAAAAAAGGCGCTCAATACCCCCCAATTGTCAAAAAGCATAATAAGACTACTCGACACAATTAATGCAAGAAGCTTTATTGTCGGGTTAATGCGATGAATAACGCTGTCTTTATTAATATAAGTAGAGACTAACACAGCGATATCTCTTTATATTTTTCGATCACGGTGGTCGGCTCTCCAATCTCAATAATGCGTCCTTGATTAAACAGAACCACTTGATCCATTTGTTCCATCAATTCTAAATCATGACTGACGATAATCAGCTTTTCATCCAACTCTTTTAAAATATTGATCAAATTTAAACGGTTTTTCAAGTCAAGCAGAGTCGTTGGTTCATCAAGAACAATATACTCTGGTTGCATGACAAGTACGCCCATCATCGCGATCAATTGCTTTTCACCGCCACTGAGTTGATGCGTCATTCTTGTCTTTAGTGAACTTAATTGAAAACGAGCTAAAATGTCATCGACCTTTTGAGCTATTTCCGCTTTGCTTACATTCGATTGCTGTAAACCAAATGCAATGTCCTCTTCAACGATAGGAAAGATGATTTGATTATCTGGATTTTGAAAAACAAATCCTACATTCTCATTGTTGTTTAATACCTTCCCTTGATCATCGAAAACCTGCACCTCTCCTGACGTGGGTTTTTCGAGTCCATTTAACATTTTGGTAAATGTCGTTTTTCCACTTCCATTATGCCCAATGATACCAATACGTCTCGCTTCTAACTGAACCGTGATGTTCTGTAGTACATCACGGCCTTCTTTTGTTAGTGATACGTTGTTACAAGTAATCATAAAGTCACCTTAATTATCGTAATGATGATGCTTTAATCACAGGGTAGGCCTTTGAGACTGTCAGAATCACGCTCGTTGCGATCGCGGCTTTGACCAAATCACCGATAATAAACACAGCGGATCCCATGAAGGCTTCTGTTAAAGAGAGATTAGCCATCACTGCTAACCAAGGAACGCCAATGATGTACACAACTCCAATCCCGGTTAACACACATAAAGAAAAAACTTTGGCCCAAGACAGCTGATGCCATAGTTTTTCAACAGCGTATCCCATTAATAATGCAGCAATCGGCCAACTTAATAAGAACCCACTGGACACACCAAAGAAAACAGAAACACCACCGCGACCACCAGGTAATAAAGGTAGCCCAATTAAAACGAGGAATAAGAATAAGACCAATGATAGAAAGCCTCGCTTTGCCCCTAATATCCCCCCTGCGAGCATAACTCCTAAGGATTGAGCAGTAATCGGAGTCGGCACAATAGGCAATGTAATTGGTGGGAAAATAGCAAGCACGGCCATAATGGCAGCAAATAAGGCAATAAGTACGGTATCTTTTATCGACATGACGTTTTCTTTAAAGTTGTAAACCAAATGGAATCCCGAGAGTTTACATCCTTCATTTCATGAGTCAATATTGTTTGTTAGTAGAGAAGGATTTTCTGTGAAACGTTTTTCAATACGTATAAAAATAGCGCTACTTGAGCGCTATTTTTATTTCGAGCCATATGTTCTAACTCATATGCTCTAAAGTCTGTGTTCGAAGTCATGTGTTCAAAATGGTATGTTTAAGCTCGACTTCCCAAGCAACATGACTCGATCAACTCAACTTTCTGAACGATTAAATGCGCGTTGGTTCTGAACTGGCAATCGCATTCCAAACGGCTTTAACTAAAGTCGCTAAAGGAATCGCGAAGAAAACTCCCCAAAACCCCCAAAGACCACCGAAGAACAATACCGCAACGATAATCGCAACAGGGTGAAGGTTCACCGCTTCAGAAAAAAGAATAGGAACTAAAGCATTACCATCTAAGGCTTGAATGACACCATAAGCGGCAAGTAACCAATAAAATTCCGTTGAAATACCCCATTGAAACAACCCAACCATGGCGACAGGAATGGTGACCATTGCGGCACCAATATAAGGGATTAAAACGGATAAACCCACAGCAACAGCAAGCAACAAAGCATAACGTAAGTCTAGGAAGATGAAGGTTAAATAGCTCACACCACCCACGATCACGATTTCGACCACTTTACCACGAATGTAATTCGTGATTTGTTGATTCATTTCAATCCAAACACGATTGGCCAGTTTACGGTTTTGTGGCATTAGGCCTACCGTCATTTTTTGCATTTGCTCTTTATCTTTTAATAAAAAGAACACCAATAACGGGACTAATATCAAGTAAATGGCTAGTGTCACAAGGCTGACTAATGAGGCCAGTGACCCCTTAACAACCGTTTCACCCATCGTAATCACTTGATCTTTGATATTAGCGATGGCTGATTCAACGATTTGTAAATTCGCTAGCTCAGGATACTCTTCTGGTAAAGTAATGATCACACCCTGAACATGTGCATACATGCTTGGTATATCATTAATAAGGTTTGCTACTTGTTGCCAAATCGCAGGGATCAACCCAAAAACAGAAAGAATGAGTAAACCAGAAAAGCCGAGTACGACGATGGTGACTGAAAGACCTCGACCCAGTCCAAATTTAATCAACTGCTTAGTCGGCCACTCTAATAAATAAGAAAATACAATGGCAACCAACAATGGAGCAATTAAATGTCCAAAGAAGTAGATAATCAAAAATCCAGACAGCAAAATAGCCACTAAGCTAATTGCATTGGGATCCGAGAACTTTTGATTATACCAGCCCTTTAACATTTCAAACATTGGGATCTATCCTCATTCTTACACCTTATTAACGATCAATGCTAGATTATCGCCGATTTTTAACTCGTGAATATCATAGCCATGTAATTTTAAAAAATGTTGTATATCTGAAAAAGAGGCAAGATCACGGAGTAATACCGTCACTTGCTCACCGACTTCCATCTTGACGACGTACCGCTTAACTAAGAGCAAACTCATCGGGCAGCGCTCTTTCGTTAGATCCAATGTATTCAATTCGAGTTGGCTCTTGTTTAAAGATACTTCATTGACACTAGCTTAACATGAGCATAATGAACTTTTCATATTATTTGGCATCTACTTATTATTTCGCATTGAAAATAAGATAAGCTTGGTCAGCATTCTGTATAAATTTTAATAAAATACGCCCCTATATAACGCTAGGTGCTTAACTTGCATCATAAAGCCATGTATTTTCACCTACAATATACTCTGATTATCTATTTTTTCAGTAACTATAAAGATTTAGGGATTTCTATGAGGCAAACTGCATTATCAATATTGACTCGTTATTTTAAGCAATCGAACGTATTGCTAATGACCAGTTTAATTCTGCCTTATAGTTCAACCTTAACGGCTACGGAAGAGCTTCCTGATATCGGGACCGCAGCCAGTAGTACATTAACGATCAATCAAGAGTTACATTACGGCGACGCTTATATGCGCATGATACGCTCAAGTTACCCGATCATTAATGATCCCGTCTTAGATGAATATATTACAACACTAGGCCATCGATTAGTGGCGAACGCAAATGACGTTAAAACTCCCTTTACCTTTTTCGTCATCAGAGATTCAAACATTAATGCATTCGCTTTTTTTGGGGGATATATTGCCATTCATTCTGGCTTATTGACTCACACTCAATCTGAAAGTGAACTTGCTTCTGTGTTAGCACACGAAGTGGCTCATGTGACCCAACGCCATTTAGCCAGAGCCATGGAAGAACAAGCTCGTACCAGTCCAGCGACACTAGCCGCATTGGCAGGATCGTTATTGCTCGCTGTTGCTGCTCCACCAGCTGGTATTGCGGCGCTGGCAACAACACAAGCCAGTATTATGCAAGGCCAGATCAACTACACTCGCAGTAATGAAAAAGAAGCGGATCGATTTGGTCTACAAACGTTATCTTATGCCGGCTTTGACCCTCATGCTATGCCGACTTTTTTTGGTCGATTATCTGAAAAATATCGTTATGCGAGCAAACCACCACCGATGCTTCTGACTCACCCTCTTCCAGAGGATCGTTTGACGGACAGTCGTCAAAGAGCTCAGCAGTTTAAGTCGCGACCAGTACAACAAAGCCTCAACTTTCATTTAGCTCGTACTCGTGTCATTGCTCGTTATACAGGGTCAAAAGATGAGAATACCCATGATTGGATGTTGCGCCAACGTAAGAGAGCTCCCGCTCATATAAAAGAAGCCTTTGATTATGGTATCGCCTTAACTTACCTAGATAATCACGAACTTAAAAAGGCAGAATCTGCATTACGTCCATTGTATAACAGCAAGCCTAATAATCACTTTTATTTAGATGCGATGACGGATCTATTGATTGCTCAAAATAAAGAAAGTGAAGCCATTAAGCTCCTAGATAAAGCGCTAAAAGTGACACCTAATAACCCTGTATTGCAGCTAAATAAAGCCAATGTCTATATACAAGCGAATCAATACGATAATGCTTTTAAGATTTTACAGCGCTATACCTATGAACACCCAAACGATACGAATGGGTGGAGCCTTCTATCAGAAGCAAGCGCTCGATTAGGGAATAATGCTGAGGAAGTCGCCGCTAGAGCGGAGATTCACTCCTTAAAAGCAGAATGGGATAAAGCCATTCAGTACTATTCTCAAGCCAGCCAATTAGCAGAACTTGGAAGCTTAGAGCAAGCACGTTATGATGCTAGAATTGATGAGCTCATCATTCAAAGAGAGCGATTTTTAGCATTACAATAATCCCTTAATCCCTTTTATCACCAAGCTTTCGTAACATGAGCTGCAAAGAAAGGGAGAAGCTTATGAAGGATCATTCCATGAACATCACTATTTACCATAACCCTCGTTGCTCTAAAAGTAGAGAGACCCTCACTTTACTTGAAGAAAAAGGCATTACTCCAACGATCATAAAATACCTCAATGACACCCCTAGTATCGCTGAATTAAAAACGATCTACTCAAAGTTTGGGTTTACGGAGGTTCGCCAGATGATGAGAGTGAAAGAAGCCATTTATAAAGAATTAAACCTAAAAGAAGCGGATGAAGAAACACTATTTTCCGCAATGGCTGAAAATCCAAAGCTCATTGAACGCCCGATTGTCATTAATAATGATCAAGCTCGATTAGGTCGTCCCCCTGAATTGGTATTAGAGCTTCTTTAAATCCATCATTTTTGAAATCAATGTTTTTTTAAATCAATGGCCCTTTAAATCCATAGTTCTTTAAATCCATAGTTCTTTAATTCAATCGTCCTTTAATTCAATAGGTAGAGCTTCCTATATGTCAGTAACATGTTCTGTTTTAGTGTTATTTTATAGCCGTCATGGCAGTACCTTACAATTAGCTCAGCACATTGCGAGAGGAGTGAATTCCATAGAGGGTTGCGAAGCAAAACTTCGTACTGTGGCAGAAATAGAGCAAAGTGATCATGCCCCTAACGCCCCGATCGTATCTCTTGATGATTTAGAGCAATGTGATGGTTTGGCTATGGGAAGCCCTGTTTGGTTTGGTAATATGGCCGCACCGCTAAAACATTTATGGGATAAAACGACCACGCAATGGATCAAAGGAAGCTTAATCGATAAGCCAGCCTGTGTATTTACGTCATCATCGAGCTTACACGGTGGTCAAGAAAGTAATTTACATAGCATGATGCTACCACTGCTTCACCACGGAATGTGGATTGTAGGCATCCCCTACTCTCAGCCTAAGTTACATACCACTCAAACTGGTGGCACCCCCTATGGGGCCTCAGCGGTCACTGAGCACAGTAGTCGCCTATCCAATGACGAAATATCACTTGCTCAATCTCTAGGTCGACGGTTGGGTCGAATAGCTCTTAATAACAAACACTGTTGTTTTGATGATGACAACGTATAATACGCCACTGACTCTATTTAAACGTAATCATGGTGAAGTGAACAACAATGACAGATATGAGCCCAAAAACTAAGCGCTACCGTCAAATGGCATTAATGGGTAATGGCCTTTTACTCATTTGGGTTGCCCTATGGCAATTTGCACTTTCACCGCACCCTCATATAGATAGCTTTGGTGTCACATTAGCGTGGTGTATCCCATTATTACTGCCACTTCCCGGTATTATTAAAGGAAAACCCTACACTCATGCATGGGCTAACTTTGTTATCATGCTGTACTTCCTACATGCATTAACCATTCTTTATATCGATAATGGTGAACGCTGGTTAGCCGCTGTCGAATTAATTCTAACCTCTGTGGCTTTCGTTGCTAATATCGTATTCGCTCGTTTACGAGGTCAAGAATTAGGGCAAAAACTCCCACGGTTATCCGAAGTGGAAAAGAAAGAAAAAGCGAAGTTCGAAGAGTAATCGTGATTTAGACTCATTCCTTATCACGAGGTTTACTTAAGCCATAGAGATCCATATATCGAACACATCTATAGCGACTTCGATGAATATAAAAAAAGGCCTAATATCGTCTATATTAGGCCTTTTTATTGATTGCTCAATATGTGATTACTGCTCTAACCACTTAAATACCATGAACTTCCTTTGACCATCAAGCGCATTATCTTGTTCTCCTGATGCTTCTATAGTCGCTACCTCTTCACCTTGTGGTGACTCTAAGGTATCTGTATTCGAGACTGTGCTTTCATTCGATATAGTACTTTCATTCGATATAGTACTTTCATTCGATATAGTACTTTCATTCGATATAGTACTTTGATTCGATATAGCACTTTCATCCGAAACAGTATCCTCATTCAAAATAATGACTTCTTGTTCATCTCTTCTATCAAAGTCACTACTGGTTTCATCGTTAGTACTGTTATCGCTAATGTCACCATTACTGCCATCAATACTATCGGATTCATTCATTGCATCGGCATCAATCGTGAATGACAGTTCATCACCCTCTACATTTGCTAATTCCTCTAGAGCTGGATCGATATTCTTTAATTGTTCAATCGATTCACTTTCAAGCTGCTCCACCTCTCCCATACCAAGAATTTCACTTTCAAGATCATCTTCTGTCCCTACTAGTTGTAGCTTAAATGTCACGCCATCACCTTGTAGTTTATGAATGGTCGTCTTAGCAACAGAAGATAACGCTTGTAAACGCTTCTCTAGATTAAACAACTGTTGGGCACCTGAAATATTCGTAAATTGAACAGCAATCGGTTCCGTTGGAATCGAGTTACGTCGTTTTGTACTTTCTTCAGCATAATAACGACTTATTTCAGCGACCATATCAGCAACAGAATTATCACCACTTTCGATACCACTTAATGGAATAATCGCTTTTTTAGCCATTCCGCGTGGAGTTTGATCATAAAGAGACCAACGCAGACGCAAAGGCTCTGAGCGTACAATTAATACTGCATCCGATTTATAACGCAAACTGGCTTTACTTATATTTTCAGTAAATTCACCCCAGAGATCTGAGATAGCAATATTGGATACATCTTCAACATCTCCTAAAGGTAACTGAAAAGGTAAGCCGAATTTCTTAGAAGAATCCGTTAACTGAGTTATAACCTCTGTTTCGGTATCTTGCCATTGAATATCACGAGTCACGTCATCTTCATGCACAAACCAAACCAGTAATTTATCGCGTTTTTCTGGCCAAAAAGGTAATTGAGCTTTTTGTAATAATGACTCTATTTGAGAACCACTGAATCCCATATTAATCACGAGCTGTTCTACAGGTTCAACAGCAACAGGCTCAACAGGCTCAACTGGTTCAGCAAGTTCAACACTGAGTTCACCTGTATTTTTAGAGGCGTCCGGATTATCTTCGCTTTCTTCTAGCGGCTCTGGTTCAACAATTTGAGTCGAACGCCCAAGTTGGGTTAGATACCGTTGACTACGCTTTAACGCCTTAGCAATGATCTCATTATCCGCCACATTCTCATCTGCTGATGCTCGAATCAATACTTCGATCATGCCTTGTTCGTAGGCAGTTTTCTCGTAATTGTTGGATTCAACATCAGCAATAATATCGGCACTGTAAACATCAACCTCAGTCGCAGCATAAGTCGGTACGGCTAATAAACTGGTTATTAATAAAGCTAGCTTGCGCATAATAATTTTAAAATCCTTGCTAAAAAAAGCCAAAGTCCTTGCGAAATAAGTACACTATTCAAGGGGGTAGCCCTTTAAAAAATAGAGGCTTTAGTCTGTTTTTCGGTCTGTATACAGTCTAGCATAACATAGAGTTAGGGCGTATAACCGACTCTAGCCACACAAATTACAGAAATGCGCTCGAGTTAACTCCGCTAGATCCTGTGGGGACAGTTCTATTTCTAGGCCTCGTTTTCCTGCACTGACCATAATGCTATTTTGTGTAAGCGCACTATCGTGAATAAACGTAGGTAGTGCTTTCTTTTGCCCCAATGGACTGATGCCACCAACGAGATAACCTGTTATATTTTGTGCGACTTTAGGATCGGCCATGTCTGCTTTCTTTGATTTAGCCGCTTTTGCAGCCAATTTTAGGTTGAGCTTCTGATCGACAGGTAATATGGCTACAGCCATATTTTTTGCTTCTCCATTTAATTCAAAAAGAAGGGTTTTAAACACCTGTGAAGGGTTCAACCCCAAAGCAGAAGCTGCTTCTAAACCATAACTTTCAGAGCGAGAATCATGTTCATATTCATGAATAGAAAAGCTCACTTTCTTTTTTTTCGCTAAATTAATCGCCGGTGTCATATATCCTCCATGAAATAAACTAGGGCACTACTAAGAGTGCCCTATTTGAATCAAAAAAATCAACTATAAGTCATTACTTATAGTTAATTTCACCAGATGGCTCAAAAGTACTGACATCAACTGGACTGTTATTTTCTAAATATTCCTTTAATACTTCAGCATCAACAAAACCAGTATCAACGTAGCCTGAATGCCCTGTAATATCAGGGTAGCCATCACCGCCACCAGCATTAAAGCCTGGAATAGAGAAACGATAAGTTTGACTTTCAACTAGCGCTTCACCACCAATTTGAACATCTGACACTTGACCATTTTCAACCGTCATTGAAATACCAGCAAATTGAGCGTATGAACCAGAATCAATCGGCTTTGTTGCAACTTGATTTAGGTACTCAATAATTTCTTTACCGGTCATATCAGCATAAGTCACTAAATTAGAGAAGGGTTGCACAGTTAATACATCTTTATATGTCACTGTGCCTGCATCCATTGACGCACGAACGCCACCTGAATTCATAATACCAAAATCTGCTTTCGCTCTTTCCATGTGTGACGTTGCAATTAAACGGCCTAAATTAGTTTGCTGAAAACGAACAATATTTCTATCGCCCTCTAAGCGTCCACTAATCTGAGCAACATCGATATTTAAAGCTGCCGCTCCTTTCTCTTGGTATGGAGAAAGCAACGCTAACATTTCTTTATTTTCTGCAATTTCATCTTCTATAAAGACACGTTTCTTCTCACCATCAACGACGACTTTCTTTTTCAGGTTAACCGGAATTAAGTCGTAGCTCACCATATTGAGTTCACCATTTACGAACTCATAATCGGCACGGCCAACGTATTTACCCCATTCATGAGCCTGAACAATATAGGTTCCATTTTGCTTATCAGGTACACATTCATCACCCGCTTTAAAACCACTATTGGATTGGTTTTTGCCTTCCATACAAACAGGTTCTTGGGAGTGACCGCCAACGATCATATCCAGATCGCCCTCTTCTAATGAACGAGCAAGAGCCACATCACCTGGTGCATTAATACCGTTGTTACCATCAGCATAATGACCCATATGAGTCACAGCAAAAACAAGATCCGGCTTTTCCGTTTGATTTAATTCATCAATGACTTTCTTTGCTTCAACTTTTGGATCGCGGAATTCAACATCTTTAATGTTTTTAGGGTCAACAATTTTCGCAGTATCTTCCGTTGTTAAACCAATAACTGCCACTTTAAGGCCTTGAACTTCAAACGTCGTGTAAGGGTCAAATAAACGTTTTTCTGAATCTTTGTAATAGATATTTGCAGATAGCATCGGGAATTTTGCCCATTCTTTCTGCTTAAATAACACTTCTAATGAATTATCAAATTCATGGTTACCGACAGCCATCGCATCGTAACCGATGAGGTTCATCCCTTTAAAATCCGGCTCAGCGTCTTGTAGGTCAGATTCAGGTACACCAGTGTTGATATCACCACCAGATAATAATAATACTTCACCACCTTCTGCTTTGATTTCCTTTTCAAGTTTATCAATCAGAGTCTTACGAGCAGCCATGCCGTATTCACCGTTATTATTCTTCCAAAAGCGACCATGGTGATCATTGGTATGTAAAACAGTAAATTTATACACTTTGTCTTGTTCCCAAGATGCTTGTGAATCAGAGTGATCAGATGAACACCCAAACATAGCGCCTGCTACGGCAGCACTTAAAGCAGCGATTTTTAAATGACGAGATTTCATTGAAGATTCCCTATTCTCTTTTAAGGTATTTTTAATAGTAGTAATTTTATATCTATAGTCAGCAAAATGCATAATAACCATAGAATATGGGTACAAAAAAGCCAATGCGGCAACATTGGCTTTTTCTATTTACTTAATATCAATATGTTTAAAACTTTTAATTAAGTCATCAAGTGATTTCATTTGTGCCAAAAACGGTTCTAGTTTATCAAGCGGTAATGCTGAAGGCCCATCACATTTTGCTTTATTTGGCTCTGGGTGCGCTTCAATGAAGAGACCAGCAATGCCTGTTGCCAAACCAGCTTTGGCTAGTTCAACCGTTTGCTCACGACGACCACCTGAAGCCGCACCACTTGGGTCTCGCATTTGCAATGCATGAGTCACATCAAAAATAATTGGACTACCTTGAGATGCTTTTTTCATGACACCAAAACCAAGCATATCAACGACGAGATTATCATAACCATGGCAAGCGCCGCGTTCACATAAGATAATTTGTTCGTTGCCACATTCTGCAAACTTATCGACAATATTACCTACTTGACCAGGGCTCATAAACTGTGGCTTTTTCACATTAATAACCGCACCGGTTTTTGCCATCGCTTGAACAAGATCGGTTTGACGAGCAAGAAAAGCCGGCAATTGAATGACATCAACGACTTCAGATACAGGCTGAGCTTGTGCTTCCGTATGAATATCCGTAATGATTTTCACACCAAAAGTGTCTTTTAGCTCTTGAAAAATTTTCAGTCCTTCTTCCATTCCTGGCCCACGATAAGAATGAACAGAACTGCGATTTGCTTTATCAAAAGATGCTTTGAATACGTAAGGAATGCCTAATTTATCCGTCACTTTCACATATTCTTCACAAATTTTCATCGCTAAATCACGAGACTCGAGTACATTCATTCCGCCAAAAAGCACAAAAGGCTTATCATTCGCGACATCAATATTACCCACTTTTATATTTTTCTGTTCCATGATAATTCTCTTCAATTTTGAATGTGATATGAGTATTCCTTTAAAAGGAACTTAATGGACTGTCACTGGTTCAATGACCGATTTATTCAATTGCTCTTTCAAGACTTTTGTTGTTGGGTCATCCGGGCGCTGATCAATAAAGAATTCGTAGTCATCTTGAGCCACTTGATGGCACTCTAATTGCTGATAGATAAAGCCACGGTCTCGCCTTTCATAGGGGTCATCGGGATTAAGTTCCAAGGCAAGATCACTACATAATAACGCTTGTGTGTAATGTTCATCTCGCAAGTACACCCCTTTTATCATATTAAGCCACCGTTCTATAATGATAGAGTGAGAAGCGGTATTCATATGTTTGTTCTCAAGCTTACAAGTGTAGCCAAAGTGGCCAATTAACCACGAATGCAGCGTTCCCTTCATCACAAATTCACCATTAAATGGATTGATGAATTGCGTTGGTTTATGAGCCCAGTCGACTTTAATTAGAAATTGAGTTGGAAAAGTGACCGCATTAAGAGGAAGCCCTATTGCGCGACCAAGAAAGAGGAAAATAGCCCCAAGACTTGCGGGTATGCCAATTTTTAGTCGTAATACTTTATCTATTTGAGTACGCTCTATATCGAAGAAAGCGTGATGATCACCTTTAAATTGCCATTCTTGATAAAATAATGTCAGCAATTCTGATAATTTTTTTTCTTCGCTCAGTTCATTCAAACCAATTTCATTAGAAGATGGTTCATTAGCGAGCACTAATTGCTCACTTGATAACCGCTCTTTTACACGTTCAACTAAACGCTGAAGTTCCTGCTGAGCCCAAACGATCTCAGTGTTAGGTTCAATACATTGATTGAGCTGTAAAGCTCCCTCAACCAATGACATTTCATCGAAATTATACTCTATTAACTTTTTCATAACTCTCAACTACTCAGTGTTATGTGATGACCTTATACATTTGACAACTTCGATGGGTAGAAACCAATCAACCAAATAAAATAGCACTTTTTGATATAACGGCTTTACCTGCGATAATTAACCATCCTAAAGCACCAACAAAAGCAAAACTGCGTAACATTTTATTTTTACCCAATTTAAGAGCAAACACACCCAGTGAAATATAAGCTAACACGGCTGTTATTTTTTCCATCAACCATGGAGAATTAAAGGGTGTGAACCCAGTAATATAAATTAAGGTTAAACCCGATAATAGTAATAAGGTATCGACTGCATGGGGAGCGACTTTAAGGAACTTTCTATCCAACATAGGAGAATCAAGCATCATCAAAATATATCGTATTGAAAGTAAAGATACACTGATTCCTATCGTCACAATATGCAGTGACTTAACTATTTCATACATAATATTGTCCTTTTTGTGTCGTATTTAAGCCATAACCTTGTGGCTCTGCTCTATTATTTTTTTATTGAACTAGTATTTGTTATTAATCTATTGCTTGTTATTGAACTATCGCTTGTTATTGATCTATTAATTACTATTGACCCATTGCCCGATAGTAACACGATCTCTACCGCCGTAGTCTTGCTCTGTTTTCACATTGTGATAACCCTGCTGAATCAGTATGTCTCTTACAGCATTGCCTTGGTCATAGCCATGTTCAAATAGCAACCAACCATTTAGCTCAATATAAGAGATAGCATGATGAGAGATATGTTTAATATCTGCTAAGCCATTATCATCGGCAACCAGTGCGCTAAGAGGTTCAAATCGAACATCGCCTAATGCTAAATGCGGATCATCTTTATCAATGTAAGGGGGATTGGATACTATGACGGAAAAAGTCGCTTCTTTGGTCAAAGGTGAAAACCAAGATCCAGAGAGAAAAGAAGCATTCTTAATATTTAGCTTATCTGCATTACTTTGAGCTAAATCGCGAGCTTCCTCTTTTAGATCAATCCCGATAATACGTCTTTGTGGTAACTCTGATGCGAGTGCTAATGCTATCGCTCCAGTTCCTGTTCCTAGATCTAAGAGTGCACCTGTTGTCATCAATGCTTTTTCAAGCGCTAATTCCACCAAGCGTTCAGTATCAGGACGAGGGATTAACGTACTAGGAGAGACATTGAGAGGCAAAGACCAAAACTCTCTTTCACCTAAAATATACGCAACCGGTTCCCCGTTACATCGTCGTTGTGCGACTTGATCTAAATCAGCAATTTGTTCTGGTAACAATGTTTTTTCAGGCCATGTAAGCAAGTAACTTCTTGGCTTATCTAGTACAAAACATAATAAAACCGATGCATCAAGAGAGGGTGACTCTCCCCCATAATGGGAGAAAGTCTGAGTTAAGAACGCTAACGTATCATCTATTCGCCAGTTTTGGCTGGGTTCAAATAACGTCATACTCTTATCATTCATAGTCTTACTGGTTATCCGCTAATGCCGCTAACTGATCAGCTTGGTGCTCTTGAATCACTGGCTCAACCAAACTATCTAAATCGCCTTCCATAACTTCATTTAAACGATACAGAGTTAGGTTAATTCGGTGATCCGATACACGCCCTTGTGGATAGTTGTAAGTACGAATACGATCACTACGATCACCAGAACCTAGAAGGTTTCGACGTGTACTTGATTCTTCTGCTGCACGCTTTGCTTCTTCTGCTTGTGTGATTCGAGCTGCAAGCACTGACATGGCTTTCGCTTTGTTCTTATGCTGAGAGCGTTCATCTTGACACTCAACCACAGTACCTGTTGGAAGGTGAGTAATTCGAATAGCTGAATCGGTGGTGTTAACGTGCTGACCACCAGCACCTGAGGCTCGGAAAGTATCTATTTTCAGATCACCCGCTTTAATCTCTGGAATTTCAGCTTCTGGGATTTCTGGCATAATCGCCACGGTACACGCAGAGGTATGAACTCGACCTTGCGATTCCGTTTCAGGTACTCGTTGAACTCGATGACCGCCTGATTCGAATTTTAATGTACCAAACACCGCATCACCGCTCACTTTAGCGATCATTTCTTTATAGCCGCCATGTTCTGATTCATTTGCAGACATGACTTCAATACGCCAACCGCGCTTTTCTGCGTATCGACTGTACATACGGAACAAGTTGCCCGCAAAGATACCCGCTTCATCACCACCCGCACCGGCACGAATCTCTAAGAAGCAGTTACGCTCATCATTAGGATCCTTCGGGAGCAGTAAGATTTGCAGATCATCCGTTAATTGCTCAATCGTTACTTTCGCATCTTTGATCTCTTCTTGAGCCATTTCACGCATTTCAGCATCATCTTCATTGGCCATCTCTTCTGCTGCTTCCAAGTTTTCTTGCGCCTGTTGATACGCTTGAAAGCATTGTGTTACTTCTTCCAGTTGAGAGTATTCCTTTGATAGTGCACGGAATTTATTTTGATTCCCGATAATCTCAGGATCACCAAGTAGATGTTGCACTTCTTCATAACGCTCAACTAAAGATTCCAGTTTCGCTAAAATAGAGGCTTTCATAAAATTAACTCTTTCTTAAAATTAACTCTTTCTTAAAATAAAAAACGGCGCAGAATAATAAACACTACGTTAATCAACACCAAGTGTGTTTCGAATGATGGCTAACTTATCTAAGTTACCTTCTTCAGCCGCTTGCTGCATCGCCTTTGTGGGTGAATGCACCAAACGGTTTGTTAATTTATTACTGAGTTCAATAAGTACTTTTTCAGGGTCACTGCCCGCTTCGAGAGATTGTAAACTCTTATGCAGCAGTTCTTGTCTAATATCATTGGCATTTTTACGATAGGAGCGAATGCTCACTACAGACTGAAGAGAACGCAGCCATACCATAAAACTGGCACTTTCCTCTGCCACAATCGCTTCTGCTTGAATCGCTTCCATTCGACGTTGTTCGATATTACTTTCAATAATCGATTGTAGGTCATCAACGGTATAAAGGTAGACATCATCAATTTCAGAGACTTGAGCTTCGATATCACGAGGTACTGCGATATCAACAAAAAGCATGGGTTGATAACGTCGCGCTTTAATTGCCGACTCAACGACGCCTTTGCCAATAATAGGTAATTGACTCGCGGTAGAACTGATCACGATGTCTGCTTTAGGCAAATAATCAGGTATCTCCTTTAAACCAATAACCTCGGCACCAAACTCTTTTGCCAGATTAAATGCGCGCTCTTTCGTTCTGTTTGCCACAATCATATTATGACAACCATTCGCGGAAAGATGCTTAGCAACCAATTCAATAGTTTCCCCGGCACCGACAAGAAGTACAGTCGACTTCTCCAGTGATTCAAAAATGTGTTTCGCTAATGTACATGCTGCATACGCAACAGAAACAGCGTTACCACCAATGTCGGTTTCTGTTCTTACTCGTTTTGCAACAGAAAATGCTTTATGGAAAAACTTCTCTAATGTGGCTGATAATACTTGATGCTTCTTGGAATCAGAAAAGGATTGTTTCACCTGACCCAAAATCTGTGGCTCGCCTAAGACTAAAGAATCAAGGCCACATGAGACTCTCATAAGGTGAGTCACTGCGGTCTGCCCTTCATGAATATAAAGGCTCGACTTTAATTCAGAAAGAGAGACTTGATGAAATTCAGCTAACCAATGAATGAAAGCTGAACTCTCTTTTGAAGTCGTTTCAATATAGAGCTCGGTTCGGTTGCAGGTTGAAATAATGACTCCCCCCTCGACTTTAGGCATTTTATATAATGCGGCTAAAGCCAGTGGCAGTTTTTCAGGTCCAAACGCAACTTTCTCACGTAATTCTACTGATGCTGTATTATGATTGATACCGATGGCAAACAAAGACATGTTACTTGAGATCTCAAAGCGCTATTATCGAACAAAAGCGGAATTTTACTTGATGCATAGGCGTATTAAAAGGTTAATTTCATACTACTGATATCAATGATATAGTAATTATCAATATTTGAAGCGATAAAGGTCTATTTTCTATAATGAAATCCTCGATATTCTTACGTTTAGGTTCTCTAGCTTTCCTTGCCTTACTTAACGCTTGTACTACCACTCCAACACATACTCACTTTGATAATGCACCGATTGAATGGCAAGAGCATTACTCTCTTTTAAAGCACGTTAAACATTTTCAAACGAGTGGGAAAATTGGTTACATCACAAGTGCTGAACGTGAATCGCTTTATTTTCATTATAAAAAAGTAGACAGCCATCAACAATTGACCCTCACTTCTTTTTTAGGACAAACACTATTAGAGTTATCCATTTCTGATGAGGGTGCTACAGCCAAAACATACGATGATAAAGTATTTACCGCTTCCAGTGGAAATGCCCTTATTCAGCAACTAACCGGTCTGTCTTTACCTATCGATGCCTTTTCATTATGGTTATTAGGCCTCCCTAATAGCGATTATCAAGCCACTTATCATGACTCTAATTTATTAAAAACCGTCGTCAGCCCAAATAGTCCACCATGGAAGATTCATTACTTGAGTTATCAAAATGTCGACATGTCTCTGGACAATCCTTCCGTCGTTGAAAGCATTCCTTTACCTAGCCGTATCAAATTACAAACTATCGACACGAATGAACAAACTAAAATAAACATCCTGATTACTTCTTGGACCATCAGCAAATGACACAAAAAATAACACAATGGCCATCCCCAGCTAAACTCAACCTATTTTTATCAATAACCGGCAAAAGAGACAGCGGTTATCATGATTTACAAACTCTTTTTCAATTCGTAGAGTTTGGCGATACGCTTGAATTCACTTTAGAAAAGGCAACTAGTACCGTTAGTTTGTCGCCTGAAATACCCAATGTAGCGATGGAAGATAATCTCATTTGGAAAGCTGCAATGCAATTACAAAAGGCAGCAAGAAATCGCGGAATCGATCGTCATTTAGGTGTTCACATTTATATAAATAAGGTGTTACCAATGGGAGGTGGCATTGGTGGAGGTTCTTCTAATGCCGCAACAACCTTAGTCGCACTGAACTACTTATGGGATTTACAGCTTTCTACTGATGAATTAGCTCAGCTTGGACTCACATTAGGCGCCGACGTCCCTGTTTTTGTCAAAGGTATCGCCGCTTTTGCTGAAGGTGTAGGAGAGAAATTAACATTACTTCCTCCTGAACATCCTTGGTGTCCAGAAGAACCTTGGTATTTGGTTGTAAGACCTAATGTTTCCATTTCGACTGCCGATATATTCACACATCCAGAATTAACAAGAAACACGCCAATCCGCACGATTAATGAAATAATGCAAGAGCCTTACATTAATGATTGCGAGAAAATTGTGAGATTACTTTACACAAAGGTTGATAAGCAACTTTCTTGGCTGTTACAATACGCGCCGGCTAGATTGACTGGGACAGGCTCTTGTATCTTTGCTATCTTTAAAACCAAAGAAGAAGCAGAAGAAGTACAAAAGCAACTACCTCATGATATATTCTCGTTTGTAAGTAAAGGAACCAATACTTCTCCTCTTTTGCAAACATTAGAAAAATATCACGCTGGCAGTTCTGAATGAACTAGCTAAAGCAAGTCAACTAGTAGTTTGATATTGATTAGGGATCAATCGATATCCTTATATATCACTAAAACTGGACATAACCTGAGGTTTCTACCGTGCCTGATATGAAGCTATTTGCTGGTAATGCAACTCCTGAACTAGCGCAACGTATTGCTGATCGTCTATATATTTCTCTTGGTGATGCAACTGTATCCCGTTTCTCTGACGGCGAAATAGCTGTTCAAATCAATGAAAACGTGCGTGGTAGCGATGTTTTCATCATTCAATCCACTTGTGCTCCAACCAATGATAACTTAATGGAATTAGTCGTAATGATAGACGCGATGCGCCGTGCATCTGCTGGTCGTATTACGGCAGTCATTCCTTACTTTGGCTATGCTCGCCAAGACCGACGCGTTCGTTCATCTCGTGTACCCATTACCGCTAAAGTCGTTGCTGATTTCCTATCTAATGTGGGCGTTGATCGTGTTTTAACGATTGATTTACACGCAGAACAAATTCAAGGTTTCTTCGATGTACCTGTCGATAACATCTTCGGTACACCGGTTTTACTAGAAGATATGGAAAATCGTAATCTAGAGAACCCTGTCGTGGTTTCTCCAGACCTTGGTGGTGTTGTTCGAGCTCGAGCAACCGCTAAAGCGCTAGGCGATATTGATATTGCTATCATTGATAAGCGCCGCCCTCGTGCTAACGTATCTGAAGTCATGAACCTGATTGGTGATGTCAAAGACCGTGACTGTGTCATTGTTGACGATATGATTGACACCGGTGGTACACTGTGTAAAGCAGCAGAAGCCTTAAAGGCTCGTGGCGCAAAACGTGTATTCGCTTATGCAACACACGCTGTATTCTCAGGTAGCGCAGCTGAAAACATTGGTAATTCTGTACTGGATCAAGTGATTGTTACGGATTCCATCCCAATGTCAAAAGAAATGGAAGCGACGGGCAAAGTCACTCGCTTAAGCTTATCTCGCATGCTAGCAGAGGCAATTCGCCGAATCAGCAATGAAGAGTCCATTTCGGCTATGTTTAATTAAACTTAAACATAACGAATAGAAAGCACCTGTTACAGGTGCTTTTTGTTTATTAATACATACCAAATACAACCCGTTCATACTCAAAATAAGTCTGTTCGGATTGATATAACCACCCTTTAACATCCGGAGAGGGTTACTGTGAATACGGATATAAAATTACTCGTAGGCCTTGCTAATCCTGGGCCAGAATACGCTAAAACTCGCCATAATGCGGGAGCTTGGGTAGTCGAAGAATTAGCTCGAATTCATAATATCTCATTAAAAAATGAACCCAAGTTTTTTGGACTCACAGGTCGAATCCAACAAGATGGGAAAGATCTTCGTTTACTAATACCAACAACTTTCATGAACTTATCAGGTAAATCGATTGCAGCTATTGCCAAGTTTTATCAAATTAAACCTGAAGAGATCATGGTAGCTCATGACGAACTCGATCTTCCTCCTGGGATAGGTAAATTCAAAAAAGGCGGTGGGCATGGCGGACATAATGGTTTAAAAGACACCATTAGTAAGCTATCTAATAATAAAGAGTTTTACCGCCTACGTATTGGTATTGGTCACCCAGGACATAAAGATCGAGTTGCTGGTTTTGTACTTGGAAAAGCACCAACTAAAGAACAAGAGTGTATTGATGCGGTAGTCGATGAAGCCGTACGCAGTCTTGAAATATTACTTAAAGATGGTTTAAGCAAAGCGCAAAACCGTTTACATACATTCAAAGCAGAATAAGGTTACCAACATGGGTTTTAAATGTGGCATTGTAGGTTTACCAAACGTTGGTAAATCGACTCTTTTTAATGCATTAACAAAAGCAGGAATTGAGGCGGCGAATTTCCCGTTTTGTACAATTGAACCAAATACAGGGGTTGTACCTGTTCCAGACTTACGTTTAGATGCACTTGCAAAAATCGTAAATCCACAGAAGATCTTACCGACAACAATGGAATTTGTTGATATCGCTGGATTAGTAGCGGGCGCATCTCGAGGTGAAGGTTTAGGAAATAAATTTTTAGCGAACATCCGCGAAACAGACGCAATTGGTCATGTGGTTCGTTGTTTTGAAAATGAAAATATCATTCACGTTGCTGGTAAAGTATCGCCAATTGAAGATATTGAAGTCATCAACCTTGAGCTAGCATTAGCGGATCTAGATTCTTGTGAGCGTGCAATCCAACGTAACGCTAAAAAAGCAAAAGGTGGTGATAAAGACGCAAAGTTTGAACTTTCCGTCTTAGAGAAACTACTACCTGTATTTACTGAAGGTGGAATGGCTCGTACTGTTGATCTAGCAAAAGAAGAGCTAGCTGCTGTCGGTTACTTAAACTTCCTAACATTAAAGCCAACCATGTACATTGCTAATGTTAATGAAGATGGCTTCGAAGATAACCCATACTTAGATGCTGTTCGTGAGTTTGCAGCAAAAGAAAATAATGTGGTTGTACCTGTATGTGCTTCCATTGAATCTGAGCTATCTGAATTAGATGATGAAGATCGTGAAGAATTTTTAGCTGATATGGGCATCGAAGAGCCAGGACTGAACCGAGTAATCCGTTCAGGTTATGAGCTGCTTACGTTACACACTTATTTTACAGCAGGCGAAAAAGAAGTTCGAGCTTGGACTATTCCTGTTGGCGCGACGGCACCACAAGCTGCAGGTAAAATACATACTGATTTCGAAAAAGGCTTTATTCGAGCTGAAGTCGTTGCTTATGCTGATTTTATCCAATTTACGGGTGAGTCAGGTGCTAAAGAAGCGGGTAAATGGCGCTTAGAAGGCAAGGACTACATCGTGAAAGATGGTGATGTTATCCACTTCCG
>JAOICL010000029.1 GCA_028131545.1 Vibrio sp. | reverse complement strand
CGTGGTCAGGGCTGTGTATTCTACAGACCTTTAAGATAGAGTCAATAAGTATTTCATACTTTCTAAATTTATCCTTTCAACCAACTGAGCGACTTGCGTCTCACTCCGTGTTGGTGAGGTCGCATTATAGAGATCTTTCATTCCAGTGCAAGGCCTTTTTGTAAAAAAGAGCACTTAACCTTAAAATCAAATCGAAACGCTCATAATACGTACAAAATTAAATATCCTAGCTTATTTTTCAACCTAGAACCGTTTAATTACACGATCAAAAAAGGCCGCTATCTATGATAGCGGCCTTTTCAATATATGGTACCGGTAGGCGGACTTGAACCGCCACGCCCGAAGGCAACGGATTTTGAATCCGTCGTGTATACCAATTTCACCATACCGGCATTTGTTTATTATTATACTTAACTATTTACACCTTGCAACGGTAATTTAGCCAACACCCTTATACTTGTACAAAATTCAAACAAGAAACTATTTTAAATGCGTAAGTTTCTATTTAAGGGTACTATATATCTTATTTATCTTTCAGTAAGTACTTGTATGAAAACAACTACCACTCCCCCTCCTGCAGGGCTTTTTAGACGCTTAGGCGCTCTTTTCTATGATTTCCTCATTATCATGGCTATTCTAATGATAGCTGGAGGAATAATTGTTGCTATTCTAGAAGCTCTGTTAGCAACTAGCTTAGTTGGCTATGGTAACTATATAGATGCTTCTAACTTATTAAGCGAGCATCCAATTATTAGCCCTATCTATCAATTATACCTATTTTCTGTTGTTGTTTACTTTTTTGTCTATTTTTGGACAAAAGCAGGACAAACTTTAGGTATGAGAGCATGGAAACTTAGAATTCAAAACGAAGATGGTACTTTGATCACCACTACTCAGGCCCTTATTCGATTAGCCACGTCTGCATTTGGTTTAGGTAATTTACTTGTTCCTTTAGACCCACAGAAAAGAGCTTTTCAAGATATGTGGGCAAAAACTCAAGTCGTTGTGTTGCCGAAAGCTAACTAATGACGGTTCTATAGATAGAGGGAATCGGCTCTATCTATAGATCATACTTATTCAATGATGTCATATTTAAGCTAAATCACTCGATTAATAGCTATCCCTGACACAAAACCTGAAATGTTATCGAATAATCTTTCAACTAATCGAGTTAATGATGTATCACTACCCCAAGCAATATGTGGAGTTAGCACCAAATTAGGTAAATTCATATTAGCAATTAAAGGGTTATTACAAGTTGCAGGTTCTTCAGTAAATACATCAACACCGGCTCCTCCTAGTTGATTTGTATGCAGTCCTTTGACCAAAGCAAGTTCATCAACAATTCCTCCCCTACTCGTATTGATCAAAATAGCGGTCGACTTCATTTGTTCTATCTCTTTCTCGGAAATTAAATTAATGGTTTCCGTTGTTAAAGGACAATGTAGACTAATCACATCCGCCATTTTTATAGCGTTACTAAAAGCAATGTAACCTTCACGAATTTCCTCTGCATTTTTCCGCTCTGAAAAAATAACCTTCATACCAATTGACTGCGCTAGCGCTGCAGTAGCCTGACCAAGAAAACCACTACCAATAATGCATAATGTCGCTCCTGTGACATCACTAATTGGATGTGTAAAGAAGCAAAACTGTTTAGCTTTATCCCATTCCCCATTCTTTATGTCATTATGGTAACTATGTATATGCCTTTTAAGCATGAATATTAATGCAACGACATGTTCTGGAACCGAGCGTGTAGCGTAGCCTTGAACGTTACTAACATGGATCTTGTTAGTAATACAAAAATCAAGATCGATATTGTTTGTACCTGTTGCCGCTACAGCGATCATCTTAAGATTCGTTGCTTTTTTCAGTATATTACTATCCAATATAACTTTATTAGTAATTACAATTGTTGCATCTTTGATTCTCTCTGTAACATCAGATGGCTTTGTACTTTGATAAATATCTAGTGTATGAGGAAAGAGTAAAGGTGGGAGCGATATATGCTTAGGAATCGTTCCTCGGTCTAAAAATACAATATGTTCCATATCATTAATCCTTATGCCGTTAATACTATGGTGCTTTTTTATAATCAGGACGTTTTAACGGTATATCAAAACAAGTCGCTATAACGGCTTCTCCCGCTGAGAATAGGGCGCTATCAATAAAAGCCGTTATCAAAGCTTGGGTTTTAGGATGATAGAAGCTTAACTCTGCAGCATGTAATTCAAGCCGGCTTGCCCATTGATACGCATCTGAGTGAGCATAAAATTCATCTCCTACAATAGGATGACCTAAAGATTGCATATGCACTCTCAGTTGATGAGAGCGCCCTGTAATAGGGAGTAGTCTAACAACTGATGTCAACTCTTCAGTTGCAAGTAATTCAAAATACGTAAGGGACTGCTTTCCTGTGTTATTACACACCTTTTGTCTTGGTCGATTATCCCAATCAGAAATTAATGGCAAATCAATCGTCCCTTTCGATTCATTCGGAGTTCCCCACACTCTTGCATAATAAACCTTATGAGTTAATCGATATTGAAATTGCTTCTTTAATTCAGACTCTGCAGCTTTATTTTTAGCAAACAACATCACTCCAGATGTGTCCATATCTAATCGATGAATAGGCTGTATCTCTGGATATACTTCTTGCAATCGAGACCATAAACTGTCCCGATGTTCAACCAACCGCCCTGGCACAGAAAGCAGACCGCTCTGTTTATTTGCAATTAAAATATCATCATCTTCGTAGTGGATATCAATCCAAGGTGATAAAGGTGGCTTGTACTTAAACATCATGACTTAACCTTAAAGCAATAGGCGGTTTTATATAAAATCATTATGTCACCGAACTCTTAGCAACGCTTTATTTTTATCTATAATTCATCACCAACCTTTCTTACTATTATTTTGACCTGATAAATAAATACCTTGCCGTGATATATCTCACTAATTGTAATGATATTGGTTTTTTTTGGTGTTAGAATGCGCCCACATTAAGAAAGTTTATTACATACATTGTTCATAAAAGCACCATCATCAAGTTGGGCTCATATCAAATATAAATTCAAGTGTAACTTATAGAAGCTTTATAGGGATAAATTCATCATATTAAAGTCTCTTCTTTAAAAATGAAAATCATCTACACTAAGAAATGTAATAATATTACTAATATTAAATCGGAGATCAATTTCCATGAAAAAGACTAAAATCGTTTGTACGATCGGCCCTAAAACAGAACCATATGAGAAACTATTAGAACTTGTAGATGCTGGCATGAACGTCATGCGCCTAAACTTCTCACATGGCGATTTTGAAGAACATGGCTCCCGTATTAAGAACTTCCGCAAAGTCATGGAAACAACCGGTAAAGAACTCGCTATTTTATTAGATACGAAAGGTCCAGAGATTCGTACAATCAAACTAGAAAATGGTGACGATGTTGATTTAGTTGCTGGACAAGAGTTTACATTTACAACTGATGAATCCGTTATTGGCGATAAAAATTGTGTTGCCGTTACCTATTTAGGTTTTGCTGAAGATTTATCTGTTGGTAATACCGTTCTTGTTGACGACGGCCTTATTGAGATGGAAGTAATCGCAACAACAAATACTGAAGTTAAATGTAAAGTATTAAATAATGGTGCTCTCGGTGAAAATAAAGGTGTCAACCTTCCTGGTGTATCAGTAAAACTGCCAGCTCTTTCTAATAAAGATAAAAACGACCTGAAATTTGGTTGTGAGCAAGATGTCGATTATGTTGCTGCATCTTTCATCCGAAAGGCATCTGATGTACGTGAGATCCGTGAAGTACTCGATGCTAATGGTGGCCAAAATATTCACATTATATCTAAGATTGAAAACCAAGAAGGTGTCGATAATTTCGATGAAATTCTTGAACTTTCAGATGGTATAATGGTTGCTCGTGGTGATTTAGGTGTAGAAATCCCAGCAGAGGAAGTTATCTTCGCTCAAAAAATGATGATTGAGAAATGTAATCGAGCTCGTAAAGTCGTGATTACAGCAACACAGATGCTAGATTCTATGATAAAGAATCCACGCCCAACACGAGCTGAGGCTGGTGATGTTGCAAACGCTATTTTAGATGGAACGGATGCAGTAATGTTATCTGGTGAAACTGCTAAAGGTAAGTACCCAATTGAAGCGGTTACTATGATGTCTCAAATTGCAGAACGTACAGATAGAATCGTTCAAGCTGAACTAGGGTCTCGTTTAGACAGCCCTCGTTTGCGTATTACAGAAGCGGTATGTAAAAGTGCTGTTGATTCAGCTGAAAAATTAGCAGCTCCTTTAATTGTCGTTGCGACAAAAGGTGGTAAATCTGCTCGTTCAGTTCGTAAATACTTCCCGACAGCTAATATACTAGCTTTAACATCTGAAGCAAAAACAGCTAAACACTTAGTCTTAACTAAAGGTATTACGCCTGTTCTTGTTGATGAAATTGATAGTACAGATAGCTTCTTTAAATACGGAAAAGAACTGGCATTAGAAACAGGATTAGGTCAAAAAGGCGATATTATTGTTATGGTATCTGGTGCTTTAGTACCTTCTGGTACAACAAACACGGCTTCAGTCCACGTACTATAATTTGTTACTTACTGATTATTATATAAAAGAGAGCGAAAGCTCTCTTTTTTTATATATAAAGGTTGATTTTTTTTGTTAAAATAATTAACATTTATAAACAATTTAAAGTCAGTGACATGGTGTTACTGATTCCCACTTAATAACCGTCAGTTGTCGACCATTAAGTTTTGGTTTAAGGATAGTAAAATGCCAAGCCCCACTCTTACAGATAAAGTAGCAAAACTCATTCGTGACGATATATTATTCGGTGAATTGCAACCAAGTGAAAAATTGGTTGTTGCTGAATTAAAAGAGAAATATAACGTTGGCGCATCCCCTATTCGTGAAGCTCTTGTCCAACTATCTTGGAGTAAGTACGTTCAACTTGAACCTCAGAAGGGGTGTTGGGTTGCTCCAATCTCTCAAGATGAATTAAATGATCTTTATGAAAGTTTACGTTTTGTTTCTAAAATTCTTCTGAAAAAAGCAATCGAAACAGGTGATGAATCATGGGAACTTGATGTTCTTGCTGCTTTTCATCGTTTATCACGCACACGCCAAAATATTGATGAGCTTGACTGGTCTAAATACGAAGAGCAACACTCTTTGTTCCATATATCCCTTCTTGAAGGTGCTAATTCCTCTAAATTATTTGAGTTTTTCTCCGATGTTATTAGTCAAATAAAACGATATCGCTATCTAGCAATGTCTCGTGCGAATGATGAATATTTATTTGATATCGATGAACAAGAAATGATCATGAAATGCGCACTAGCTAAAGATGCAGATCAAGCAGCTGATATTCTTGATAAACACCTACTAAAAGATATGCAAATAATTAATACTGTATTAGAAATTGCATAGTCATAAAAGCAAGCAGTGCCCATACTTAGATGTTGCTTGCTTTTATTAAACTTTTATCTACCCCTGTGGTAACTCCTTTCTTGCATACTTTACAATAGCATTCGTCACCCGCTTCATTTTTGGGCTTTCTAATTGCCAATGGTGCCAATAGATCGGATAACGACTCCTTAAAGAGCTTGAAATATTGATAAGCTCCCCTGTCTTTAATTCATATGCAATTTGTAAGACAGGAATCAAACAGTAGGCAGTTCCCATTTTAGCTAATTTTACAAATGCCTCTGAGTTAGCCACTTTGTGTACAATCTCTATATCATTCACATTATAATGTTCACTAAGAAAATCATGATGAATTTTATCAAACTCATCATAAGTGACTGTTGGCGCTTTTAATAAAGAAGAATTATTTACCCCTTTATGGAAGTGTTTTTGATAAAATTTAGGACTACTTACACAAATATATTCCAAATACCCCAAAAAGATAGATTCACATCCAGCTATTGTTTTATCAATCGTACTAATAGCCCCAATCACCTCACCATTTTTTAATTTATCTAATGTTCTCTGCTCACTTAGAACTGTAAAATTAAACTCTACACTCTCTTTTTCTAAAATATCTTGTAAAGAAGGTAATAACCAAGTTGCTAAGCTATCCGCATTCGTTGCTATATCAATAGGAATAGCCTTATTCGTCTCTTCTATGTTGAGGTTTGGTAATACATCTCCTTCAAGCATTTTAACTCTTTGTAATAAACCTAAAAGTTTATGACCTATTTTAGTTGCTCGAGGAGGAGATTCACGAACCAGTACTGGGTGTGATATGTATTTCTCTAATTGCTTGATTCTTTGTGAAATCGCAGATTGTGAGATGCACAATTTCATCGCCCCTTTTTCAAAGCTTCCTGTCGATATCACAGCATTAAGTGCTTCTATCAATTTATAATCGATGTTTTTCATGAACCCTTCACTATAAGCCTAGCTTATGAGTAATTAAATTAATTAATTATATTAATACTGTAGATTATTTTATTCTCTACTCACTTTCTAATATTAATTTTCAATTAGGTTATTTATGAATTTCTGGGTTTTATTACAAGGCTTTGGTTTAGGCGCTGCAATGATCATACCCATTGGTGCTCAAAATGCTTACGTGTTAAAGCAAGGGATAAATCGTCAATACCACTTAACAACTGCCGCTATTTGCAGTTTTTTAGATATGTGTTTTATTTCTCTAGGTATATTTGGTGGTGGTGCTATGCTTGCCAAAAATGAAACTCTACTACAAATAGTCACTATTGCCGGTATTCTTTTTTTATTTGGGTATGGGGCATTATCTCTAAAGAATGCTTTGACTCCTAACAGTAAACAAAGTGAGCCTCAACACATACCATTACAACGCAAAGGAACTGTTATCCTTGGTGCTATGGCGGTAACGGTATTAAATCCACATCTATATTTAGATACTGTCGTTATTCTAGGATCAATTGGGGGGCAATTTGCAGAACAAGATCGTATCTCTTTTGCAATAGGTACTGCATTAGCTTCATTTGTTTGGTTTTATACTTTGTCAATAAGCGCTGCAAAGCTCAGCTCTACACTATCACAGCCAAAAGTTCGTAAATATATTGATATATCGATTACTCTTATGATGTTTACGATTGCAATGTTATTAATTAATACATTATAAAGTACATGAAGAAAGCGATATTTAAATAATAATTCAATTACTAGCATAAAAAAACGCAGCCAATTGGCTGCGTTTCTATAGAAATGTATTCTGATTACAGAACATCAACACAGTTTAGATCAGAGAACGCCTGTTCTAAACGAGTAACCATGCTTTCTTGGCCTTTACGTAGCCATACACGTGGATCGTAGTATTTCTTATTTGGAGAATCTACGCCTGTAGGGTTACCAATTTGACCTTGTAGGTAATCAAAGTTATCAGAAGAGAACTGACGAATGCCATCCCATGCAGCCCACTGCGTATCAGTATCAATGTTCATTTTTACAACACCGTAGCTGATTGACTCACGAATCTCTTCTAAAGAAGAACCTGAACCGCCGTGGAATACGAAGTCTAAAGAATTTGCTGGTAAACCAAACTTCTCTGAACAGTATGCTTGTGAATCACGTAAAATAGTTGGTGTAAGTACCACATTACCTGGTTTATATACGCCGTGTACATTACCAAATGAAGCCGCAATACTAAAACGATGGCTAACTGCATTTAGCTTTTCATAAGCATATGCAACATCTTCAGGAGACGTGTAAAGTTCTGATTGATCCATATCAGTGTTATCAACACCATCTTCTTCACCACCAGTACAACCCAATTCAATTTCTAGAGTCATATCCATTTTAGCCATACGACCTAGATATTGAGCACAGATTTCAATATTTTCTTCTAAAGATTCTTCAGATAAGTCGATCATATGAGAAGAGAATAATGGCTTACCTGTTTCAGCGTAAAACTTTTCACCAGCATCTAATAAACCGTCAATCCAAGGAAGCAGTTTCTTTGCTGCATGGTCAGTGTGTAAGATAACTGGAACACCATAAGATTCAGCAACTGCATGAACGTATTTTGCACCAGCAATAGCACCAAGAATCTGACTGCCTTGACCTTCTAATTTAAGACCTTTACCCGCAACAAATGCAGCACCGCCATTAGAAAATTGAACAATAACTGGAGCTTTAACTTTAGCTGCAGCTTCTAATGTAGCATTGATAGAATCAGTACCAATCGTGTTAACTGCAGGAAGAGCAAAACCGTTTTCTTTTGCAACTTGGAATACTTTTTGTACATCATCACCAGAGATAACACCTGGTTTTACGAAATCAAAGATCTTAGACATGATAGAGTCCTACTATATATTACAATTTATTTGACACTTCGAATTATTTTATAAACATTTCGAATATGTACAGTAATTTCGATTGCTTGCTGCCTTTAAGATAGGCTGAATAATATACTACCAAAAATCGAGCATTTTTGCAGCAGCAAATTAGAAAGCACCTGCTTTCTTATATATTACGCTTTTGCGCGAGTTTCCAACATTTCAACCGCCGGAAGTACTTTTCCTTCAACAAACTCAAGGAATGCACCACCACCAGTAGAAATATAAGAAACGTCCGCTTTAATACCAAACTTATCGATCGCAGCAAGTGTATCGCCACCACCAGCAACGGAGAAACCTTCAGATTCAGCAATCGCTCGAGAGATACCTTCAGTGCCTGCTTCAAAGTTTTTAAACTCAAAGACACCTACTGGACCATTCCAAAGAATGGTTTTTGCATTTTTTAGGATCTGAGCTAATTCGGCTGTTGAATTAGGGCCTAAATCAAAAATCATATCATCATCACAAACTTCAGATACATGCTTGATTTCAGCTTCTGCATTCTCATCAAACGCTTTTGCACATGCCACATCTGTCGCAACAGGAATAGCACATTCTTTCATTAATTTCTTAGCAGTTTCAACGAGATCTTCTTCATAAAGAGATTTGCCAACATTGTGGCCAGCTGCAGCAATAAATGTATTTGCAATTCCGCCACCAACAACTAATTGATCTGCAATATTAGATAGTGACTCTAAAACTGTTAGTTTAGTCGATACTTTAGAACCGCCAACAACCGCGACCATAGGTCTTGCTGGTTTATCCATCGCTTGGCCTAGTGCTTCAAGTTCATTCGCCAATAGTGGACCAGCACAAGCAATCGGTGCGTGCATACCTACACCATGAGTTGAAGCCTGTGCGCGGTGAGCTGTACCAAAGGCATCCATTACAAAGACATCACATAGTTCTGCATATTGCTTAGATAATGCTTCATCATTTTTCTTTTCGCCTTTGTTAAAGCGAACATTTTCTAACACAACAAGCTCACCTGTATTTAACTCCAGACCATTTAAATAGTCTTTAGCTAATTTAACGTCACAGCTTAGCGCATCATTTAAGTAATCAACAACGGGTAGTAAAGAGAACTCGTCAGAATATGCACCTTCCGTTGGACGACCTAAGTGTGATGTTACCATGACTTTAGCACCCGCTTCTAAACAGTGCTTAATCGTTGGTAAAGATGCAAGAATACGCGCATCTGATGTTACCTTACCTTCCTTTACAGGTACATTGAGATCCGCACGGATAAAAACTCGTTTTCCAGCAAGATCCAAGTCGGTCATTTTAATTACAGACATATTAAGTCCTCTATTATTTAAAAATTGTTACCCTAGCCAAGACTAAGTAATAAAAGCTACTCGAGTATATTGCGTCTTCGAGTTTAAATTTCAAGTCAAATCACCTGTATTTGTACCGAAAATCAAAGATAAAAACTTGATCTACATCAATAGCAACACCAAGTTTACAATTACCTAACATTCAGTATGGCTTGTCATTAATAACATTGAAATTATCTCTTGTAGAATAGACCGTAAATAACTAGAATAGACGTCTAGATGTAAAAACACCTAAATATCTATTGAACTGTAGAACAATAATTTTGTCACTATCAATAGACATAAAAACCAACCAGTAACTAGGAGAAGTTATGGCTAAGCATTTATTCACTTCAGAATCTGTTTCTGAAGGTCATCCAGATAAAATTGCAGATCAAATTTCTGATGCCGTTTTAGATGCCATTTTAGAGCAAGATCCAAAAGCTCGTGTTGCTTGTGAAACCTATGTTAAAACCGGTATGGTAATGGTGGGTGGTGAAGTAACCACTTCTGCATGGGTTGATATCGAAGAATTAACTCGTCAAACAGTACGCGAAATTGGCTATGTAAACTCAGAAATGGGGTTTGATGCCGATTCTTGTGCTGTTTTAAATACCATTGGTAAACAATCACCTGATATTAATCAAGGGGTTGATAAAGCTGATCCTAAAGATCAAGGTGCTGGCGATCAAGGTATTATGTTTGGTTATGCTACCAATGAAACTGAAGTTTTAATGCCCGCTCCGATTACTTACTCTCACCGTTTAGTTGAACGCCAAGCTGAAGTACGTAAGAGTGGCACTTTGGATTGGTTGCGCCCTGATGCAAAATCTCAAGTGACCTTCCAATATGATAAAGGGAATATAGTCGGTATTGATGCCGTTGTTCTTTCAACTCAACATTGTGATTCAATCTCTACTCCAGAATTACGCGAAGCCGTTATGGAAGAAATTATCAAACCTGTTCTTCCTTCTGAGTGGTTAAATAAAGAGACTAAATTCTTTATTAACCCAACTGGTCGTTTTGTCATTGGCGGTCCAATGGGTGACTGTGGATTGACTGGTCGTAAAATTATCGTTGATACTTACGGTGGTGCGGCACGACATGGTGGTGGAGCATTCTCTGGTAAAGATCCATCTAAAGTGGATCGTTCTGCAGCCTACGCTGCGCGTTATGTTGCTAAAAATATTGTTGCTGCTGGTATGGCCGATCGTTGTGAAATTCAATTATCTTACGCAATAGGTGTTGCCGATCCAACATCGATTATGATTGAGACTTTTGGCACCGAAAAAGTGTCACACGACATCATTATTGAATCTGTGCGTCAACATTTTGACCTACGCCCATATGGCCTACAAGAAATGCTTAACCTACTTCAGCCTATCTATAAAAAGACAGCTGCTTACGGTCACTTTGGTCGTAATGAATTCCCATGGGAAGCAACCGATAAAGTTGATGCTTTACGTGACTTTGCTAAGTTGAAATAAACCTGTATTCGACTAGTCATTTGATGAGTCGATTTCAAGCAGCATATAAATAAATGCAAGGCGTCCATTTTTAATGGGCGCCTTTTTGATCTTTTATCACACGCTAACGTAAATATTGGCAATCTCATTTATCTCTAACACAGTTGTAGAGCTTCGGAGGCCACAATGCCAAACACTCGAACAAACTCACATTCAGTATCAAATCAAAGAACAAACAGTTTCACAATCATACCAAGTAGGAATGTAGCGGCTTCATCTCCGTTCCATTGGTTATTTCTTGCCATTGGCGATTTTGTAAGCGCGCCCTTTATCAGCCTCTTTTATGGTTTATGTTTCGCTGTGGCCACTTTTGGTATTGAACAGTTAGTGAGCTTACACGGCTCGCCTATGGTTATATTCTCCAGCTTGATTCTACTTATGCTAGTCGGCCCATTTTTAGCGTTAGGGTTATATGATGTGAGCTGGCAAAAAGAGAAACACCATACCCCTCGCTTACTGCACTCAATGAAAGCGATTACTAGAAATACACAATCTCAATGGTTCTTTGCTGTTATTTTGGTTATGGCAATGATTTTATGGATGCGAGTAGCCACAATCCTTCATGCTTTATATCCAAGCGTACAAGGGGCTAACTTTGAACAATTTATTCCATTCCTTACATTAGGGGGATTAGTAAGTACGGTATTTATCGTCGCTATCTTTAGTCTGTCAGCCTTCTCAATTCCAATGATGATGGAAAGAAGAATTGATGTCGTAACAGCAATGATCAGTAGTGCCAATGCCGTAAAACAAAATAAAGGTACTATGGTGATTTGGTCAATTATGATTGCATTAGCTGTGGCCTTAGGAGTAATCACACAAGGTGCAGCAATGATCATCACAATGCCTATCATCGCTTACGCAACTTGGCATGGATACCATGCAATCATCAAACGTAACCATCATAACTAGGAAGCCAATTGATCTCTAAGAGTATAAATAAAACTTAAATTCAGTTACCCTACATATCTCTTTCTATGTAGGGTTTCTTTTTTCCATGACCGTATCCTCCCCTTTCGCTTCCATTACCACCAAACAACAAATTCACTACTTATCAGAAGCAAAGCACACAATCAAAGCTCATATAGAATTAGCACAAGCAGCCTATAGTCGCTCTTTCTGTATCCCTTCAGTTAATTTTAATGTCAAAGGGAAAACGGCAGGAAAGGCCTATTTGTATCAAAATGAAATTCGTTTAAACCTTATCTTGATGCATGAAAATTTCGATGCCTTTTGCTACGAAGTTATTCCTCATGAAGTCGCACATCTCATTACTTTTTCTTTATATGGCAAAGTTAAGCCACATGGAAAAGAATGGAAGACGGTAATGGAAGGGGTCTTTAAAATCCGAGCAAAGACAACACATAGCTTTGATATTCGTTCAGTTCAAGGTACACTTTTTCCCTACCATTGCCAGTGCACTTCACACCAGCTGACAATAAGAAGGCACAATAAAGTTCAGCGTGGCGAAACACAGTATTTATGCCGCCAATGCAACGCTACTTTGCAATATACCAACTAAACTTTTGATACTATCAACACTGCATAACAAAGGCTCTTATCAATGCGTATACCTAGAATTCACCACCCTAGCCCGATAACTCAACTTGGTGAGCTGTCACTGAGTGAAGATGCCTCAGGACACATAGGTCGAGTGCTGCGTATGAAGATTGAGCAAGAGATCATACTCTTTGATGGAACCAATCATGAATATCCAGCCACTATTACTCAAATAACAAAGAAAAGTGTCATAGTCAATGTAAGAGAGAAGAATCATAACAATCTAGAATCGCCATTGGATATTCATCTTGGCCAAGTTATCTCTCGTGGTGATAAAATGGAATTCACCATACAAAAATCAATTGAGCTAGGTGTCAATACCATTACCCCTTTGCTTTCAGAACGTTGTGGCGTAAAGCTCGATCAAAAACGATTTGACAAAAAGCTGCAGCAATGGCAAAAAATTGCCATTGCTGCATGTGAACAGTCAGGCCGAAACATCGTGCCAGAGATTAGACCAATAATGCCATTAGAAGAATGGTGTAAAGAGAGCTACGATGGATTGAAACTCAACCTACATCCAAGAGCGAAACACTCGATCAATACTCTTCCTTCACCTGTCAGTAAATTAAAATTGTTAATCGGGCCTGAAGGTGGATTATCCAGTGATGAAATTATAATGACTCGTGACCATCAATTCGAAGAAACATTACTAGGACCTCGAGTTCTTAGAACTGAAACTGCAGCCCTAACCGCTATAACCGCTTTACAAGTTCGCTTCGGTGATCTTGGCTAATTAGGAGATATCCCCATGATAAAACTTGGTATCGTAATGGATCCTATTTCATCCATTAATATCAAAAAAGATTCAAGCTTCGCAATGATGTTAGAAGCTCAGCGACGTGGCTATGAGATTCATTATATGGAGATGCAAGATCTTCATATAGAGCAAGGTGTTGCTATTGCTGATACCAAAATTGTTGAATTAAAAGAAGACCCAAGTAACTGGTATGATTTCAAGTCAGAACAAACAATCAAACTTTCGGATCTTGATGCGGTCTTAATGCGTAAAGATCCTCCTTTTGATACCGAGTTTATCTATGCTACCTACATTCTTGAACGAGCAGAAGATGAAGGTACATTGATCGTTAACAAACCACAAAGTTTACGTGATTGTAACGAAAAACTCTTCACTGCTTGGTTCCCTGAGTTAACTCCAATTACGACTGTGACGCGTAAATCAGAGAAAATCAAAGCATTCCAAAAGGAGCACGGTGATATTATCCTCAAGCCTCTAGATGGTATGGGTGGTGCTTCAATTTTTCGCGTTAAAGCGGGCGATCCAAATGTCTCCGTTATCATTGAAACATTGACAAGTCATGGGCAAAACTACGCAATGGCACAAACGTTTGTTCCTGATATTAGCAATGGTGATAAACGTATTCTCGTTGTTGATGGAGAACCGATGCCGTATTGTCTTGCTCGTATTCCAGCTAAAGGCGAAACACGAGGTAACATTGCTGCTGGTGGTCGTGGTGAAGCAAGAGCAATCAGTGACACTGATAGAAAAATAGCAGAAGCCGTCGGACCTACATTAAAAGAAAAAGGTCTCATATTTGTTGGCTTAGATGTTATTGGTGATAAATTAACTGAAATCAATGTAACAAGCCCAACGTGTATACGTGAAATTGAGGCGGCGTTTGATATATCCATTACGGGTAAATTAATGGACGCGATTGAAGCTCGATTAAAAAAAGCATAATAAATCATTACAATAGGAGTAGAAATGGATCTCAGTAACCATTTTTTAGTGGCTATGCCTGGAATGAATGACCCTTATTTTCAACATAGTGTGGTTTATCTTTGTGAGCATAACAACGATGGTGCAATGGGTATTATCATTAATGCTCCTATTGATTTAACGATAGGGTCCATGCTCGAACAAGCGCAAGTGGATCCTGCTTACCCTAAAAGTAAATTAAAAAGCTTAGAAAGGTTAGTGATTAGTGGTGGACCCATTTCAGAAGATCGTGGGTTTATCCTTCACAAACCTCATGATACTTACGATTCGAGTATTCAGATGACCGAACAAATTAGTATCACTACTTCAAAAGATATATTAAGCGTTTTAGGGACGAATGCTGAACCGGATTCATATCTAGTGGCATTAGGCTATGCTGGGTGGGAAGCTGGACAATTAGAGACTGAATTAACGGATAATTCATGGCTCACTATCGCGGCAGATGCCAATATCATGTTCAATACGCCGATTCCTGAGCGTTGGAATAAAGCCGTAGAAAGCCTTGGTATTAATCCTTGCCAATTATCTGCTCAATCTGGGCACGCATAAACGAGATACCACAATGACAAAAACCATTATGGCCTTTGATTTTGGCACAAAAAGTATTGGAACAGCTATTGGTCAAGAGATCACAGGAACTGCATCTCCTTTAAAAGCATTTAAAGCTAATGACGGTATTCCAAACTGGGATGAAATTGAAAAACAAATTAAAGAATGGCAACCCGATTTATTGGTTGTTGGTCAGCCAGCGGATTTACATGGTAATGCCTTAAAAGATATTACTGCACGAGCTAAAAAGTTTGCCAACCGTCTACACGGTCGCTTTAACTTACCCGTTGAATTACATGATGAGCGATTATCATCAACAGAGGCTCGCGCTGAGCTTTATGCCTTTGGGGGCTATAAAGCACTTACAAAAGGTAACGTAGACTGCCAATCTGCTGTTGTTATCTTAGAAAGCTGGTTTGAAAACCTATGGGCTGATTAAAAATACGGGAAAATATATGTCGGATTCAATAACAAAAGTAAAATGCCCTCAATGCAAAAGTGATGTGGAATGGAGTGCAAAAAGTCCCTATCGCCCTTTTTGCAGTAAAAAATGCCAAATGATTGATTTTGGAGAATGGGCCGATGAAGAAAATGCAATCGCTGGTGCACCTGATATGTCAGATAGCGATGGATGGTCTGACTCTTTTTAAAGCCTCTTAAGTTTAAAACCCAGTACACAGCATTGAATAATGGTATATTATTTAGATAAAACAATCATATACCATTATCATCATGATAATGACAATCAGGCTTAACTCCCCGTAATCAGCTCATATCAAGACTCACCCCAACTAAGCTCCCTGTACCTAAAGTCTCTCCTCGTTGGGTTTTCAGCATAATACGTAAATCGTTTGGTGAATCAGCGCTATGCATCGCATCTTCTTCAGTGATCTTACCGTCTTGTAATAACCGAAATAACGCTTGGTCAAAGGTTTGCATTCCACTTTGAGTTGAGCTGGCCATCGTTGCTTTTAATTCATGCAAATCACCACGTCGAATTAAATCAGACACTCTTGGTGTATTCAGTAACAACTCAAATACCCCATGCCTTCCTGTACCGCTTTTATCTCGAACTAACTGCTGTGCGACCACACCTTTAAGGTTCATTGAAAGATCGAAAAGAAATTGTTCTTTTTGTTCTTTAGGTACAAGATGCAGAATACGTTCCAGTGCTTGGTTCGCATTATTTGCATGTAATGTCGCCATGCATAAATGACCAGTTTCAGCAAACGTCATCGCATATTCCATCGTTTCACGGGAACGTATCTCGCCGATCAATATCATATCTGGAGCTTGTCTCAATGAGTTTTTCAGCGCAACTTCATAACTGTCGGTATCTAAACCCACTTCTCGCTGAGTAACTATGCACTGTTTATGATCATGTACAAACTCAATCGGATCTTCCACCGTCAATATATGGCCCGATGTCGTTTCATTACGATGCCCTGTCATGGCTGCCATCGTTGTCGATTTACCCGATCCTGTTGCACCAACAACCAATATCAAACCTCTTTTTAAAGTTGATAATTCACGTAATACATTCGGTAGTCGCAATTGTTCAAAACTGGGGATCTGTGTTTCAATACGACGAATAACCGCTCCTGGCATTTCTCTTTGAATAAAAGCACTCACCCTGAATCGACCAATAGACTCAACAACCGCAAAATTGGCTTCTTTGTTTTGTTCGTATTCAGCTTGACGATCATCGTCCATCATCATATTTAATAGAGTATAAACCTGTGACTGATCAAGCCTATCTCCATAGGGAGTAAGTTGCCCATCAACACGATACATAATTGGGGCATCAACCGTGATATACAGATCGGATGCTTTACGATCAATCATCTCTTTTAAAATCAATTTATGATCCATCTCTATCGCCTCACATTACCATCGGTGCTATCGAAATCTTTCGCTCTACTTCATCCGATTCAACGATCCCCTCTAGAATTAGGTTTTTAGCTCCTTGTTCCATGGTTTGCATTCCATAAGCCGCACCGGTTTGGATCATGGAGTACATTTGAGCGACCTTATCTTCTCGGATCAAATTACGAATGGCTGGAGTTGCCATCATAATCTCGTGGCACGCAACTCTTCCGCCACCAAAGCGCTTGAATAACTTCTGAGCTATCACAGCTTTCACTGATTCTGATAGCATTGATCGCACCATATCCTTATCACCAGCAGGAAATACATCAATAATACGATCAACAGTCTTAGCTGCTGAACTGGTATGCAAAGTTCCAAAGACAAGGTGTCCTGTTTCAGCGGCTGTTAACGCTAAACTGATCGTTTCTTTATCACGCAGCTCTCCGACTAATATGACATCAGGATCTTCACGTAGTGCACTACGTAGGGAGTTTGAAAAACTATGCGTATCTCGATGCACTTCTCGTTGGTTGATCAAACACTTTTGTCCCGTATGAACAAATTCAATAGGATCTTCAATCGTTAAGATGTGCTTATTATGATGTCGATTAATATAATCAACCATGGCAGCCAATGTCGTTGATTTACCAGAACCTGTAGGCCCCGTCACTAAGACTAAACCTTTTTCTAAACTCGAAATTCTTTCAAAAATATCGGGAGCATCAAGATCGCCAAGGGTCGGAATGGTTGATGGAATAGTACGAAAAACCGCAGCACACCCACGAGACTGATTAAATGCATTCACTCGAAATCGGCCGATATCTGGCAATTCAAAAGAGAAGTCGACTTCCAGCCGCTCTTCAAATTCACCTCGTTGCTTATCGTTCATGATGTCAAAAATCATGCTATGTACCTCAGCATGGGACAATGAAGGCACATCAAGCTTCCTTACATCTCCATCTACACGTACCATAGGAGGGACATCGGCAGACAGGTGTAAATCCGACGCCTTATGCTTTACACTAAAATCGAGTAATTCGGCAATATTCATCATTTTCCCCATAAGATTAATCTATGAACAGTATCAAACAAAACCTAGAAGCAATCACCCAACAAATTGATTCATCAATAGAAAAATGCGGTCGATCTCCAAAGTCAGTGCAACTTTTAGCGGTGAGTAAAACAAAACCTGTTAGTGCGATTGAAGAAGCGATTAAAGCTGGACAACGTGCTTTTGGTGAAAATTATGTCCAAGAAGGTGTGGATAAAGTGAGCGTCTTTAAAGAACATTCTTTATCTAAAGAATTAGAATGGCATTTTATCGGACCAATACAATCCAATAAGACTCGCCCTGTCGCTGAAAGCTTTGATTGGATTCATACCATTGATCGAGACAAAATAGCGAAGCGCTTAAATGATCAACGCCCAGAAACAATGGACAACTTGCAGGTACTGATACAGGTCAATACCAGCGGTGAAACATCAAAATCAGGAGTTGAACCCAAAAATGTCTTCGCGCTTGCAGCTTTTATTGCAACACAGGAAAAGCTCACCTTACGCGGACTGATGTCCATTCCGGCGAATGTCTCTAGCTATGAACAACAATTGAATGCATTTCAACACTTACATCAACTTCATTCGCAACTGAAAGAGCATTACAACACTGTTGATACATTATCGATGGGAATGAGTGGTGATATGGAAGCGGCTATTGAATCCGGTAGTACAATGGTGCGTATTGGCACTGCTATTTTTGGGACTCGTGATTACCAAAAGTAACGCCAACTCCATCACTATAACCAGAATATAACGTAAGCTTACCCTATCATTGGTATAAGGAAACACATTAAATGGAACATAAAAAACTCGCTTTTATTGGTGCTGGCAACATGTCACAAGCCATTATTTCCGGTTTGATTAATAGCGGTTACCCAAAAGAATTAATTAAAGCAACGGCTAAAAGCTCAAATACCTGTGCCAAAGTCCAAGGTGACTTAGGAATAACGACATTACAAAATAACATTGCAGCGACACAAGATGCTGAGGTTATCGTACTTGCGGTAAAACCTCAGTTAATGGAAGAGGTTTTAAAGCCATTACAAAACCTCGATTGGTCCAATAAGCTGGTTATTTCAATTGCTGCGGGTATACAAGCTCATCGTTTCGATGACATGTTACAACACAAATTAAATCTTATACGCGTTATGCCTAATACCCCATCGATGCTGAGTGAAGGTATGAGTGGTTTATTTGCACCACAACATATTAACGAAGACGACAAAGTATTTGCAGGCGATCTGATGAAAGCTGTAGGAAAAATATGTTGGGTTGAAAGTGAATCAAAAATCAATGATGTCATTGCTGCTGCAGGCAGCTCCCCAGCGTACTTCTTCCTATTCATGGAAGCGATGCAAAAAGAGAGCATGGCTCAAGGTTTTGACGAAGATACCTCTCGTTTACTGATTCAACAAGCGGCATTAGGTGCTGCAAAAATGGTGATCGATAACCCTGATGTCAACTTGGAAACATTGCGCATGAATGTGACTTCAAAAGGTGGTGCCACTGCAGAGGCAATACGAACCTTTAAAGAGCATGACTTAGAGCTCATGGTCACCAGGGCAATGCAAGCTGCGGTAAAACGAGCAGAAGAAATGGAAAAACTGTTTTAAGCTGTATATTAAATGGGTTAAGTTTACCAATAAAATACACTGACCCGATCCCACTTTAAAGGATACCTAAATGAACTCAATGAGCTTTTTGGTCAACACTTTGTTTGATCTCTATATTATGGTTGTATTACTGCGCTTTTGGTTACAAGCTTCTCGCGCGGATTTTTACAATCCATTCTCACAGTTTGTCGTCAAAGCCACTCAACCTATCGTTGGTCCTTTACGTCGTATAGTTCCTTCTATTGGCAGTATCGATTTATCCACTCTACTATTTGCCTACTTTCTATGTACACTCAAATTTGTAGCTCTCGTCATGTTAAGCAGCTCAGGACAACTGACTCTCGACATTTATTTCCTACTGCTTGGCGCTCTATCTTTGTTGAAGGCCGCGGGTAGTATGGTTTTTTGGGTCTTATTACTGACGGCTATTATGAGTTGGGTTAGCCAAGGCCGCAGCCCGATGGAGCATGTATTTAATCAACTAACCGCTCCTCTTCTAAACCCAATTCGTCGTATATTACCGTCCATGGGAGGGTTAGATTTAAGTGTGCTTGTTTTATTTATCATTTTACAATTCGCTAACTTCCTAATGGGTGATCTTATTGGGCCGATTTGGCACAACTTATAATACTTATACATGATTACCCATTGCTCTATCGGTGGCTTCTTTATCTAATGATTCACCGACATCAAAGGTTCTCTATCATAAAAAAGCGAAGGAAGATTAACCTTCGCTTTTTATTTAAACCCTATTAAGGAGATCACAATGCTAAGATTATCAAAAAGAATAGGTATACTAATCACAACATTTCTCTTTCCAGCCTTTGTATTGGCAGGACAATTTAAAGAAGTCAAAGATATTGAAGTTCATTACTCGGCTTTTAATTCCACATTTTTAACTCCGACTGTCGCTAAACATTATCAATTAACACGTAGTGGGCGCTCTTCACTCATTAATATTAGTATTCTCGATAAATCGAAGTTAGGTAAACCAGCCACAACCGCCAACGTTTCAGGTTACGCGAAAAACCTAATAGGACAAATTAAAGAGCTTAACTTCCAAGAAATTAAGGAGGAAAATGCTATTTATTACATTGCTGAGTTTTCTATTAGTAATGAAGAAAGATTAACCTTTTATCTTGATGTTGATGCAGGTGTTATCGGCAGTGGTAAAATGCAATTCCAACAAACGTTTTATGTTGAAGAATAAAAACACGGGGAGAAAAAATGAAAAAGCTCGTACTTGCGACAGGTAATCAAGGTAAAGTTCGCGAAATGGCGACCTTACTATCTGACTTTGGTTTTAACGTCATTGCACAAACGGATCTAGATGTATCAAGCGTGGCTGAAACTGGTACTACCTTTATCGAAAATGCCATCATCAAGGCTCGACATGCCGCTCAAGAAACGGGATACCCTGCTATTGCTGATGATTCGGGTTTAGAAGTCGATTATTTACAGGGAGCTCCTGGTATTTATTCTGCTCGCTATGCTGGCGAAGAGGCAACCGATCAACATAATTTAGAAAAATTACTGAAAGACATGGAGGGGGTTTCAGAAAAGTTACGCTCTGCTCGTTTCCATTGTGTGCTTGTCTATATGCGTCACGCTGATGACCCCACTCCCATTATTTGCCACGGACAATGGGAAGGCCAAATACTGCTCTCTCCTCAAGGCGAAAATGGATTTGGTTATGATCCTATCTTTTATGTTCCTGAAGATAAATGCGCTTCCGCTGAATTACCTCCTCAGCGTAAAAAAGAGTTATCACATCGTGGTAAAGCACTCTCGCAGCTCTTTACGCAACTATCACAACATCAACTCTAACGGGATCCAAAGGTTATGATGCTCACTCCTCCACCTCTCAGTTTATATATCCATATCCCATGGTGCGTACAAAAATGCCCTTACTGTGATTTTAATTCACATGCATTAAAAAACGATATTCCAGAGCAAGATTATATAGCCGCTTTATTAGAAGATTTAGATACTGATATAAAACGCTATCAACTCAATAATCATCCTCGCTTACTGCATTCTATTTTTATTGGTGGAGGAACTCCTAGTTTAATCAGTGCTGAAGGTATCAAAACCCTATTAGCCGGTGTTGAAGCTTTACTTCCTTTTAAGCAAAACATTGAAATTACGATGGAAGCAAATCCTGGTACAGTTGAAGTCGAACGCTTCATTGGGTATCAAAAAGCAGGGGTAAATAGAATTTCTATTGGTGTGCAAAGTTTCGAAGAAAAGAAACTTAACAACCTCGGTCGTATCCATGGTGAAAAAGAGGCTGTCAATGCTGCGGAGTTAGCACACACTATCGGATTGAATAGCTTTAATCTTGATTTAATGCATGGACTTCCAGATCAAACGATCGTTCAAGCTTTAAATGATTTAGATAAAGCCATTGAGCTCAATCCACCTCACTTATCTTGGTATCAGCTTACTATTGAACCCAATACTCTATTCTATTCCAAACCACCAATACTTCCAGATGACGATGAATTATGGGAAATTTTTGATGAAGGGCATAAACGTTTAACCAAAGCCGGTTACATACAATATGAGATTTCAGGTTATAGCAAACCAGACTATCAATGCCAACATAACTTAAACTATTGGCGTTTTGGGGACTATTTAGGCATTGGCTGTGGTGCCCATGGGAAATTAAGCTTTGACGATGGGCGTATTCTAAGAACAACGAAAATAAAGCACCCTAAAGGCTATCTATCCGCCTATCAAAATATGGTCAAACCCTATTTAAGTCATGAACAAGATGTTGCACTAAATGATCGTCCGTTTGAGTTTTTTATGAATCGCTTTCGTCTCATCGAAGCGTGCCCTAAATTGGATTTTGTTATGACGACAGGATTAGAATTGAATTCAATTCAAGACACAATCCATTGGGCATTAGATAAAGCTTATTTATCAGAAACCGATACACATTGGAAAATTACTGAAAAAGGTAAACTCTTTTTAAATGATTTACTTGCTGGTTTCATGACTGAAGAAGAATAATCATCAAACTTAGGAAGGTTGTCGTATTCGTTAAAATACATAAGCTTCCTAAGTGTCGATGACTCATAAATTAGAAAATCGATCGTCCGAGTTTAGTGGTTAATAGCTCTAGTGCTTTCGTCCCTGCTAAGGAATTTCCTGAAGAATCCAGTTCTGGGGACCAAACTGCTACCGTCATTTCACCGGGGATCACCGCAATAATACCACCGCCGACACCTGATTTACCTGGCATGCCAACTCGATAAGCAAACTCACCTGCGCCATCATATAGTCCGCAAGTCGCTAATAAAGCATTAAGCTGCTTCGACTGCACTGGCGTTACAATCTCTTCTTTTGAATGAACCAATCGCCCTTGATTAGCGAGATAGCTAAATGTTTTAGCCAAATCAACACAACTCATCGTTAAAGCACAGGCATGGAAGTAATTCTCTAAAACAGGAATCACTTCATTCTCAAAATTACCAAAAGATCGCATTAAATAGGCAATAGCTGCATTTCGATCACTATGATCCATCTCCGAATCAGCGACTGATTTATCATAAACAAGGTGAGTATTTCCGGAAAGCTTACGCACAAACTCTAAGAAACGATGCTTTGGTGCAGCAAGTCGAGAATGTAACATATCGGACACAACAACAGCACCAGCATTAATAAATGGGTTACGAGGAATGCCCTCTTCCATTTCAAGCTGAATCATAGAATTAAATGCTTGACCCGATGGTTCTTTCCGTACCCTAGACCATATTTCATTTGATTCATATAATTCTAAAGCCAATGTTAAACTCAATACTTTAGAGATTGATTGTATCGAAAATACTTCTTCAGCATCCCCAGCCACATACAGCTGGTTATCATTAGTATAAACGGCAATACCCAGTTTGTTAGGGCTTACTTCTGCGAGAGCTGGTATGTAATCAGCTACTCGCCCTTGCCCTAATAATGGACGAACTTCTTCAAGAATACCCTCTAAAAAGGCTTTCACCATTTCTCTCCAATACCGATAAAGGTCATTGTTTCTATTATATAAAAAGCCAGCAATGCTGACTTTTTATATGGTATTTTTCGATTTTAATAATTTACGCTTTGCGTTTGTATTTAATATCCCAAACGCCATGACCAAGGCGGTGACCACGAGCTTCAAATTTAGTCAGTGGACGATCATCTGGTCGAGGGATATAGTCACCATCCTGCGCAATATTGTCATAACCTGGTGCTTCGTTCATAATTTCAATCATATGTTCTGCATAATTTTCCCAATCGGTAGCCATATGGAAAAGCCCTTGATCCAAAATTAATTTTTCACGAACCATTTCAGCAAAAGGAAGTTGAACAATACGACGTTTATGATGACGTTTTTTATGCCACGGATCTGGAAAAAACAATTGAACGCCCATTAAGCTACTATTTGGGATCATATGCTCAAACACTTCCACAGCATCATGACACATGACCCGTAAATTACTCACGCCTTCATCACGAGCAGAAGATAAACAAGCGCCAACACCAGGGCTATGAACTTCAATACCAATGAAGTTTTTATTCGGTGCATTTTTAGCCATTTCGACTAATGAAGCCCCCATACCAAAGCCGATCTCAAGTACGACAGGGTTGTCATTACCAAAAACTTCTTTCCAATTTAATAGCTCTTTTTGATAATCAATCCCCATTGTTGGCCAGCAATCATTCATTGCTGATTCCTGCCCTTTTGTTAAACGACCTTCGCGACGTACAAAGCTGCGAATTTTACGGATTAATTTACCGTCTTCGTTATATTCGTTGGTGGTGACTTCACTCATATTTTTTGCCTACAGATCGTAATCAATTTGAAACGCTGAATTATCCAAAGAATTGCGCTTGCTGCAAGTTTTTATTCCCTCAATTTAATTAAGGTTGCAGAAGCTATGCGTTCTGTGATGGAATTTACTCATTACCCACTAAGTATATACCTTAGATAAGTAGAGTTGCAGTGATACGATGAATCTCATCAAGTTATCATGCTTAAGTAACTTTACATCTAAGCACCTTCCACTTCTAAGTAACAAAGTATAATAGGGTTATAGATAAAGTGACGCCTTTTGCAAAATCCATTTTAGAATGGTATGAAGAATATGGCCGCAAGCATTTACCGTGGCAACAAAATAAAAATGCTTACCGTGTCTGGCTATCTGAAATCATGCTACAACAAACTCAAGTAGCAACCGTGATACCTTACTTTGAGCGTTTCCTTGAGCGCTTTCCGACCATCGAAACATTAGCTTCAGCATCTCAAGATGATGTTTTACACCTTTGGACTGGGTTGGGTTACTACGCTCGTGCGCGTAATCTACATAAAACGGCACAAATCATTGTTGAACAACATAACGGTACTTTCCCTTTAGATATAGCGCAAGTACATGCTCTACCTGGTATTGGTCGTTCAACAGCCGCTGCAATTCTATCTTCAGTGTATAAGCAACCCCATGCGATTCTTGATGGAAATGTTAAGCGAACACTCGCACGTGCTTTTGTGGTTGAAGGTTGGCCAGGAAAGAAATCCGTCGAGTCCGAGCTATGGAAACATGCAGAAACTCATACTCCGACGATTGATGTAGATAAATATAATCAAGCCATGATGGATATGGGAGCAATGATATGTACTCGCTCCAAGCCAAAATGTGAACTTTGTCCCATACAAGAGAGTTGCCATTCTTATCGACAAGGTAACCCACTTGATTATCCAGGAAAAAAACCAAAAAAAGAGAAGCCAGTAAAGGAAGCTTGGTTTGCTATATTTCATTATGATGGCGAGATATGGCTAGAACAAAGACCTCCAACAGGAATTTGGGGAGGGCTGTATTGTTTTCCCGAAAAAAGTAACGCTTTAGTGACTCCTCTTCTCGAAGAAAGAAATGTACAGGAAGCAGACATAACATCGACCGAAACGTTAATCGCTTTTAGACACACGTTCAGTCACTATCATCTAGACATTACGCCTATATTAATCAATTTAGCCCATTATCCTAGTATGACGATAGAAGAAAGCGCCGGTCTTTGGTATAACTTACAACATCCTCAATCAGTTGGCTTAGCGGCACCTGTTAAGCAATTGCTCGAGTCAATTAAACATCACATTTAAAATAGGAATTATTATGAGCCGTACTGTTTTTTGCGAAAAATTACAAAAAGAAGCCGAAGGGCTAGATTTTCAACTATATCCTGGTGAAGTTGGTAAGCGTATTTTCGATAACATATCAAAAGAAGCTTGGGGAGACTGGATGAAAAAACAAACCATGTTCATCAATGAGAAAAAACTCAATATGATGGATCCTGCTCATCGTAAGGAAATAGAAGCAGTAATGATTGGTTTCTTATTCAATGATGAAGATGTACAAATTGATGGCTATACCCCACCTAGCAACTAATATATCTAGCAACTACTATGTTTAGTTAACTCACTACGTATGCCGACACTCTCTCCTCTCGGCATACCTCTTTATATTGATAAATTAGGAACGAATGGAATCGTGCTCTCCAAGAAAAAAATACTCATTGCCCTCTATTCCTTTTTAGCGACGATCATTCTGACTGGTTGTAGTCGAGCGATGATCGAAAGTATGTATGACGTTAACTATGAACCCACAAATCGATTTGCAAAAAACTTAGCTCCCCTGCCAGGGCAATTTACGAAAGATACCGCTGGGCTAGATAATTTAATCAATGGTTTCACGAGCAACATTGAGAAAAAGTGGGGGCGAAATGAAATCAAATATGCAGGAAAAACGAGTTACGTAAAATATATAGACAGCTATTTAAGTCGTGCCGAAGTGAATTTTGAAAAAGGGTTAATCACCATTGAAACCGTCGCTCCTCTTGATCCTCTTGAACACTTAAAAACCGCTATTACAACGACCTTATTAACCCCAGATGACCCAGGCAGCGTGGATCTTTTTTCATCAAAAAACATCAAACTAGAAGGTCAACCTTTTCTTTACAAACAAGTCGTGGATCATCAAAAGCAACCAATGCAATGGTCATGGCGTACCAATCAATTTGCCGATTACTTAATTACCCATAAATTAAAAACAAAACAAATTCAGTATAAAAAGTCTTACTATGTTGAGATTCCTATGGTTGCTGATCAAGTTGAACAACGAGGATATAAATACGCGAGCATCATAAAAAAAGCCTCTCAAAAATATGATATTCCTGAAGATTTAATCTATTCGATCATAAAAACAGAAAGCAGCTTTAACCCTTACGCTGTCAGCTGGGCCAATGCGTACGGTCTAATGCAAGTTGTCCCTAAGACAGCAGGAAAAGACGTTTTCAACTTAGTCAAGAAGAAATCAGGGCAACCTTCTCCAGAATATTTGTTTAACCCTGAAAATAACATCGATACTGGCACGGCTTACTTTTACATATTAAAAAATCGCTATTTAAAGCAAGTCAAACACCCAACCTCGCTCGAATACAGCATGATTTCAGCTTATAACGGAGGTACCGGAGGGGTGCTAAAAACCTTTAATCGAGATAGAAAAAGAGCAATGAAAGATCTAAATAGTTTACAACCCAACCAAGTTTATTGGGCATTAACAAAAAAACACCCTAATGCAGAAGCAAGGCGATACCTTGAAAAAGTGACTAAATTTAAAAGAGATTTTAATAACGGAAAACTATAAGAATACGTTTTTTGGCACAATCAAAAAGTTGATGTTCATTTTTTTTT
>JAOICL010000028.1 GCA_028131545.1 Vibrio sp. | reverse complement strand
ACTTTCTAGAAAAAAAATCAAAAAATATGATGCCATGATTATTTATTAAACAAAGAGTCTAAAACATAAAGCCAATACCCTTCAGTATTGGCTTTATTAGCTAATAAGATAAGGTATTTAATAGTTGCCAGCTGCAACGTTACCATTACCCTTTTCAGCTTGTATACGCATATAAATTTCTTCACGGTGAACCGATACTTCTTTCGGAGCGTTCACACCAATACGCACTTGGTTACCTTTTACACCTAACACTGTTACTGTAACTTCATCACCAATCATCAGTGTTTCACCTACACGACGAGTTAAAATAAGCATTCTTTGCTCCTTGAAATGATTTTATATTTTCCTGCAACAAGGTAATTCTTGACCTCAAACTTTAAAAGTAAAACTTAGATCACAAAAAAAGAATAATCGATTTATCACTAATTACAAAACTATTTACTGATAACATCTTATTTATTATGAAATAAATATCATTGTTAAGCCAAACTCAATGATCAAAAAGTAAAGATACGCAATCATTATGAATGAATAAAACTAGTCATAAGATCAACCTAACTTATGCTCTCGTTTACAGATAAAAGTGGCGGGTATTACCTTCCCTGTTTTGTTTATCCTATGAATCTTGATTTTGAAGTCTCAAGATCATGAATAATCAGTCCTTTGATACATGTGCATCGGTGGTACTCTTTAAGGTAGTCATTTCAAACAAAAAAACCAAGTAATTTTCTTCCCTAGATCAACTTTCTAGAAATAAAATCACTTGGTTTATTAAAAAGATCTTTAATTCAAACGTAATCTCTCACAAACCCGATCATGATCACGCTATTGGTGCGATCCTTTCATTGATTACAATGATCTCTAATGCATTATAAGCGATCAGATAACCATGGTTTAACACTCGCTACGGCGTCAGGTAACGCTGTAACATCAGAGCCACCAGCTTGAGCCATATCAGGACGGCCACCACCTTTACCACCAACCTGTTGAGCAACCATATTAACCAGTTCACCCGCTTTAACTGAGCCAATTAAATCTTTAGTCACACCGGCAATCAAACCGATTTTACCAGCGTTGACATTAGCTAAGAAAACAACACCGCTATTCAGTTGATTTTTAGCTTCATCAACCATCGTGCGTAGGTTTTTATTATCTGCGCCTTCAAGTTGTGCGATTAACACTTTAATGCCATTAATCTCTTCGACTTGATTAATAATATTTGCGCTCTCAGCCGTTGCTATTTTATCTTTTAATTGCTGTATCTCTTTTTCAAGTGATTTCGTTTTGGTCGTGGCTTCTGATAGTTGAGATTCATACTTATCTTGCTGAGCTTCAATAGCATCTAATGCTGCTTCTGCTGTTACCGCTTCGATACGACGAATACCTGCTGCGATACCACCTTCTGACGTGATTTTGAATAAACCAATATCACCAGTACTGTCAGCGTGAATACCACCACACAATTCAACGGAAAAATCTCCCATTGTCAGAACTCGAACTTCATCGTCATACTTTTCGCCAAACAATGCCATCGCGCCTTTTTCTTTCGCCGACTCAATATCCATCACATTCGTGTCAATTGAGTGATTACGGCGAACTTGAGAGTTAACAAGACGTTCAACTTCTTTAATTTCAGCCGCTGTCATCGCTTCAAGGTGTGAGAAGTCAAAACGCAGTTGTTCTGGTTTCACTAAGGAACCTTTCTGAGCCACGTGCTCACCAAGTACTTGACGCAATGCTGCATGCAAAAGGTGAGTTGCAGAGTGATTCAATGAAATCAACATTCGACGTTCAGCATCAACACAAGCTTCCACTGTATCGTTATTCGCTAATACACCTTCAACCAGCTCACCATAGTGAGCAATCGCATTACCCAGCTTTTGAGTGTCTTCGACGTTAAATAAACCCGATTCTGTTTTTAATACACCGCTGTCACCACATTGACCGCCAGATTCTGCGTAAAATGGCGTTTCTTTCAGGATAACAATCGCTTTATCACCCGCTGATAGGGTTTCGACTGGCTGACCATCAACGAGTGCCGTCACAACAATTGAAGAACCGTGTGTTGCTTGATAACCACAGAAGTCTGTCTCAGCATCCACTTTGATCGTTGTATTATAATCAGTACCAAATTGCCCAGCTTCACGAGCGCGAGCTCGTTGCGCTTCCATGGCTTTTTCAAAGCCTTCCTCATCAATGGTAAAATCGCGTTCACGAGCGACATCATTCGTAAGGTCGGCAGGGAAACCATAAGTATCATAAAGCTTAAATACCGTTTCGCCGTCTAATTCTTTGCCATCAAGATTATCCAATGCCTCACTCAGCATGGTCATACCACGATCCAGAGTACGACCAAAGTTTTCTTCTTCGATGCGTAATACTTTCTCAACCATCGCCTGCTGTTTCTTCAGCTCTTCACCTGCTGATCCCATGATAGAAGCTAAAGGGCCAACCAGTTTATGGAAGAATGCGCCTTGAGCACCCAATTTATTACCATGACGAACTGCACGGCGAATGATACGACGTAATACGTAGCCACGTCCTTCATTTGATGGCATCACACCATCAACAATTAAAAATGCACATGAGCGAATATGATCGGCAACAACGCGTAATGATTGATTGGATAAGTCATCATACCCTATCACACTGGCCGCTTCTTTAATCAATGTTTGGAACACATCAATTTCATAGTTAGAATGAACACCTTGCATGATTGCAGAGATACGTTCAATACCCATTCCTGTATCCACTGACGGCTTTGGTAATGCTTCCATCGTGCCATCAGCATGACGGTTAAATTGCATAAATACGTTGTTCCAGATTTCAATAAAGCGATCACCATCTTCTTCTGGAGTGCCAGGGCGACCACCCCAAATATGTTCACCGTGATCGTAAAAAATCTCAGAACATGGACCACAAGGTCCTGTATCACCCATTTGCCAAAAGTTGTCTGACTCGAAAGGCTTTCCACCTTCCTTGTCACCAATTCGAATAATACGATCTGCTGGAATGCCTATTTTTTGATTCCAAATATCAAACGCTTCATCATCGGTATGATAAATCGTAACCAACAGGCGATCCTTTGGTAACTTTAACGTGTCGGTTAAAAATTCCCATGCAAATGAAATTGACTCTTCTTTAAAGTAATCACCAAAACTGAAGTTACCTAGCATTTCAAAGAAGGTATGGTGACGAGCAGTAAAGCCCACATTCTCTAAATCATTATGTTTACCACCAGCACGTACACAACGTTGTGCCGTTGTAGCGCGAGTATAAGCACGTTTTTCTGCGCCAAGAAAACAGTCTTTAAACTGGTTCATGCCTGCATTAGTGAAAAGTAATGTTGGATCGTTATGTGGGACTAACGATGAACTTTCTACAATTTGGTGTCCTTTGCTTTCAAAGAACTTAAGGAACGCGTTACGAACCTGATCAGTGCTCATGTACATGCTGTATATCCTAAAATAAAGGCTAATTACAATTTTTCGGTATTGTAAATCATGGTGAGTATTTAGTCTATCTGGGTATGGAGTTCTCGTCGTAAATATACCGAACTACTCAGCATCATCCAATGCATATTGGATCTGCTCAAAGTCAAACCCTCGATACTGTAAAAAGCGAATTTGTTTCGCGTATTCTTTGTTATCTTCTGCTTTTTTGCCTTTAAACTTACGTAATGCCACCTCTTTAGCAAGTTCAAACCAATCTTGCTCTTGTGACTCTAAAGCGGCTTCAATATCATGATCTGACACTCTTTTTTGCTTAAGTTCTTGACGAATGCGGCGTGTACCATGCCCCTTAAAGATATGCTGACGAACCTGACTTTGTGCAAAGCGATGATCGTTAAGGTAGTTACTCTCTAAACAAAAATGAATGGCAGCCCCAATCTCTTCCTCTAGGTACCCTTTTTGTTTGAGTTTACGTAATAACTCAAACTCACCATGATCACGACGGCTTAAATAATAGATAGCCGTTTCTTTTGCGGTATAAGAAAAATCAGATTCCGCTTTTTTTTTCCATGAATCGTTCATCATACCTCGGTAAAACAACAAAGCCCTGCGATTAGGCAGGGCTATTACTATTACATATCACTCTAACGCTAGACGATTAAAATTCTTCTGCTTCCGGTAGTTTGCCTGCTTTTTCATCTTCAACTTGAGGTGGTGCTAGTAGCATTTCTCGTAGTTTAGTGTCGATTTCATTTGCTGTTGCTGGATTTTCACGCATGAATTTTGCTGCATTGGCTTTGCCTTGACCAATTTTATCGCCATTATAGCTATACCAAGCACCCGCTTTATCAACCAGCTTATGTTTGACACCAAGATCGATGAGTTCACCTTCACGGTTAAAGCCTAGTCCATACATAATTTGAGTTTCAGCTTGTTTGAACGGTGCTGCAATTTTATTTTTAACGACTTTAATTCGTGTTTCATTACCCACGATTTCATCGCCATCTTTAATCGCACCGGTACGACGAATATCTAAACGCACTGACGCATAAAATTTTAGCGCGTTACCACCTGTTGTGGTTTCTGGATTACCAAACATCACACCAATTTTCATACGGATTTGGTTAATGAAGATACACATACAATTAGATTGCTTTAGGTTACCTGTGAGCTTACGCATAGCTTGTGACAACATACGAGCTTGAAGCCCCATATGACTATCGCCCATCTCACCTTCAATTTCAGCTTTAGGAGTTAAAGCCGCGACGGAATCGATAACCATTACATCAATCGCACCAGAACGAGCTAAAGCATCACAAATTTCAAGAGCTTGCTCACCTGTGTCTGGCTGAGAAACTAATAATGCATCAATATCAACGCCAAGCTTCTTCGCGTAAACAGGATCTAAGGCATGCTCAGCATCAATGAAAGCACAGGTTTTACCTTCTCGTTGTGCTGCCGCAATTAATTCTAGAGTCAGTGTTGTTTTACCCGATGATTCTGGACCATACACTTCAACGATACGCCCCATTGGTAAACCACCTGCACCCAGCGCAATATCTAATGAAAGAGAGCCTGTTGAAATGGTTTCCACATCCATTGTGCGGTTGTCACCCAAACGCATAATGGAACCTTTACCAAATTGCTTTTCGATCTGTCCAAGTGCTGCGGCTAACGCTTTTTGTTTGTTCTCATCCATCAGGAGCTCCATTTGTAGGCTAAACTATGAGTTCGCCTATCAATTTTATTTCTATTACGAAGGTGTGCTGTATTACTAGTAATTATACTGTAGATTCATACAGTGTCTACTGTATCTTTAAAATTTTTGATCTAGATTTGATTTATTTATTTTAACTCTTTCAGATATAGATAGATTTTCTGGAGTGCATAGTCAATAGCTTGTATTCTCACCGCCGTTCTATCCCCTATGAATTGTTTTTTTTCGGTTGTATTCCAGTCATTGTTATCGCCCCATGCAAACCATACGGTTCCCACTGGTTTTTCCTTTGAACCACCGCCAGGACCGGCAACACCACTGACCGAAACCGCAATGGTGCCATTAGAATGCCTGAGTGCTCCCTGTACCATTGCCTTCACTGTCTCTTCACTCACCGCTCCGAATTGATCTAAGGTTTGCTTACTGACACCCAGCATTTCTTGTTTAGCCGCATTACTGTAAGTGATGAAAGCACGGTCAAACCACTCTGAACTGCCTGCAACATCTGTTATGGCGGTAGAAATACCACCACCAGTGCATGATTCAGCCGTCACAAGAACATGCTGACTGTCTTTAAGAGCTTGTCCTACTTGCTCATTCAATCTTTGCATTATATCTCTCCTTGATTACTTTAGATGAAATCATCATTCTTTATCTCATCGTTATTTATCAATACTGTGAACGGAATATTTTCCTAATATATCGTGACTCATGCTGCTTGTGAAACACTCTAATCCTGTTATTTTATAGATCATAAACGAAAAGAAGCATGGTTGTTAATAAAGCGAACTAATATAAATTTCATTAACGATACACTATCTAGTGCTTTGCCTACCTCCATGTTTTGCGTATCCTAACGCGATTAATTGAGCCTAAAGTAATAAGTGAGACTGCTCCTGTGATAAACACAAAAAAACATACGCCTATGATGCAACAGTACCTACGCCTAAAAGCGGAGAACCCTGAAATTTTGCTTTTTTATCGTATGGGAGATTTTTACGAATTATTTTATGATGATGCAAAAAAAGCATCACAGCTTTTAGATATTTCTTTAACCAAACGCGGTTCATCTGGTGGCGACCCTATCCCTATGGCGGGCGTTCCCTTTCATGCTGTTGAAGGCTACCTAGCCAAATTGGTGCAACAAGGCGAATCCGTCGCCATATGTGAACAAATTGGCGACCCTTCTACCAGTAAAGGTCCTGTAGACAGAAAAGTCGTTCGTATTGTCACTCCAGGAACCGTCACTGATGAAGCGCTTTTATCGGAACGTATCGATAACCTAATCGCCGCTATTTATCATCATCAAGGAAAATTTGGCTACGCGACGTTAGATATGACATCGGGTCGCTTCCAATTATCAGAACCAGAAAATGAAGAAGCCATGCTGGCCGAACTCCAGCGTACAGCGCCAAGAGAACTTTTATTCCCTGAGGATTTTGAACCCGTCCAATTAATGGAAAGCCGCACAGGTAATCGACGCCGCCCAGTATGGGAATTTGAATTAGATACAGCAAAGCAGCAATTAAACCAGCAATTTGGCACCCGTGATCTTATTGGTTTTGGTGTTGAAGATTGTCAACTGGGATTAGCGGCAGCAGGTTGCTTGATCCAGTATGTAAAAGACACTCAACGCACCGCATTACCTCATATACGATCCTTAACTCTCGATCGTCAGGATCATTCTGTTATCTTAGATGCTGCGACACGTCGCAATCTTGAGATTACGCATAATCTATCGGGTGGTACTGATAATACTCTCGCCGAGATATTGGATCATACTGCGACACCAATGGGTAGCCGCATGCTAAAACGTTGGCTTCACCAGCCAATGCGAAAGATCACCGCACTTAATCATCGTTTAGATGCCATCGAAGAATTGAAAGAATCGACATTTTTTACTGATTTACACCCTATTTTAAGAAATATCGGGGATATTGAACGCATTTTAGCACGTCTCGCTTTGCGTTCAGCAAGGCCAAGGGATCTGGCTCGCCTGCGTAATGCTCTACAGCAATTAGCTGAATTACAAACGATTACTGATTCATTTATACAACCCTACCTAAAAAAACTAGCCGGCTTTGCAGCTCCGATGGATGAAGTGTGTGGGTTACTAGAGCGAGCCATTAAAGATAACCCTCCTGTGGTTATTCGTGATGGCGGAGTCATCGCTGATGGATATGATCATGATCTCGACGAATGGCGTCGTTTAGCCAATGGTGCTACCGAGTACTTAGATAAGCTGGAAGCCGATGAAAGAGAAAAACATGAACTCGATAGCTTAAAAGTAGGTTACAACAATGTTCATGGTTTCTATATCCAAATTAGTAAAGGTCAAAGCCATCGAGCTCCTGCACACTATGTACGCCGACAAACATTAAAAAATGCTGAACGTTATATCATCCCAGAATTAAAGGTACATGAAGATAAAGTACTAAACTCCAAATCTAAAGCGCTTGCTATAGAAAAAAGGTTGTGGGAAGCCTTATTTGATGAACTACTTCCTAATTTAGAGCAACTACAAAACCTTGCCTCAGCACTATCACAGATCGATGTATTACAAAGCCTTGCTGAACGAGCCGATAGTTTAAATTATTGTCGCCCTGTATTAACCAATGAAATTGGTTTACACATCCAAGCAGGCCGCCACCCTGTTGTAGAGCAGGTTCTTGATACGCCTTTTATTGCTAATCCTATACAGCTGGATCCTACACGTAAAATGTTGATCATTACAGGTCCAAATATGGGGGGTAAATCGACCTATATGCGTCAAACCGCATTAATCGCATTGATGGCACACATCGGGAGCTATGTTCCTGCGGATAGTGCAACCATCGGTTCTATCGACCGTATATTTACTCGAATTGGTGCTTCTGATGATTTAGCTTCGGGCCGCTCAACGTTTATGGTTGAAATGACTGAAACGGCTAATATTTTACATAATGCAACATCAAAAAGCTTAGTGCTAATGGATGAGATCGGTCGAGGAACAAGTACTTACGATGGATTATCTCTTGCTTGGTCAAGTGCGGAATGGCTCGCTAAGCAGCTGGGAGCTCTTACTCTATTTGCAACGCATTATTTTGAATTGACGGAGTTACCCAACACAATTCCAGGTTTAGCTAATGTTCATTTAGATGCTATCGAACATGATGACGATATTGCGTTTATGCACGCAGTACAAGAAGGCCCCGCCAGTAAATCCTATGGCCTTGCTGTAGCTAGCTTAGCGGGTGTTCCAAAGGGAGTCATCAAAAATGCTCGACATAAATTGTCTATGTTAGAAAAAAATTCGCCACCGAATACAGAACAAATCTCGAATAAACACCACATCGATGCGGCACAGCAAATGAGTTTTATTGCTCCACCAAGTGAAGTAGAAGAGACACTCGCAACAATCGACCCAGACAACTTAACCCCAAGGCAAGCGCTAGAAGCTTTATATCGTCTAAAACAATTACTACCGTAGCCCAACTATAACCGTCACAAAAATTAACGTAATAAAAAACTAACGTAACAAAAAAGGAAGCCTTTTGAGGGCTTCCTTTTTTACCAATCACTATTGGTCATTTAATTATTGTCTGTGTTGTTCACACTAAATAGATTTTCCATCGACAGCCCTTCGCGTGTCAATATCTCACGAAGACGACGCAAACCTTCAACTTGGATTTGTCTAACTCTTTCACGAGTTAGACCGATTTCACGCCCAACATCTTCTAAAGTCGATGATTCATGTCCCAATAAACCAAATCGACGAATCAGTACTTCTTTTTGCTTCGGATTCAATTCATTAAGCCAGTCAACAAGAGAGCAGCTAATATTATCATTTTGAGTAGACACTTCAGGATCAGCATGATTAACATCAGGGATAATATCTAATAATGCTTTTTCGCCATCTCCCCCAATAGGGGTGTCAACAGAACTAATGCGTTCATTTAAACGTAGCATCTTGCTGACATCTTCAACGGGTTTGTCCAGTTGCTCTGCGATTTCTTCAGCTGTAGGTTCATGATCTAACTTCTGAGAAAGTTCTCGAGAAGTTCGCAAATAGATATTCAACTCTTTGACAACATGAATGGGTAATCGAATGGTGCGGGTTTGATTCATCAAGGCACGTTCGATGGTTTGTCTAATCCACCAAGTCGCGTAAGTAGAGAATCGAAAGCCCCTTTCTGGGTCAAACTTTTCAACGGCACGAATTAGCCCTAAGTTCCCTTCTTCGATTAAATCTAAAAGTGCCAACCCACGATTACCGTAACGACGAGATATCTTAACGACAAGTCGCAAATTACTCTCAATCATACGTTTACGAGCAGCCTCATCACCTCTTAATGCTCGACGAGCATATAAGACTTCTTCCTGTGCGGTTAAAAGTGGAGAAAAACCGATCTCTCCAAGGTAAAGTTGAGTCGCATCTAGGTTTTTTCTGTTTGGTGTGTGCTCATCAGTTAGCTGCTTTGATTTTACCGTAGTTGCCTTCTTCTTTAAGGTCAAACGCTCTGACTCATCCTGAGTATCTTCAATATCTAATCCAAGGTCGTCCACTTTCGCTGCTGCATTGCTGATACTCATCATTGCCTCCTACGGCGAGATAGCAAGACATTACTACTTAAAATGTCGATTTATGACTAAAGTGTCCATCAAGGTAAATACCTCATCGGATTAACCGATTTACCTTGATAACGAATCTCAAAATGTAAACGTGTACTACTCGTCCCTGAATTGCCCATTGTTGCGATCTTCTGACCTGAGGCAATATTTTGTCCTTCTTTCACTAATAAAGTGTCATTGTGAGCATAAGCACTGATGTAGTCATCATTATGTTTCACTATGACTAAATTTCCGTAACCTCGTAAAGCATTTCCTGAATAAACAACCACACCCGCTGCCGTGGCCAATACCGCCTGCCCACGTTGCCCTGCAATATCAATACCTTTATTGCCTTGGTTCCCAGAGGAGAATGTCTCAATCACTCTGCCCTTTGCAGGCCATAGCCATCGTTTAACTGGTTGATTATTATCATTCGTACTAGCAGGTGGTATTACTGGCTTGCTTTGTACAACTTTTGAGCTAACATACTCTTTTTTGTGAACGGGTTCAACTTTTTTTGTTGCATTATTGTTAATTGCATTACTGTTGGCTTTCGTTGTATTGGCTTTATTAACATTAGTTTTATTGACATTAGCCGCAGTACTTGTCGCTGACGTACTGGTTGCCCCTATCGCTGCTGCCGTCGCTGCGCTTGTTGCCACGGCGCCGACTACCGCTGTACTGGCTGCGACAGAAGAAGAAGAAGAAGAAGTAGAAGACGAGCGAATCGGTACTTTAGGTGCTGGACGACTTAGCTCTGTCACTGGTGGAGAAATACCCACTCCAGCTACCGCTGACCCCGCTTTACCATAACTCGGTGCAACATACGCTGAACTCCATAACTTCAACTTTTGTCCTGGGTGGAGGGTATAAGGCGGTGTCAATCTATTTGCCGCGATGATCTCATTTACATTCTTTCCTGTTAGATAAGCAATAAAGTAAAGGGTATCTCCCCTTTTAACTTGATAATAGCTACCTCTATAGCTACCAGGCTTCATCGTGTCATAGTTGCGCTCTTCTGGAGCAGAGCTCATTACACACCCGCCAAGACCTAGAGAAAACACCCCCATAATCAATGTTCGCTTTAATATTTGCTTCAACAGTACCCTAGACATTACGACCTGTATTTCCTTATAAACAATCAAGAACTATGCCAAAAAAACAAACTTTAAGCCAGTTCTCCTGCGACCAGAGGAACAAAATTAACTTTTTCAACCACTGATTGATGAAAGCCGTTGTTATCTCTGGTTATTTTTAATAATGTTTGAGTGTCTCGCCCGACAGGAACCACTAAAGTTCCTCCCATCGATAACTGCTCTAGTAAAGCAATCGGCAACTCTTCTGCCGCTGCAGTGACAATAATGGCATCGAAAGGCGCTTTGCTTAGCCACCCTTGCCACCCATCGGCATGCTTTGTGGATACATTATATAGATCCAGTTTCTTCAAACGTCTTTTTGCTTCCCATTGAAGCGCTTTTATACGCTCAACAGAATAAACATGATGAGTTAATTGAGCTAAAATGGCGGTTTGATATCCAGAACCCGTTCCAATTTCCAATACTGTAGAGTGCTGATTTAAGCCAAGTAATTCTGTCATTTTTGCAACGGTATAAGGCTGGGATATTGTCTGACCATGCCCTATCGGTAACGCATTATTATCATAAGCTTGATGTTGCATTAAAGACGAAACAAACAGATGACGAGGCGTATCTTGGATCACCTCTAAAACCTGCTGATCCTGTATGCCATTCAATTTTAAATACTGAGCAAGTTTGACCCCTTGCGCATTATTTATGCTCATGATTTCCGCCTTCCAACCAAGATTCCATTGTTAATAACGATTCATGTGCAGTTAAATCCACTTGCAAGGGCGTTAACGAAACATAACCCTGTTCTACCGCATAAAAATCCGTACCTTCTCCTGCATCGGCTTGCTCACCAGGAGGTCCAATCCAATAAACATCTTGCCCTCTAGGATCTTGTTGTTTGATCATGTTTTCAGCATGATGTCTTGCTCCTAGCCGAGTGACTTTAATGCCTTTAACATCCTCATAACTCAGGTCTGGAATATTAATATTTAACAATCGATTGGTCGGAATCATCTTATTAAGGTGTTGCTGAACAATGGTACGCGCGACTTTAGCAGCGGTGATAAAATTAACCTTCCCCACTAATGAAAAAGCGATGGATTGAACTCCTAAAAAATGTCCTTCCATTGCTGCCGCTACCGTACCTGAATACAGCACATCATCGCCCAAATTTGCACCATGATTAATGCCTGTCACAACCAGATCAGGTAAGTCACCTTTCATCAATTCATTTAATGCAAAGTGCACACAATCCGTTGGCGTTCCCTGAACGGCATAACGTTGTTGGCTAATCTCAGTAACTCTAAGTGGTTGCTCTAGAGTAAGAGAATTGGACGCTGCTGAGCGATTCCTATCCGGTGCGACAATCGTAATATCAGCGATATCTCGAAGGGAATCAGCCAGTGTACACAAACCTTCCGCATAGACACCGTCATCATTGCTTAATAAAATTTTCACTTTTTTATCTATCATTCGAATACTCGTTCTACCGCTACTTCATTAATCAACTCACGGACAATCGAGGTCGCAAAGGCACCAGATGGTAATGAAAAAGAAAGCGTTATCTCGCTCTTATCATGATCGACATCCCAAGTTAAGTTTTGTGCTTTTAAGATCACTGGGCGACGCTCATGCCTCATTCGATTACCTCGTATCAAAGCCATTAAGTCTCCTTCATCATCAACATGAGGTTGCTCAAACTGCAATGCACTTTCGGTTGTTGGCAACGCATTATCACCCGCTAATGCCGCTGTGATCATCACGTTACCCTTTGCTATATCAGATTGAATATCAGCGATATTAGTGGCATCTACCGAAACAATGTCCCCTGTAGCCAATACTTCAACTAAATCACCGATTACGCACGTCGTTAAATAATCATTCTGAATTCGTTGAGATACAATCCGGTTAAAAATCCAAGATCGTGCGCTTGATAACATCAAGCTGCGTTTGTTTTGATTTCGAGTACGAACATTCTCTCGCCCCCATCGACGAGCTTCATCGAGATTATTGCCATCTCGACCAAATCGCTGCTGCCCAAAGTAGTTCGGCACTCCGTCTTGTGCAATCAGCTCCAAACGAGAAAGTACACTATCGATATCCGTTACTTCCGTTATCGTTAGAACAAAATCATTCCCTATCAAATCGCCTGGGCGTAATTTTTTGTTATGGCGATCTTGGGCTAAAACTTCAACATGAGGATATTGCGCAAGAAAATGAGATAAATCGATGTCGTCATTTTTTGGTAAATGGACACTCAACCATTGTTCTGTAACGGCATGTCGATCCTTTAAACCAGCCCATCCTATATCCTTGGATTTCACACCACATGCCTTAGCTAACTCGTTCGCTATAAAGCTGGTATTCTCCCCTTTTTTACGAATTCGTAGCATCAAATGCTCACCGCTTCCTGTAAAAGAAAAGCCTAGATTTTCACTCACTTTAAAATGCTCAGCTTTCACTTTAAGCTTGCCTGAAGCATTGGGTTTACCATACTGATAAGCGAAAGGAGCTAGTATATCTGACATGTAATTTCTCACTAATATATGAATTGATTTATCTAATTTGCTGGGACAAGTAATACAACCGCTTCCGTTGCTATTCCTTCTTTTCTTCCAGTAAATCCTAAACGCTCTGTTGTTGTCGCTTTTACATTAACATTTCCAATTGCCGTTTCTAAGTCCTTCGCGATACACGCTTGCATACTGGTAATATACGGAGCCATTTTGGGTGCTTGTGCGATAATAGTAATATCGGCATTACCTATTCGGTACCCTTTAGTTTTAACCTGCCGATACACTTCTTTTAGTAGGTCTCTGCTGTTTGCTCCCTTCCATTTATCGTCTGTATCAGGAAAATGGCGGCCAATATCTCCTTCCGCGATCGCGCCAAGTAAGGCATCACATAACGCATGAAGTGCAACATCACCATCAGAATGAGCAATCAATCCAAATTCATAAGGAACACTGACACCACCAATAATAACAGGGCCTTCGCCGCCAAATTTATGGACATCAAAACCATGACCTATACGCATTGTTTCTCCTTTCACTTAAAGGTGTTATTTGTCTTTTTGTAGATAAAATTCCGCTAACGCTAAATCTTCTGGTTGCGTCACTTTAATATTGTCAGCTCGTCCCTGTACAATCAAAGGCGCCTGTCCCATTCTTTCCATTGCAGAGGCTTCATCCGTTATAGTACTTCCTTCTAAAAGCGCATTTTCTATCGCTGGTAAGAGTTCATCTAACTTAAACATTTGTGGCGTTAATGCATGATAAAGACCTTGCCTATCCACTGAATGGTCAATCGCAACCCCAGAGGTCGAACGCTTCATGGTATCTCGAACTGGACACGCAAGAATGCCTCCTGCGTCATGAGCAAAACACGTATCGAGTAATCTATCGATATCTGACATTTGAATACAAGGGCGAGCGGCATCATGCACGAGTACCCATTCATCCAACAATGCTGCTGTCGTCAATGGCTGTGCTTTGAGAGATGACGACGCTTCAACTGTGTTAGCAGATGATCGTGTATGCGTCGATGATTTTACTTGGATAGACAATTTATCTTTAAGATACATTAAACCAGCCAGTACTGAATCCGCTCTTTCTTGTCCTCCATTAACACAAGTCACTCTAACGTCGGAGGCAATAGATAAACCATTAAAATAAGGATCGTCTTGCCCAATCACAACGATGACATGCTCTATATTAGGATGCGATAACAATTTGTAGATGGTGTGCTCAAGAATGGATTGATTTTGTAATGATAGGTATTGCTTTGGTTTATCCGCTTTCATTCGACTGCCAACACCGGCAGCTGGAACAACTGCGGTTATCGATGGCTTATTTGATTTCATTACTGCTCATCCTTTGAAATTAAACGGTAAAATGTTTCCCCTTCTTTGACCAAACCAAGCTCGTGTCGTGCGCGCTCTTCTATTGCATCTAGACCTTGATTCAAATCATCAATTTCTGCAAAAATTTGAGCATTTCTTTCTCTTAGACTCTGATTAACCAGTTCTAAAGATTCAATTTCTTCTACCGTGGAAAAATAATCATCAATGCCATTTTTCCCAAACCAGAGTTGGTACTGCAACCACGATAGCGTGATCATCAGTACGATGATAAACAAGCGCATATAATCCCTATCGCTTTAATGAAACATCCGATACCCGACAATGGGCTAATGATAAGGCTCCCATAATAAACTAAGTCAGTACCTTCAAACAATGCAAAGAGACTGACTCAGATCTAGCTTCTTAATTTTTTATAGAGACTGACTCTATTGGCTTAGGAAATACATTAATCCAAAACCCAGTAGTAAACGATAAATGACAAAAGGGGTCATTCCCATTCGAGAGATCATCTTTAAAAAGAGGAAAATACATAAGTAAGCACTCAAAAATGAAACGATGATCCCACTACTTAATATTCCCCAATCAACTGGATCGCCACTGGCTACTAGCTCCAATGTTAAAAAGCCACCAGCCAAAATAATAATAGGAATAGACATTAAAAACGAAAATCGTGCCGCTGCGTCACGAGTAAACCCCAAATACAGCGCTGCGGTCATTGTTGCTCCGGAACGCGAGGTACCCGGAATCATCGCTAACGCCTGTGCAACACCAATCATTAAGGCTCGTTTACCATCCATTTTATATTCATCTTCTTTAAGAGAAGCCGTTCGATCCGCATGCCATAATAACAACCCAAAAATAATGGTGGTGGCCGCAATCACCCAAGCACTGCGTAAATACATTTCGATAATATCTTTCATCAGTAAACCAAAGATACCAGCAGGGATCGTGGCAAGCACAATCATCCAGGCTAATTTGGCTTCTTTACTGCGATCGCCTTTGAATAAAGAAGCAAAGAATGCGGTAATTAATAATACAATTTCCTTCCTAAAATAGCTCATTACGGCAATAAGTGTACCGACATGCATCGCCACATCAAAAGCCAAGCCTTGATCAGCCCAGCCAAATACTTCTGAAGGTAAAATTAAATGTGCCGAGCTAGAAATAGGAAGAAACTCGGTAAACCCTTGTATTACGGCAAGAATAAATGCCTCAAAATAACCCATAATTTTCTCTCAATATGAATACGCTTCGTGATTGATGATCATGCCTATCAAAACCACTTTGGTATGGTAGTCAATCCACGTATTGGTATAAAACTTTGATGTATTTCAGCTACTGTTTGATGACTACCTGGAATAATCAAAGAAGGACAAAGATCGTAAAGAGGTTGAATAACAAAAGCAAAGCGACGAATATCTTCTCTAGGTAATGGAGGATCAATAGAAACATCATTACCATACAAAAGAATATCAATATCAATATAACGATTTTGATTTTTTTTTGCTTGTTGAGGACGTCCGAGCTCTAATTCAAGGCTTCTTAAATGATGCCTTAATTGCATTAAAGATAATGTTGTTTTCAACTCTATCACTAGATTATAGAAAGAATGTCCAGTAAAACCGACAGAATCGCTTTCATAAATAGGAGAAATTCGTAATTCAGGGTCTATTCGTTGTAATCGTTCAACGGCGAGCTGGATAGATATACATCTTTCTATATTACTCCCGACCCCTAAATAGCACGTCACAGACTCGGCCAAATGCATTTGAGTGCGTGTCATTGTCTCATTCACCAAGTTAACTTTGGGTTCGTTCGATAATCACGCCAACACCACGAGCTTGAGGCACAGCACCAGGCTTAGTCAGTTTAATCTTCACTTTCTCGACGGAAAAACTGGCTAGAATCAATTCTGCGATTTCTTCTGCTACACGCTCAACCAATAAAAATCGTCCACCTTCAATATGATCCAAGACTAATTGACTCACTAAGGAATAATCCAATGCATCTTCAACGTTATCACTTTTTCCAGCTTTACGGTTGTCGTGTGCCATTTCAATATCAAGAACAAGCTTTTGTTTAATCTCTTGCTCCCAGTCATAAACACCAATGGTTGTAATCATCTCAAGTTGTTCAATAAAAACCGTATCCATATCCATTCCTTGTTATATTCATATTATGATGCCCAAAATAGCTTGATTACCCATCGTTAAATCAATCTAATTTACGGTTGATTCAAAAACAGAATCGGTTCATTCTATACGCAAAGTGCGTCGAGTTGTAGCTCGATGCGTGAGTAAGCTTAAACTCGAATATAGAATCACCTTTTCTCCTAAGCTAGGATGTATTATGACAGCCACTATTGCTCTAATGATTATTTTCGCCTACTTTTTAGGCTCAATATCCAGTGCAATTTTACTTTGCCGTCTTGCTGGACTTCCTGATCCCAGAACCACCGGTTCTACTAACCCAGGTGCTACGAATGTTTTACGCTTAGGCAATAAAACATTAGCCAGCATCGTTTTGATCTTGGATATGTTAAAAGGCGCGATCCCGGTATGGGGTGCTTATTTTCTGGATATTACGCCCTTTTATCTAGGTCTGATCGCTATTTCTGCTTGTCTTGGGCATATTTACCCTATTTTCTTTCACTTTCAAGGAGGGAAAGGTGTTGCTACTGCGCTAGGAGCAATGGCTCCAATCGGTTTAGATTTAACGGCTTTAATTATGGCGACTTGGGCCGTGGTTGCGCTTATTTTTCGTTACTCTTCATTGGCTTCAATTACAGCCGTTCTTGCTGCACCGCTTTATACTTGGTGGATAAAACCTGAGTACACCCTACCTGTCGCCATGTTAAGTTGTTTAATTCTCTACCGCCATAACGATAATCTACAACGCCTATTGAAAGGGCAAGAACCCAAATTTAAGTAAAATTAAAACGAAAAAGCGGAGCAATTGCTCCGCTTTTTCGTTCATGTCATCGTTTCGACATTAACGTTTTAAAAACTTAAAAACTGTTTGATCTGACGAGTCACAAACTCGGGCTGTTCAAGGTTACTGATATGACCCGCTTTGGGTACTGCCACTAATTGAGCGCCATCGATACAATCTGACATTAAGTAAGATTCTAACATTGGACGTGGTTTATCTTCTTCTCCCGCCATAATCAATACGGGTAGCGTTAATTGCTCTAACTCATCGAACATATCGCGTCGCCCAAATACCATACGACCGACTCGTACAACATCAAGTGCTTTCTGACCTTTCAACTCAGTTAAACGACGTGAAAAATCGGATACTAGCGTCGACGAGCTAGCCAGTGTCCCACTAGAAAAGAACATCGGAACAACCGCTTCGATTATCGCTTCAGGGATGGATTGAGCTTGCTCAATCGTTGCCAGCATTCCAAAATATCGTTGATGAGTGACTTCCGGCTCAAGCCCAACAAAAGAATCCATGATCACAAGCTTTGTTACACGTTGTGGTGCCAATAGAGTCAATTCTGTCCCCCACATACCGCCAGCCGATAAACCAATAACAGCAAAGTGTTCAATATTGAGCTCATCCATTAATTGAAGCATATGTTGAGCGTAGTCTTTCAAATTAGTCATTGATTGGGGAGCACCTTCTGATTCTCCATGCCCCCAAAAGTCAGGTACAATACAACGATAAGACTGACTTAACTCCTCAACTTGAGGAGCCCACATGTTGCTATCCCAAAGATAGCTATGACCCAATAGCAATACAGGCCCTTGCCCAATATCTTGATAGGCCATCGTCTGGCCTTCAATCGAAAAATAATTCAATCTCGTATTCCTTTATTTTATAGGATCCAACTGATCAATAGGCCAACGAGGCTTAACTTGAACCGAAAGATCCGCAGATTCTTCATTGAGTAAACGTTGCATACCAGCGAACGCTATCATGGCGCCATTATCCGTACAAAACTCAGTACGCGGATAATACACTTCGCCACCCACCTTTTTTGCCAAGGCGCCAAGTTCAACTCTAAGTCGCTTGTTGGCACTCACTCCACCAGCGATCACAATACGCTGTAATCCTGTTTGTTCTAACGCACGACGACACTTGATAGACAAGGTAGCGCACACGGCTTCCTCAAAGGCATAGGCTATATCGGCACGAGTTTGTTCATCCTCATCAGAGCCATCACCTTTGATATTTGCTGAGATAGTATTGGCAGTGAATGTTTTTAAACCCGAAAAACTCATGTCTAAACCAGGTCTATCGGTCATCGGCCTTGGGAATTTAAAACGACCTGGCGTGCCCTTTTCAGCTAACTTAGACAATAAAGGACCACCAGGATAATCAAGCCCCATTAACTTGGCTGTTTTATCAAAAGCCTCACCAGCAGCGTCATCGATAGATTCACCTAAAATGACATAATCCCCAATCCCTTTCACTTCGACCATCATAGAGTGGCCGCCAGACACCAATACAGCGACAAAAGGAAAAGGAGGTGGATTATCTTCTAGCATTGGAGCCAATAAATGGCCTTCCATGTGATGAACTGGCACCGCAGGAACATCCCATGCATAGGCCAGACTGCGACCAATTGTTGCTCCTACCATCAGTGCCCCAACTAACCCAGGACCGGCAGTATATGCGACACCATCAATGTCACTCTCAGTTAAATTGGCTTCTTTCAGTGCTGCTTTAATCAGTGGAATGGTCTTTTTTACATGATCTCGAGAAGCCAGCTCTGGTACCACACCCCCATAGTCTGCGTGCACTTTTACTTGGCTATAAAGTTGATGTGATAACAAACCTAATTCGTTATCATAAATTGCAATACCTGTTTCATCACAGGATGTTTCAATACCTAAAATGCGCATCGTGATCGTCCACACTCTTCATTTATTTTAGAAAGTTGATGCAATTTTACATGGACTTAAGGTATCAAACAAACTTTGTACAGACATTAAGCAATAAAATGCTTTACAATCGCCCCTAAATCGGATTAAAATTCCGCACCATTTTTGATCAAGCTGGTTATAGGAAAATCTACGTGATTCACCTGAATGAGGCCAGCATTTAAACGAATAACCCCTGAGGTGAAAGGCATATGCCAGTAGTTAAAGTACGTGAAAACGAACCATTTGACGTAGCTCTACGTCGTTTTAAGCGCTCTTGCGAAAAAGCAGGTATCCTTTCTGAAGTGCGTCGTCGTGAGCACTATGAGAAACCAACAACTGTTCGTAAACGCGCTAAAGCAGCAGCTCAAAAGCGTCACGCTAAGAAGCTAGCTCGCGAAAACGCACGTCGCGTTCGTCTATACTAATTCCCCTTTTAAGGATTAATTAGTAATGGCTCTGATTGATAAACTCAAAGAAGAGCAAAAAGTTGCGATGAAAGCCAAGGATAAATTACGCCTTGGCACTATTCGTTTAGCTCTTGCTGCAATTAAACAACGTGAAGTTGACGAACGGATTGTATTATCCGATGACGACATTACGGCTGTATTAACAAAGCTAGTTAAACAACGTCGCGACTCTGTCGCTCAGTTTGAATCAGCAAATCGTCAAGATCTTGCTGACCAAGAAAAATCCGAAATTATTGTCCTCGAAGATTTTCTTCCTCAGCCTCTGTCTGAAGATGAAGTCTCCGCATTAATTGATAATGCAATATCCACTTCTGGCGCAGCTGGAATGCAGGATATGGGCAAAGTGATGGGTGTACTGAAGCCGCAGCTCCAAGGACGCGCAGATATGGGTAAAGTTAGTGGGCTAGTTCGCTCGAAACTGCCTTAATCCATATATAACGAAAACATTATCGTTTTCGTTATCGAATATTTACAAGCCGTAATCTCATTAGAGCTTACGGCTTGTTTGTATCCAACTGATTATATCTAGTTTCCCCTTATTTCTTTATCGCGATTATGTCCCTATCCTTACTGCTAGTGATATATTGATCATCCATACTCTACCACTACTCGTGAGAATCTATGTCTGGAAGAATACCTCGTAGTTTTATCGATGATTTACTTGGCAGACTCGATATTGTCGATATTGTCGATGCTCGCGTTAAGCTAAAAAAGAAAGGGAAAAACTATAGCGCTTGTTGTCCTTTTCACAACGAAAAAACACCTTCCTTTAGTGTCAGCCAAGATAAACAATTTTATCATTGTTTTGGCTGTGGCGTACATGGTAATGCGATTAGCTTTGTTATGGAGTTTGATCGTTTAGAGTTTCCAGAAGCCATCGAAGAGCTGGCCTCTCACCTTGGCTTAGATGTTCCTAGAGAGCAAGGGCAAACATCGAACAATTCCCATCTTCCTTACGCAAATAAAGAACAGAAAAAAAACCTCTATGAACTGATGGAAGGTATTTCAGCTTTCTATCGACAGCAACTAACACAACCTAGTCATAAACACGCCATCACTTACCTAAAGAATCGCGGCCTATCCGGTGAAGTCGTTAAAAAATTTGGCATTGGCTATGTTCCTGATGAGTGGGATAGTGTACGTAAGCGTTTTACGAATGATGCATCGGGACGACCTAATGCTGAATATGAGCAAATATTAACGGAAGGTGGCATGCTTATTGAAAACGATAATGGTCATCGATATGACCGTTTTCGTGGACGTATCATGTTCCCTATTCGTGATAAGCGAGGTCGTGTTATCGGCTTTGGTGGACGAGTATTAGGAGAAGGTACGCCTAAATACCTAAACTCTCCTGAAACTCCCATTTACCATAAAGGTAAGGAACTTTATGGATTGTTTGAGGTGATGCAGGCTTACCGTGAACCACCACAAATATTAGTGACTGAAGGCTATATGGATGTGGTCGCTCTCGCACAGTTTGATGTTGATTATGCTGTTGCTTCACTTGGGACATCGACAACTGGCGATCATCTACTAAGCTTGTTTAGGCAAACGAGTACAGTGATATGTTGTTATGATGGTGATAATGCGGGTAGACAAGCAGGATGGCGAGCATTAGAAAACGCTCTTCCTTATTTGAATGGTAATAAAACATTAAAATTTATGTTTTTACCCGATAAAGAAGATCCTGATACGTTTATTCGTCAATACGGTAAATCCGCTTTCGAAGAAGCCATTAGTCATGCCACTCCGCTTTCCGATTTCCTTTTTAATGGATTAATGGAAAAAGTCGTCGATAATAGCAGCCGTGAAGGTCGCTTCCGTGTTGTCCATTTAGCTGAGCCTTTAATTAACTCCGTTAAAGATGAATCATTAAAGCTGTATTTATGGCAAGAACTTGCTCTACGGACAGGATTAACACGCGACATTATTATGTCTCAGTTAAATAAATCCATAAATCCAGTAAAACAAATCAGAGCTCAGCCACATAAACAAATTAAACGTACGCCAATGCGTGAAGTTGTTGCTTTGCTTCTACAAAATCCCAGCTATGCTGAAATGGTACCTGATTTACATTGTTTAAATCACTTATCACTAGCAGGCTTAGATTTATTAGTAAACATACTTGATTATTGTCGACAAAATCCCCATATAAAGACAGGTCAATTGCTCGAGAACTGGCGTGGGACACAACATGAAGCCATGCTATTGCGCTTAGCCAGTTGGGAGATACCACTTGCTGACGATAAAAATAGCAAACAAACAAGCGAAGAGCTTTTAGAGGATCTATTCTTAGATTCCCTAGATAAAATATTAGCCCAGTGTACCGAATTGCAAATTGAAAATTTACAAGCTAAAGCAAGAACAACCGGCCTATCGGCTGAAGAGAAAAAAGAGCTACTTGCACATATGCAGGATTTAAAGCGCACTTGATTTATTTTATTTATAAGTTTCATTGTTATCAGTAATTTAAGTTATTAGCAAACCTTACCGTCTGCTAATTCCTTCATCAGAAAAAAGTTGGATACCATCTATGGATAAAAATCCGCAGTCACAACTCAGAGAACTTGTTGTAAAAGGTAAAGAGCAAGGTTACCTAACCTACGCTGAAGTTAATGATCATCTTCCTGAAGAGATCGTTGATTCTGAACAGGTTGAAGATATCATTCAAATGATTAATGACATGGGTATTAAGGTCGTGGAAAGCGCGCCAGATGCCGATGATCTTGCTTTAAGTGATGATAATAACTTCACGGATGAAGACGCTGCCGAAGCCGCTGCTGCTGCACTGTCTACAGTAGAAAGTGAAATTGGTCGTACAACCGATCCTGTTCGTATGTATATGCGAGAAATGGGTACTGTTGAGCTATTGACTCGTGAAGGCGAAATCGACATAGCAAAACGCATTGAAGATGGTATTAACCAAGTTCAAAATGCCGTTGCAGAATACCCTGGTACTATCCCATATATTCTAGAGCAATTCGATCGCGTTCAAGCAGAAGAACTTCGTCTAAGTGATCTTCTTACTGGATTTGTTGATCCTGATTCTGACGAAACCGCCGCTCCAACTGCGACACACATCGGTTCTGAATTAGAAGAAACGGATCTCGATGATGAAGATGCTGATGATGACGATTCCGATGATGATGAAGACGAAGAAGAAGATACAGGGATCGACCCTGAGCTTGCTCGTGAAAAATTCAGCGATCTACGTAAAGCACATCAAACACACAGTACAGCGGTAGCAAAATTTGGTGAAAGCAGTGCTCAAGCTCAAATTTCTAGTGCTAATGTCGTTGATGTATTTAAAGAGTTCCGCTTAACACCGAAGCAATTTGACTTCCTTGTGAGTAAACTGCGAACCAACATGGATCGCGTCCGTACTCAAGAACGCCTGATTATGAAATCAGCGGTTGAGTATGGCAAGATGCCTAAGAAATCGTTTGTCGCGGTATTTACAGGTAACGAATCCAGTGAAGCGTGGTTAGATGAAATTCTTGCTTCAAATGAAGTGTATGCGCCAAAGATTAAGCGCTTTGAAGATGATATTCGTCGCTCAATCTTAAAACTAAAAACGATTGAGGAAGAGTCAAACCTCACGGTACAAAGCGTTAAAGATATCAGCCGCCGCATGTCGATTGGTGAAGCGAAAGCTCGCCGCGCTAAAAAAGAAATGGTCGAAGCGAACTTACGTCTTGTTATCTCTATTGCGAAAAAATACACCAACCGTGGCTTGCAATTCCTTGATCTTATTCAAGAAGGTAACATCGGCCTAATGAAAGCCGTTGATAAATTTGAATACCGTCGTGGTTATAAATTTTCTACCTACGCAACATGGTGGATTCGTCAGGCAATCACTCGCTCAATTGCAGACCAAGCACGTACGATTCGTATCCCAGTCCATATGATTGAAACCATCAATAAACTGAATCGAATCTCACGACAAATGCTACAGGAAATGGGACGAGAGCCACAACCGGAAGAATTAGCTGAACGTATGCAAATGCCTGAAGATAAAATTCGCAAGGTCCTGAAAATTGCTAAAGAGCCAATTTCAATGGAAACCCCTATCGGTGATGATGAAGATTCTAACCTAGGTGACTTTATTGAAGATAATACATTAGAACTTCCTATGGATTCGGCAACAGCGGGTAGCCTAAAAATAGCGACGACTGACGTATTATCAGGACTAACACCACGTGAAGCTAAAGTTCTTCGTATGCGTTTCGGTATCGATATGAATACCGACCATACTCTTGAAGAAGTTGGCAAACAATTTGATGTCACTCGTGAACGTATTCGTCAAATTGAAGCAAAAGCGCTGCGTAAACTACGCCACCCAAGTCGCTCTGAATCATTAAGAACGTTCTTGGATGAATAAGCTTAAGTAACTCAGCTTCGTGAGTAAAGTAATAGCAAAAGGTGAGCACTAGCTCACCTTTTTTTATATTCATCGATTCGTTTGCACAAAAAGAAAGCAAAGTTAAAAGGATGCTCTCTAGACACCGCCCTAACATTCCCTTATAATTCTCCACATTGGCCCCTTAGCTCAGTTGGTTAGAGCGCACGACTCATAATCGTTAGGTCCCCAGTTCGAGTCTGGGAGGGGCCACCATATATAGAAACGGCTGAAGAATGAACATTCTTCAGCCGTTTTGCTTTGTATAACGAGTAATACACCCTATCTCTGTGATCATTAAATTCGTATTCTCCAATACGTAATTTAAATATCGCCCCCTGGAGTTAATCCACTTAGTACCGTTTCTGGTATTGTTTTATCAAAGCCGTCATCCGTCAATGAATGTAAGAAAGCTTCTATAGCCGCAATCGTTTCATCATCCGCATCATCAAACTCTAAAGAACTCAAGTGAGGATCTCCCCCAGGATTATCAATATCATCATAAAAAGCAATCGCTTCACTTAACGTATTAACTGTACCATTATGCATATAAGGTGCTGTTAAAGCCACATTTCTTAGGCTTGGAGTTCTAAATTGACCATCCACTCCCTGATCGATTATGCCTTCCGCCACTAACTTACTATTGCTGTCTACTGGTAACTGATGCAATTCAAAGTCAGAGAACATCGGTCCACTATGACAAGCACTGCACCCAGAATCGATAAAAGCATTTAAGCCTCGAACTTGCTGCTGAGTTAAAGCTGAATCATCACCTCTAGCGTATCGGTCGAAGGCGCTGTTATTGGATATCAATGTTCTCTGAAATGCCGCTAATGCCATTGCTATACGCTCTTCATCTATCGTCGTGTCACCAAAGGCGGCATCAAACATTGATACATATTCATCAATATTACGCAGCCTTGTACTCACGACATCAAGAATCTCATCTTCTGAATACAAGGTCCCTTTCATCTCTTCTTCTGACTTTATAGGACCAAGAGCTTGCTCTTCTAATGAAGATGCTCTGTTATCCCAAAATAGAGCGGTATTGAGTGGGTCGTATACCCCCATCGAATCAATACCATTAAAGGCCGTGTTGATGATGGTCGGTGCATTACGCTTTACCAATGTACCACCAGAGCGAGATGTTGATAAACCCTGTCCACCCACTCCAATACTGAGATCGATATTTTCAGCATAGGCATTATCTGGATGATGACAGCTAACACAGGCAACATCTTGGTTTCCGGATAAAACAGGGTCCCAAAATAGCATTCGACCCAGTTCTATCTTCTGAGCATTCACTTCATTATTCGCCGGTTCAATGATAGTCGTTGGTAAGCTTCCGACCCTTTCATCTTCAGAGATACTCACTGGTGTGGCTTCTTGGCATGCCGTTAAACTAAAGCAGAGTAAAGTTAATACGTTCAGTTTTATATTCATTGTTCATTGCCCTTTAAAATGCATAACCAACCGACAAACCTAAATTTGTCGTGTCATCAAATTGATTAATATAAAGTTTTGAACTCCAAGATTGATTCCAGTTAATACCAGCTCCAAAGGATGCTTTATACACGGATTCACTGTAAGAATGCGTTGTATTTCTATCAATCAGTTGGATTGAATAATCCTCTGTCACTTCTGCTAATCCAATCGAATATTCAATAAAGAGGCCTTTACCCCACACAGAAGTCACATCATATTGCGCGCCCAAATCCACATAATAATGTTCAACGGCCACTCCTTCGTCATCTAAGTCGGTTTTATACCCCAGCGCCGAGTAAGGGTGATGGCGACTCGATTGCCAGAAAAACGCTTTTACTTCAGCACCAAGAAGGACATCATCTTCTATGTCCATATCGCCTGTAGCGAGCATTTCACTGGAAACATCAACTTGAACACTTTTCTCAGTTTCTGAGGATTGCACATTCGATGAACACAACACGATAAGCCCTGCTAAAGCCGGGATCGCTAATAGATTTTTATGTTTTGATTTATAATGACTGCGGAACATGATTCACCTACCTCATTTCGATATAGGTTAATCTTAAATCTCAGCATGTAGAAAAAATGTAGAATTTGGTGGAAAATCACTCAATGGGTATCATGAATAAACGTTCGCCGGTTCGTGTAAGGCAGCCATCATCGCTGAGTAAGAGGCCACGCTACAGGATGGTTAATAAAAAAAGCCCTGAGCAATCAATGACTCAGGGCTATCTAATATAGAAAATGAAGTTTAAATACTATCGTTGCTTAGTTGTGCGACACAACGATGACACGTAAAGAATCCAATTGGAACTGCGCTTTTTCAATATAAGCATCCAAAGATTTCATTTGTAATTCTATCGTTTCAAGCTCCTCTGAACGTATATTTGGATTCACCGCTTTCAATGCTTGTAAACGTTCAAGTTCTCCGCCCAGACCATTCTGCATCGATTCCTTCGCTTTCATGCGCACATCCTCGACCTTCTCGGAAACAACCTGCTCGCCCGCCTCGATCATCTGATGAATCTGTGTTTGAACGGAACTCACCAACTTACTGGCTAGGTGACGATTAACTGGACTCAATTGACGATTAAAGCTATTAAATTCGACTTGAGCAGATAGGTCATTACCTCGTTGATCGATCATTAAACGAATCGGTGTCGGTGGTAGGAATCGACTGATGCCACTGCGTTTCGGTGCTTGTGCATCGACAACATAGATTAATTCCAACAAAACGGTACCAACAGGCAATGCTTTATTTTTGAGTAACGAGACGGCTGATGTCCCCACACCTTCACTCATGATCAAGTCAATACCACCTTGAATCATTGGGTGTTCCCAACTGATGAAATTCATATCTTCACGAGAAAGAGCGGTATCACGATCAAAGGTAATCGTAGCTCCATCATAAGGTAAACCTGGGTAGCTAGGCACCATCATATGTTCCGAAGGTGTCACAACTAATGCATTTTCGCCTTTATCGTCTTGATTTAACCCTATCGTATCAAATAAGCTTAATGCAAAGGTAACAAGATTGGTATCACCATCCGTTGATGCGATTTTGTCTACAATCTCTTGCGCTTTATCGCCGCCATTCGAATGCATTTCTAATAAGCGATCTCGTCCCTGCTCTAAAGATGCTTTTAATTCTTTGTTGAGGTGCGCCGAATCATGAATAACATCATCAAGTCCATCCGATTGTGTTGCTGCGAGCAATTCAATTAAAGTATCGGAGTACTTATCATAAACGGTACGCCCTGTTGGACAAGTTTCAGCAAAAGCATTCAGTCCTTCATCAAACCAACGGGCAAGGATCTCTTGTGATGTTGCTTTTAGGTAAGGAACATGCACATCAATATCACGATCCTGACCAATACGATCTAAACGGCCAATACGTTGCTCTAACAGGTCTGGGTTGAATGGTAAATCAAACATAACCAGCTGATTTGCAAATTGGAAGTTGCGGCCTTCTGAACCAATCTCACTACAAATTAAAACCTGAGCACCACCTTCTTCTTGAGCAAAATACGCTGCGGCTTTATCACGCTCAATAATGGACATACCTTCATGGAATACCGTAGCCCGAATACCTTCACGTTCTCGTAGCGCCTGCTCTAATTGCAATGCGGTATTAGCACGAGATGCGATCACTAGGATCTTCTCACTGCGCTTATCTTTTACCTTTTCGATTAGCCAGTCAACTCTTGGGTCAAACTGCCACCAGCTAGAGTTTTCACCTTCAAATTCTTGAAAGATCTCTTCAGGGTATAGGTTTTTTAATGCCCTTGCTTCTAGAGATACCTTTCCTCCTAGCATACCGGATACACGCATCGACGTTTCATATTGCTTAGGAATATCCATCGGCATCAGGTTTACATTTCTTTGCGGGAACCCTTTGATCGCTGCGCGTGTATTTCGGAATAGAACTCGACCTGTACCATGGCGATCCATTAAGTTGTCGACGAGCTCTTGTCGAGCTGACGCCTTTTCTTCATCAGGAGCGTTACTTTCTAAATCCTTTAATAAGGGTTCAACGTCTTGCTCTGATAGTAACTCTGTAATACTGTTCTTTTCATCATTGGAGAGCTTCTCTCCGGCGAGTAATGATGAAACCGCATTGGCAACAGGTTCATATTGTGCTTCTTCATTGACGAAGGTTTGATAATCAAAGAAGCGATCAGAATCCAGCAGACGTAAACGGGCAAAGTGACTTTCTCGACCCAGCTGTTCTGGTGTCGCCGTTAATAGCAAAACACCTGGCGTACGTTCAGCCAATCCTTCAACAATTTGGTATTCTCGACTGGGTTTACTCTCGTTCCACTCTAAATGATGCGCTTCATCGACAATTAAAAGATCCCAATCGCCTTCGACAGCCTGCTCGAAGCGGCGACGACTTTTCTTTAAGAAATCTAAAGAACATAATACATATTGCTGGGTATCAAAGGGATTATCTGCATCGGCAAACGCTTCAACACAGCGCTCTTCATCAAAAATAGAAAAGTGCAAATTAAAACGACGCATCATCTCAACAAGCCATTGATGCTGCAATGTTTCAGGGACAACAATCAATACTCGCTCAGCACGACCCGCTAATACTTGCTGATGGATAATCATACCGGCTTCAATCGTCTTACCTAGACCCACTTCGTCTGCAAGTAATACTCGTGGTGCATAACGACGTCCAACCTCATGAGCAATATAAAGCTGATGAGGAATCAAACCTGCTCGCATACCACATAACCCACGCATTGGGCTTTGATGCTGCTTATATTGATTCTGTAATGCGTTATAACGTAAAACAAAATTATCCATGCGATCAATTTGACCGGCATAGAGTTTATCTTGAGGTTTGTTAAAACGAATTTGATGACTCAGCATAATTTCACGTAATGCTACGTCCGTTTCTTCCGTATCTTGCCTTGTGCCTACGTAGGTTAAAAGCCCTTGATTTTCTGT
>JAOICL010000027.1 GCA_028131545.1 Vibrio sp. | reverse complement strand
TATGAACAAAAATAATTCTTGCATCCATCAATTGTCATCACTTATAAATCGACGAAAACTAAGCACGATGAGTCGTAAGAGCTATACTTGGAGTACATCAGTTACCTTAAAGCGTTCCATTCACCTTGTTGTTACCGACAGTATAAGGAGAAGAGTATGTTACAGGCTAAATTGCATGATAATACTCTACATATGACTCACCTCAGCTATGAATGTGTGGACTCATTAATCCCCTCGTTTGATCGACTTCCTCATACTAATCATGCTGATGGCCAATTTCGATTGCGCCGTTACTCGGTGATAAAAATCATCAATGGCTATCCCATCCCATTAGAGCAGCATGATTTTGTGCAATCCGAAACCATCAATCACTTTCAGGGGGATATCGTTAGACGCTTTGAGCCAATAGAAGAAAAGGTATTGCATTCCGATGCCTTAAAAGAAATTCTCGATGTCTTTATGGAAACGAATCATTTGCATAACGGACAGGTTATCGAGATACATCAAATGAGAATTGATGCTGTTCATAATGAAACTCAAGTCTCTCCAGAGGGAGTGCATCAAGATGGTTTCGATCACATAGCGCTGATTGGTATACATCGAGAAAATGTCGTGGGCGGTGATGCCTTACTTTATTTCCGTAATAAAGAGGCCCCTTTCATGCGAGCCGTGTTGGATGACGGCGATATGTTAATGCTCGATGATAGACAACTTTGGCACAACGCCGCCCCTATATGCGCAGTCAATAAGGAAAAAGAAGGTCATATGGATGTACTAGTCCTGACTGCGAGGCATCAATAATGACCAAGCCCTTTGAATTAACGACAGTACGTGATCAGTTCGGTGCATTCATGACAAGCGATGAAGCCTGCCCGATCTTCTTCGATGGGCCAGGTGGTAGCCAAGTTCCCCATTCGGTAACAAAAGCAATGGGGAACTATCTGGGTTACGGTAATTCAAACTTAGGTGGGCACTTTCCTGCCAGTCGTGACACGAATACGTTAGTCGATAAAGCTCGCCTATACGCTCAATCCTTTCTTAATGCTCCCGACCCTAGCAATATTGTATTTGGGGCAAACATGACATCATTAACCTTCCATCTAAGCCGAATTATTAGCCGTCAGTGGGATCACAATAGTGAGGTCATCGTTACTCAGCTCGATCATTATGCGAATGTATCAACGTGGGAAGAAGCCGCACAGGATAAAGGGGCGACGGTACATCATGCGAATATTCATACCGATACTGGCAGCTTAGACATCGAGCATACCTTAAGTTTAATTAATGCCAACACCACATTAGTCGCATTGACCTATGCATCCAATACCACAGGCAGTATCGTGGATGTACAACCCATTATTGAGAAAGCACATCACTATCATGCCATGGTCTACATTGACGCGGTACATTATGCACCTCACCACCTTATTGATGTTCAAGCCATCCAATGTGATTTTTTGGTCTGCTCGGCGTATAAGTTCTATGGGCCACACCTTGGTATTGCGTATATTTCACCGCAATGGTGCCAACAGCTGACACCCTACAAAGTGGCCCCTGCGCCGGATAGTAGCCCGAATCGATTCGAAACGGGCACATTAAACTTCGAAGCATTAGCTGGGTTTATCGCAACCTTAGATTACTTATCACAATGGGGACAATTTCATACCTTAAGAGAACGACTCATTGAAAGCTTCTCTCTTATTGAGGAACACGAAGAAGCCTTGTCCGATTACTTTTTAGACAAGCTGAAACATTACCCCAATATTGCTTTAATTGGTCACCCCAGCTCTCATCGGTCCCTTCGTACTCCGACTTTTGCACTTTGTTTTGCCAACCAGCACCCTGAAGTGTTAGCCAAAGCACTGGGAGAACATCAAATCTGTGTGTGGAATGGGCACTTTTACGCCATTGGCTTAATTAAAAAACTGGGATTAGAAAATAAAGGAGGAGTCTTACGAGTTGGACTGATGCATTACAATACAAAAGACGAAATCGATACTTTTTTTAGAGTGTTAGACCGCTCGATCGAGACAATGTAACCATAATTAGAGTGATTGAAATCGACATCACCAAGGTATGCCTTCTCCATCATAAGCACAAAATCGACCACTTTGATCCGGTGTACTGTTTTGGATAAGCTGAATCAAATCCTGTGCAACTCTTTCCGGTGAGAAAAGTTTTCCTTCCGGTATATTGCGATGAAAAGGTCTCGATAATTCAGTATTAGTTGTACCAGGGTGCAAAGCGAGTACACAGCATGCCGGCATCTGTTTTAACCACTCGATTGATACTGTTTTTAAAAACATATTTAACGCGGCTTTAGACATACGATAGCTATACCAGCCACCTAAATGATTATCTTCGATACTTCCCACTCGTGCTGATAACACAGCAAAGCGTGGTGACACTGCTTGCTCTAAAGCGGGTTTGAAATATTTGGCTAAATAGACACTTGATAACGTATTAGTTCTAAATATTGTTTCAAAATAGGCACTATCCCATGCCTCTAAACGCTTTTCAGGCCCATGCTGCGGTGTAGAAAGAAGGCCAACAGCATTAATGAGCCAATCCAGTTTATCAAATTGAGCAGCCAACGTTTTCACTTCAGATTCATTCTGTACGTTGAGTTGGTGCCAAGTTATTCCTTTTTTCAATGTATTCACCGCTGAAGAATGATACGTAGCATGCACTTCAGCTAAAGGGTAATTATTGAGGATATACTGAATCATTGCAGCACCAATGCCACCAGAGCCACCCACCACAAAAACAATCATAGAGCCTCCTATTATCAGGATTTAAGGTGATGTCATCACTCACTCTATTACGCAACAATCTGAGATTAGTTCAGCTACGAGACTTCAATGTACCCCATTAATCCCGTTTTTAAATGTTCAATCACATGGCAGTGGTACATCCAACGACCCGGATTATCGGCAACAAACGCCGCTTTAGCGCTGCCATTTTTACCGAGTAATACCGTATCGGTATGGAAAGGTTCATCCAGTTTTTTACCATCGAGCTCTAAAACTAAAAAGGTATGTCCATGAATATGAATAGGATGATGATATTGAGTTACGTTCTTTAAATTAAAGATATACGTTTTTCCCAGCTCTAAACGCGATAAGGGGGCTGGCATGTCTTCTTTACTCATGCCTTCCCATGCTCTTTTATTGATTAACCAAAAGTTGTAAACCGCCTTCCCTAATTTATCAGCTGGCGTAACGGCACCTTCCCATTCAAAGAGATAATTTAATACAGTGGCATTGTCTAAATCCACATCAGGGACGGGGTTTAAAGGAAGTTGAGGGAGTGTTTGTCCAGAAGGTAAATTCGATGTAAATACCTCAAAATCACACAATGGAAATGGGAACTTTCCTTTCATTTGGCGTACAGAGACTCGGGTGCCTGCTTTAGGAGCAATCAAACCGACATCGACGCGCATACCAGGGCCAATCTTGTGCGGTGATTTGGTTGAAATACGATAAGGGATTTTAATCGGGTTACCATCAATGGCAATGATCCAAGCTTCAGCGCCTTCGATAGCAATAGGATAAGTAATGGTATTATCCACATTGGCAATCCTCAGCCGAGTCGTTGCACCTTGCTTAAGCTGATAGATGGGTTCATGTACCCCATTCACTGAACTCCACTCTCCTGGTGTTCCCATGCGAGCACTCATTCGAGGAACCATCAATTCCTTCCATTGCCCTTGCTTATCGACATGCCAGTGCTTAAGCATCACATTATGTTCTTCGTCAAAATGAACTGGTTCAGCTTCTTCGACAATAATCAGTCCCACTAACCCCATACCCAATTGCACGACACTGTTCATGTGGGGGTGATACCAGAATGTTCCTGCATCTGGCGGCGTAAACTCATAAACAAACGTTTCACCTGGCATGATCGGAGGCTGGCTTAAAATAGGAACGCCATCCATTGCTATCGGAATTCGTAATCCATGCCAATGAATGGTCGTGGGTTCGTTCAGCTTATTGGTAAATCGAATGGTCACTTTTTGCCCCTGACGACACCGGATCGTTGGTGCTGGTATTTGACCATTGAAACCTAATACGTTCGTTTGATGCCCTGGCACTAATTCCGCACTCGCAGGCTCAGCCGTCAAATCATAAGTATAAGTTGGCTTTCCGTCATCATTTAAGCGCATGGCTAACGACCACTTTGGAATCGTTGTCAGTAACGTAGCTGCAACAGATGAACGAAGTAGTTCACGACGAGTTAAGGGCATAATAAGCGTCCTAAATAGCGGAGATGAAGGGTGATGCGATTAGTTAGTTGTTAGTATTAAACAATGGTTATTATTAATCGATCGTTACTATTAATAAATTGTTACTATTAATCATCATAGTATTGATGATATTGTTTACACCTCTGATTGTAAGTAACAAATCTATCAGTAATATAAGTGATCAAGATCTCATAAAAGAGTCTTAGTCTGCAAAAATACAACTTATTGCGAGATAACCACTACAATCTAGTATATGACCAAGTATTAATACTTTTAACACCAACAGGATCAAGCATGGATAAGATCTTAACAATCATGGATAAAAGAGAGCGTCTCTCTGAGGTTTTATTCCGATTCCCAATTCATAACGAACGGAACTTGTTCTCTGCTGCTCAGCAAGGTGACACCAAAGCCATTGAGTCCTTAAAAACACAGTTATTAACGTTAGCTGAAAAGATCCTCATTGCCGAAAGCGATATTAATGCTCCATACTACCTGCAACTTAAACACCACCTACCACAAATCATAGAGTATAAACTCGAAAGATATAACCCGAATCGAGGTGTGAGTCTATCAACCAAGTTAGGTTATACCTTACTTAAATTGACCGAATATTTAGGGAAGTCTGGCTGTGATAGCTGCAAAGCTTGCACCCATTCTCAAGATGATTTTATTCTATGCGAAGAACTGTCGACGCTCATTGTTAAATCAGAAGATTACTGGGTAGAGACAGAGGTGCAGCCTAAAGTATCTGCCTCTCTATTCTCTCATCAAAATAACCTGAATGTTATGACGATTTAAGTAACACGTTTTTGATCGTTTGTGTTACCCCTTCTGCGTCATTACTTGGCGCCTGAAAACGAGCTAATGCTTTTATTTCGGGATGTGCATTATCCATCGCATAACTGTGATAGGTTTCTTTAAGCATCTCGATATCATTCAAGTAGTCACCAAAGCTCATGCTCTCTTCGAATGTAAAATTCAACGTCTCTTGCAAATGTCGAATAGCTGCGCCTTTAGAGGCTTGTTTATGCATAAAATCCAACCAATGCTTCGCACTAACAACAACTTGATGTGAGTCAGAGAAGATGGGGGCAACAATCGGATACACGCAAGTTTGAGAGTCATCATCATGCAATACCGCCACTTTAATAAACTCATCGGTCACACTCAATAAATCGGGAGTGTAAGACAGCTCGTGATAGTATTTTTTGATTTCGATAAGTGCTGCTGAGTCTTGCGTTTCGACATAAGCACGATGCTTACCGCAGACAACAATATGGGCGCCCTGAATGCGTCTTACTGTCTTCACAATACGTTGCACATCAGATAAAGGGATTTCCGAACTGTACAGCTCCTGACCTTGATGCATGACTAGCGTGCCATTTTCAGCGATGAATAACATATCGTCAGCATAAGGGCTAAAGGTATTTTTTAAACTTGCATATTGTCGGCCAGATGCCGCTGCAAATAAGATGCCTTTACTTTTTAAGCCATTAAATACGGCTTCAAAATCACTCGGCATTTGTTTTTGGCTATTAAGGAGAGTCCCATCCATATCGGTTGCAATAAACTTAATCATGATACGTATCTACTTGTAATGTGTGCTCTTATCATAACAAAGCTACCTATAATAGCCATCTCCGTCTTAATGATTTTTAACTAATAACACCATAGCAAGACATCGGCTTTACGCCGCCGAATTATTGCTTTTCTTCGCCTTCATTTTAGCGTCAACCACATCGTAGCTGTAGTTAAAAATAATCGTGTATACAACGAAAAACACAGCTGAACCGATACTTAGCAATAGTACGTCCATTAACCCTTTATTCAAAAAAACCATCAAGACTGGAATCGTTAAAAGAAGCATCCCACCTTCAAAGGCACCAGCATGAACTAAACGAGTTAGTTTCGTACGTTGTAATCTTTCACCTGGAACAAATCGGTCAAAGATGGAGTTAAAAACATAATTCCATACCATTGCAACCAATGATAACGCTAAACCAATTGCGCCGATTTTAAATGGATTTTGATCAGTAAATAACGCTGTGCCTAATGCAATCAAGGCTAATGCCCCGGCTTCAAAGAGGGCGGCATGTAATATTCTTTCTTGTGTTTTCATGGCAATGCTCAAATGGGGATGGTCAAGAGTACTCCCCACAAAAAAAGTGTAATACAAGCACTGTATCGAACAATACATCACGATACGTCAAGAAAGTTTAAGGAGATGGTCATTTCTTTACGGATATAAATAAAGCCAATCGATTGATTGGCTTTATTTTTAAATTCTAGGTATAAACGATCTGCGCTTAGCAGAATCACCTTTTGTTAGTACTAGCTAGTGATCCAAACTAAAGTATCGCGCATGAATTTGCTCGTATTCATCACTCGATACTACTTTGACAATGGCATGATTCAATTGACTTTTCAATGAGGTATCTGTCTTATTGATGCCAATACCGAGCCCTTCACCAAACCATTGTTTGTCGTTTAATTGAGGGCCGACGAAATGATACTCTTCCCCCCCTCTTTGACTAATGATGGAATCATACAAAGCTGACGCATCACCCAGTAAAATATCAATGTCGTCATTCACTAAATTAAAATACGCATCATCATAATGAGGGTAGCGACGTATATTCTTATGATTAGGGTAATTATCGGTTAAGTAATTATCATGTATCGTATTCACACGCACACCAATTCTTAACGAAGACAAGTCATCCATATTGATATCAGTCGTTTTTTTAGCGATATAGCGAGCCGGGATAGAGGCATAAGGTAAGGTAAAATCAATCTTCTTTTGGCGCTTTTCAGTCACCGACATGCCCGCAATAAACGCATCGTATTTGCCCTCTAACAAAGAAGGTATTAAGCCATCCCACTCTTGAGTGGTAAATTCACACGTTGCTTTCATTTGATCACAAATAGCAGTCATAACCTCGACATCAAAACCAGTTAACTCACCATTGCTGGCTACCCAACTAAATGGAGGATAAGCGCCTTCAATGGCAATACGAACCACCTCTGGTGATGCCGAAGGATCGGTTTGTGCTTCTTCTGCCATGGCTGGCATAGCAAACAGCGTCGCGACGAATAGTGATAACTCTATTTTGTTGAAGAACCGCTTTTTTCCTGAGGGCATTAATTGTCGAGAGACTCTTTTTTTGAACATCATTTTCATACCTAAATCATCATCCTTACATAGATTATAGAAGAGAAATAAGCAATATTAAAAATTAATGTCGAACATATGCATCGCTTTATTATCATTCCCTTGAAAATAGCAATTATCTCAAATATGAAGTACTTATCATTATTGATCTGAACTTCAATGGAGCCTGTGCTCTATCGCACTGAACTCAATATTCTAGGTTGTGCTCTTACTTTACTGGGTACATTATGAGCAAAAATAAACCGAACTACGCTCTAGACCAACAGGGGCTCCCTCTATGAATAGCAAAAACGAACAAGATGTTTTTTATGTGTCCGATGCAACAGCCATTACCTGTGAAACGCTAGCCCACAGTATTATGGGACAATTTGATTTCACACCGATTGAAAAAACATATCCCTTTGTCGAAAGTGAAGAAAAACTGGATAATCTCATTAAAGATATTCATCTGTCTTATCAACGCAACAAACGTAAGTCTTTGGTATTTTATACCATGGTGTCTCAAGAGAGAGCGAAGAAGTTAGAAGAAGCTCCTGCCTATTTTTATAATCTTTTTGGTGGTATTACCGAAAAAATAGAACAAGATTTAGACACGCCATCAAAGCCTCAAATGCAACGTTCAAGAAGTATTAATAAAGATAGAGAACAATACTTTAGTCGAATCGCTGCGATTGAATACACTTTGGGTCACGACGATGGCGTATCCATTAAACAACTTGAAGAAGCGGATTTGATTCTATTTGGTGCTTCAAGAAGCAGTAAAACACCAACCAGTCTGTACATGGCAATGCAATTTGGCTTAAAAGTCGTGAACTACCCGGTGTTACCTGAGCCAAGAGAATTGGTGCAGCTACCATTAGAGTTTGAACCCTACCGCCATAAGCTGTTCGGTTTAACAATCAATTCAGAGCGATTACAAGCAATAAGAGACTCTCGCTATAGTAACAGCCAATATGCTAAGCAAGCTCAATGTGAATTTGAAGTGAAGTCAATTGAAAGCTTCTATCGAAGAGAAGCCATTTCTTATATTAATACGACGCACCTTTCAGTAGAAGAGATCGCCACTCGTATTTTAGACGCCACAAAACTAGAAAGGCATTTATGCTGAGTGGGCAAACATGAACGCTCTTGTGGAACGTTAAATTGAGTTCTGTCTGTCGAGTTTAGATAAACGACTCACCGTTACACTATGTATAGTTACATGATGTATAGTTACACGATGTATCGATACACGACACACAATGATACGACGTACAGAGGCACAAAACCGCTGATTAAATCACTAGTTGTCAGCGGTTTCTCTATTTCTCCTGTCGTTATGACCGTATGTTATCAAAGGTGACAGAAAATGTATTTTGATTATGACTTCGAGGTAACAGTTGAATATGTGCTTTATGTAACGTTGCGATGTGACGAGTAATCGACATACCGAGCCCTGTCCCATTACCTTTATCGGAATGGCCTCGATAAAAGTGTTCAAATAACCTTTCTCTTATTTCTTCTGAAATATCTTGACCAGAATCATGCACATTAATGACTAATCCATGATTCAACTCAGCGACTTCAACGACAATGTCAGCTCCGACACCAGAATAACGTATTGCATTATCAATCAGGTTTTTGAATAAGATACCAAGTAAAGTGCTATCCCCTTTCAATGCAATGGGTTTTGCTCTAAGTTCGATCGATTGATTCTGTTTCAAAGCCATCGGAACTAAGTGGGCAATGGTCTCCTGCAATAATGATTCAAGTTCAATGTCTTTACATTCGATGTCGCGTAATGTTTCAATTTTCGCTAAAACCAACAACTGAGATAACATCCTATCGGTTCTATCAATCCCGGAAACAATGTTGGATAAATCTTGATTTCTCTGTTCATTATCTTGTGTTTTTAACGCATTTTCTGCATTCAATTTTAAAATAGTTAAGGGGGTTTTTAGCTCATGTGCCGCCATTTTGGTAAAACGCTTTTCACGCTCCCAAGCTTCATCCAGTTGGTGTAATAATGAATTGAGTGTATTCACTAATGGGTCTAATTCTGTCGATTTCTCCTCTAATTGAATAGGATCTAGATTTGCCTCATTTCTGACGGAAAGGGCATCATTCAAATTAGTTAAAGGCGTAAAGCTGCGATTTACCGCTAATATTAACGCCCAAACTAAAAAGGGAATTAATATAAATTGAGGTACCGCAGTAGAAAACCCTATTTCTTTAATCGCCTCTCTACGCACCTCTAATTGCTCAGCAACTAAAATAAAGTCATCATCAGACGTCGGAAATAGGAACGCTCGCCAATCGATTCCATTCTGTAGAATAGTAGAGAACCCGCTTTCTGTTTGCGTTATATCAAGTGACGTTAAAGATTGATTCGATGACCAAACTAATTGATTATTTTTATAATACTGATAAGCGAATTTTTTTTCATAAGGGTGCCCATGATTGGATTCTTCTTCATCATCACCATACATTTCTGGGTCATTGAGTTTCGTTATCCATGTTTGAAAATCCGCTTGAGAGCCTAAGTCTTGAATACTGGTCGCATCATGTGATACGACCATCATTAATAGCTTCGCAGCCTGACCTAATCGAGCATCATAGACTTCATCAATTTCATGTCGTGCCGAAAAATAACTAAAAACAAGAGAGATTAAGATAAGGGAACATGAAAGAGACACGATGGAACGCGTTAATTTATATTTTATCGACTCTACTTTTTTACCGGCGGGTTTATTTTTCGATAACATACCCAACTCCACGAATATTTCTAATCAATTTGTTACCGACTTTCTTACGAAGGTTATAGACATGCACTTCTATCGCATTTTCACTGGCGGTATCATCCCAACCATGAAGTGATTGCTGAAGGTGAGCTTTACTCATCACTCGATTGGGATTAGTCAGGAATGTAGACAAAATTTTCAACTCATTCGGAGTCAATTGAATCGCCTCACCTTGAACAGTCACAGCTTGAGAATTAAGATCCATTTTTATAGAACCCACTTCAAGGATGTGATTCGCGCTACCGGAATGACGGCGAATAATCACTCTTAATCGAGCTAATAACTCTTCTAAAGCAAACGGCTTTCCAATGTATTCATCAGCCCCATCATCAAGCCCTTTTACTCGGTCTTGTAGTTCATATCGAGCCGTCAGAATCATGATCGGTAAGTCATACCCTTTTTGTCTGATTTCTTTTAAAATAATTAGCCCATCAGTATCAGGCAACGTCAGATCAAGAATGACAGCGGTAAACTCTTCTGTTGCCAACATAGAAGCAACACCACCGCCCTTTTGAAGCCAATCAACGGTAAATCCCTCTCTCGTCAATGACGTGACCATTGATTGACCTAATAATTGGTCATCCTCTACCAATAATATTCTCATGTTATTTTTTTAATTCCTTCATTAAGTGATCAATTTCTTGATGACGTCCTCGATCGGCCAGTTGTCTATCCGGTCTTGCAGGAGCTTTCTTTGCCTTTTCTAAATATTGCAGAGCTTTCTTATCTTGACCATCTTCAGCCAAATAACTGGCGTACCAAAAATTAGAATCCATACCATTTGGGTTAATTTCTAGGCCTTTCTCTAACATTTCTTTCGCTTTATCATCGTCACCAAACGCAATTGGCCATCCAGGTACTTGGTAATATAGTGAGCCTAACGACGTGTAAGCTGAACCAAACTGAGTATTAGGATCCGTTTCAATCACTATCTCAAATTGTTTTTTTGCCTCTTTCACATAATCTAGAGCACCTAACCCTCCATCTTCTCCGGCAAGTGACGCTAAATTAATCCCATACCAAAGACGAAGCTTCATATTGTCTGGGTCAGACTTAACGTGATCTTGTCCTTGGTTAATGAGTTCTTGAAAACAAGCAATCTTAGTATCTGAATCCACTAGCTCATATTTACAATGGCTCCATCCATGTTGAGCGACAGCCCACGCTTCTTGTTTAACTTCTGCTTGAACTGACGTCGTTATCGCTCCCAAGAATACCAATGGCATTACACAATATTTAATACTCATATCAACAACCTCATTTTAGGTATTTATCAATCACTGCACGCTGTTTTAGTATCGTATTGGATACTAGCTCAGGAAAAAATTGATTTATTTTAACGAACAACTTCTCAGGCCAACCCAACCACTTTCTAAGAATGTTCTTCTCTAACATTTCAACGACAATATCAGCGACTTCTTTCGGTGAATCACTTTTGTTACCGAGTTCTTCATTCATCGCCACGACGTTTTCATCATTTAAATGTGTCGCTATCGCTCGTGGGGACAAGTAGAAGCAGCGTATGTTTTTGGGAGTGAGTTCTCGATCAAGCGCTTCACTAAATCGATGCAAACCCGCTTTTGCAGCGCAGTATGGTGTAAACCCAGGATAACCAATGGAGCCGAAAGTTGACCCTACATTGAATATCACGCTGTTCGTATTTACATTCTCTAGAAGAGCATGTGTGAGTAGCATTGGAGCCGATAAATTTAAGAACACTTCATCTTGTATTTCTTGGAAAGAACGAGAACCATATTGTTTAAACTCATTACCACCAGCGTTATTGATTAACACATCAACATTCCCCAGTTCCTTTACCTCATCAGATAATTTAGCGACGGTTTCAGCGTTATTTAATTCACCAATGATGTAGGTATGTCGTTCTGGATTCGGTAGCGAAGTCATTAATTCGATGAGTTTTTCTTCGTTACGGCCAATCAATATTAAATGTGTTCTTCTATTCGCTAATTCTAGGGCAAGGCAACGACCTACACCACCTGTCGCACCTGTCAGTAACACTTTTTTATTGGCTAGTTTCATCTCTCACTCCTTACTGCGTTAATTCATTTAACATTCCGGCGTATAAACGAAATACCATGTTCGCTGAATCGATAATCGCTTGTTGATCTTCTGGTTTCGTTATCTGATTCATTAATTGTTCAAAAAATTGAATATGATCCTGATCCAATACACTATGGGAAACCAAATAGCTCATTGCGTCTTCTGGCAGTTGTAAGGTCTCTTTAACTTGTCTTGCAACCTCGGCACCAATCCCTACGCTTGACCCTTCTAATACCCATACCATGCCAAATAATCCCATTGGATTGCAGCGATCAATTTGGTGATATAAATACGAAATCATTAAATCAATCGATGTGCCTACTTTACCGATCCCTGTATTTTCACGTACTAACTGGGTGTCACCACCACACGCGGTAATATCGTTTAAAATCCATTCTTGATGCCCATACTCTTCTTCAATGTATTCGGCCAATGCTTGACGTACCCATTCATGATCTTGAGAAAGCTTCCCTCCACACGCCATTAAAAGTGGTACCGTGTGCTTAACATGGTGATAGGCCTGAGTTAAAAATTTAATGTATGCATCCTTTGTGATATTCCCTTCCGCACATTGCTGAATGATAGGAGCTTGCATAATTAACTGTTGGGATTGTGCTGTTTCCTGTTGTAAGCGCTGGAAAAATGTCATTTTAATGTCCTCTGGTTATTGCGGAATAGAAAGAATTGAAGGTAAACATTCACAACGATTTGAACAAGAATCAAACCACTCATGTATTTTCTCTCGACGTGGTCTCCCGTTATTGGTAAACCAATTTTTAGCCACTTCAGGAGAAACAATGCATGCTTGTTGAAGTCGAGCGTAATCGGGTAACAATGTATTCGTTTTCGCTATATTTATAATAATTTGATGTGGATCATCTTTAGATATCACAATGGCTGTTAACTTTGATTGAGCTTCACCAATAACGATTAAAGTTATTGTTGGTAGGTAACATTTAGCTTCTGATTCCACCCATTCTGGTGAAATATTGCGCCCATAAGAGGTAATAATTTGATTTTTCTTACGTCCTGATAAATACAGGAAACCATCATTATCAATCGTGCCGAGATCACCTGTAGGGTACCACTCATGATCAAATGGCTGATTTAAATACCCTAAAGCGATGTTACCTTTGACGAGTATTTCTCCCTCTTTACTGAGTTTTACATCCAAATGTGGTAAAGCTTTACCACAACTTCCGACTTTCATTGCTGAAGGGACATTTAAGCTCACCACTGAACCACTTTCTGACAAGCCGTACCCTTCAAAAACGGGCAGACCGATTTTTTGTGCTTGTACCATCAATCTTGGTGCGACTTTTGCTCCACCGACAGCAACAAAGGTTAAAGACTTTTTCACCGTTGGAACCTGTTCGGCCACGGCAATTAAAGCACGTAATAATTCAGGAGTAAGTACAAGGCTGTTGGGGCTATAGCGTATAAGGGCTTTCGTAAATACTTCGGCGTCAAAACGACTTGAACCTCCCAAGCCTACTGACTGACCAGACATGATCATTGAGGTTGTTCCTAGAATGATGGGAACATAGATTCCCGTTACATTTTCTAATAATGTGGATAACGGCAGCATCACTAAATGTTTATCGACTTTCGCTTCTATTGCTTCTGACAATGAACTTGATACATTTGCAATGTGTTGTTGACTTAAACAGACCCCTTTCGGTGTCCCCGTTGAACCTGAGGTAAAGGTAATCTTTTGTGTTTTTGGGAGAATTGAATTCGATAATGAGGCTTTTTTGAAATAAAGCGGAATTGTCCCCATTACCGTTGATGGTTTATGATCTTGCCTATATTGTTCCGACCACTCACCAATTAAGCAATCCGCATTGGTGACTGATAATACATGGTGTATTTGCTGGTCAGAAAAGAACGTAGGCACCGGAATCAATACGATATCGGCCCACATTGCCGCTAAATCAATGATCATCCAATCGAGATGATTGTCTAACTTAAGGGCAATGCAATTCACGTTTAAATCCGTCAGTTGTTTCGCTGCACACTTAACTTTTTTTAAAACATCGGAATACGTTAAACTGATTAACGTACCGTTAAGGTAACTTCCTTCAAAAGCCACTTTTTGAGGGCTGACCTCTGAATGATTAACTAAACATTGCAAAACATGATTCATATTACACATCCAAAATAAACAGTAGATTGACTATTCAATGTTGATTGTTCAACGGTGTTTAATGAATGGTAATTAACCGGTATTTTGTTGGTAACGTTGTGTTACTTGCTCCATTCGACGCTCTAAAACGGTCAAGCTTTCCACTAGATTTCCAGCGATGATGCGAGGTTTTCTATCGTAATACGTCCCCCAAATGGTTTTAGCATTCTCAATACGGGAAGCGTCTGCCTCAGAGAGAACACTGGGTTTTAGGCCTAAACGCTTGATCATGACATACAAGAGATCGGTTGCAGTAAAGATGCACCATTTATATCCCATCCTAACGAGATATTGGGTCATGAGATAAAAATGATAAGGTGATAGGCCTTTGACAAAGGAAGCCAGTTGGCCAAATTCGATTAAAGATTCTCGAGGTATCCGTTCATTATATTCTTTAGAAAGGAGGTATTCCGCCTTGTCATCTAAATATTGCTCAAGAAACAATGCTTCTTTTTTGGCAACACGAAATCCACAAAGAGACTTAATCTTATCTCCCTCAACTAAAACAAAAAATTGTGGCATGAATAAATTGAGATCGGCATTGAAGGCATTTTTATAACGGGTATGAACTTGTTGAATCACATCTGACCATAATGGATGTTGGTCATTAACAACAAGTAGCTGGCTATCAGTATTACGGCTAATGTTAATCATCATCTTCGTCCTCTCTTTTTGGTAGTATCAAACTTACCAAATGAAACTTAAGAGAAACTTAAGATTTAAAATATTTTTTAAAATTATTATTCCATCGCCGTGATCCAAATAAAATGCGTTGTGTTTCTACTTACCGAATATCGATAATCCGGCTGGCTTTTTTGTATTGTATTCGCCAGCCTACCCACTTAGGCAGCTCCCAGCGTTTCGGTTCCCCTTTTCGTAATCCTTTTTGATAAACAACATGAATGAGTTTCTTTAAAGGAAAGTATTCAACGGAAAGGATGACATCACCAAGGAATAGTTGGTAAGGGTATTTCTCAGAAAAATCGCTGTATTCCCAATAAGGAATCCCATCAAAGGGAAAGTCTTCTGCTGTAAAAAGGGCCAATTCATCCATCGAGCTCAGTTCAAGTAACTCTAGCTGTTCCATAAACCAAGTATCAAAGTCAATGTCGGGCACAACCTTTACCGTGTCATGTAACCCAAGAGCAACATACAATTTAAAATGCCCGATTTCGTCTTGCCTTTTACGTGCAAACCCCACCAAACACTCTTCTGATTTAATGGCTTCAAGAATGGGTTTAAGCGCGAGTTTCCCTTCGGCTTTGACGTGTTGAGTCGCAATCACTCGCCCTGCATAGGTCAGCTCTAACAAGGTTAACGGGCTTCCTTCAACGATCGAACCCGTTGATGGTAAACCCCGTGACGCTGCGCTGCTAGGCATGACCGTTTCTCCTTGCTCCCACTCTCCAAAATCATTCTCTTGAAGTAAAGAAAACGAAACCGGTAACATCACCGTCGCGAGGTTCAATGTTTGTTTTACACATCGCCCCGGTAAACTATGGATATCCAACACAAGAGCGGCATTGGCGGTATCAAGTAAGCGTGAGTTTTTTGCTGGTATGACTTCCATCTTGCCATTAGTCAGTGTGTCGCTGCGACGCCCTTCTCTTCGAACAAAGACAAAATCAGGGTAAGCGCTCATCACATCACTCAATAATGCGTTGCGATCGTAACGAGACGCGACCGATAATTCAGGCAATTCAAAATGCGCTCGCATTTGAGCAGCAATCCCTCTCGCTTCTTCGACAGCATCATGCTCAATAACCAGCCCTTCTACGCGTTTATTCCTCACTAGACGGATTAATAGCTCCCCATCACACTGTAATGGTTCAGATTGTTTAAGCGCTTCTTGCGTTTCTTCATTCGTCGGGAGTTTGTACAGCGTCGCCGGCACAGAGAGTGCAGCCGCGAGATCAACCATGGCTTCCTTGCTGGCTTTCGTTTGCATAGAGACAATCAAATAAGCATGCAATGCATCGACGGGCAAAGACGCCATCGTCTTACCAGAAGGTAATATATTGCCTTGAGAATCAATTGCTCCAACCGAGGAAAGCAGTGTAAAGGCGTCATTGAGTGATTTCTCTGGGTAAGAATGCAGTAAGGGGGTTAAATCGGATAATAATTGAGATAAATGAAAATCACAGGCAGCGGTCGCCATCATGGCTTCCGTTAAGGCTTCTCGTAGCAACTCGGGTGGCGTCTGTTCAATCAGCGGTGCGTGCTCTCCATATAAACGAACGCAGAGACCGTCCATTATACGTCCAGCTCGACCGGCTCGTTGCTTTGAACTGGCTTTAGAAATGTGGGTCAACATCAACGTCGTTCGTCCATTTCGTTGGATTGTTCGCCTTTCAAGGCCGGTGTCAATAACGCAATGAATATTTGGAATCGTCAACGAAGTTTCTGCTACATTGGTAGCCAATACAATTTTACGTGACGCTTGTGTTTGTAAGGCACGCTCTCGTTCACCATCCGTCACTGACGCATGAAGTGGGGTTATCAATACGTCAGGGAAAAGGGATTTGAGTTTGGCATGACATTGCTGGATTTCCTTTCTACCGGGTAGAAAAACCAAGACATCGCCCTGCAATCCACCCCAATATTTCATTAAAGCATGAACAACGCCCTCTTCTATATTGCGACTACTTGGTAAGTGATGAGCATCGTGCGATTCATAATGAACCTGAACATGAAATTGCCGACCAGAGGCGCTTAACTTACGTGCATTAAGATAAGTGGATAAAAAAGAGGAGGACAAAGTTGCAGACGTGACAATTAAACGATGGTTACCTTCTTTCTTAAGCATTGCAAGTAAAATGTCCATATCCCAACGACGCTCATGGAATTCATCCATGATGATGTAATCAAAACTATCTAAGCGATGGTCTTCAAACCAACGTAACGCGACACCTGGAGTACAAAACACCACATCAGTCGACTCATCAAAATGATTCTCTAATTTAATGGCATAACCGATTGATTGACCAACTGATTCGCCTTTGTTCGCCGCGAGATACCCTGACAAAGAAGTACACGCTATACGCCTTGGTTGTATCACTAAGACACGGCCTAATTCGCTCAGCCAAAGCGGCAGTCGAGTGGATTTTCCTGATCCCGTCTCTGCTTCTATAACAAGATGTGTATTTAAAGCGTGCTCAAGCACTTCGTTTTTAAGAACATCGATGGGTAACGACTGCGTCATGACGGGTTCCTCTAATTAACACTCTCATTTTACACTTTTCATTACATTTTTTGCATAAAAAGATGGCAGTAGCCACCCAAAATAAGAGTTTATTAATTTTCACATTTACAAGCTGCGTCGCAACTTCTAAACTTGACTAGATTCCTTCTAATTTGTTAGATCATAGGCTTAAAATGAATAACGATAAACGCCCTTTGTATATTCCACTTGCTGGTCCTGCACTACTAGCAACGCCTCTGCTGAACAAAGGCAGTGCTTTCCCTATTGATGAGCGAGCTTCATTCAACCTTGAAGGGTTGTTACCGGAAGCAACTGAAACTATTCATGAACAAGTAGATCGCGCTTATCAACAATACTGCGCGTTTGAAAGCGACATGGATAAGCATATTTATCTGCGTAATATTCAAGATACAAACGAAACACTTTTTTACCGCTTGGTTCAAAACCATATCACAGAAATGATGCCAATTATTTATACTCCAACCGTTGGCGCTGCGTGTGAAAACTTTTCGAATATTTATCGTCGTGGACGTGGTGTTTTTGTTTCTTACCCAAACCGTGATCGTATTGATGACCTTCTAAACAATGCGACAAGCCAAAATGTAAAAGTCATTGTTGTCACTGATGGTGAGCGTATTCTTGGTCTAGGCGACCAAGGTATCGGTGGTATGGGTATCCCAATTGGTAAACTGGCTTTGTATACCGCTTGTGGTGGTATTTCACCTGCTTACACACTACCGATTGTTCTAGATGTAGGTACAAACAACCCGCAGCGTTTAGCTGATAGAATGTACATGGGCTGGCGTCATCCTCGTATCTCAGGTGATGAGTACGATGCGTTTGTTGACGAATTCATGCAAGCGGTTAAGCGCCGCTGGCCTGATGCGATTATTCAGTTTGAAGATTTCGCACAGAAAAATGCAATGCCACTATTAAACCGTTATAAAGATAACTTCTGTTGTTTTAATGATGACATCCAAGGTACCGCTGCTGTCACTGTTGGCTCACTTTTAGCAGCATGTAAAGCAGCAAACACACAGCTACGCGATCAACGTGTGACCTTCTTAGGTGCGGGTTCTGCTGGTTGTGGTATCGCTGAAGCCATCATTGCTCAAATGATATCGGAAGGTATTTCTAATGAACAAGCTCGTTCACAGGTCTTCATGGTGGATCGCTGGGGTCTTCTACAAGAAGGCATGCCTAACTTGCTCGATTTCCAGCAGAAATTAGTACAAAAGCATGCGAATACAGATTCTTGGGAAAGTGAAGGTACTGGTTACTCTTTACTTGACGTTGTTAAGAATGGTAAGCCAACGGTATTGATTGGCGTATCTGGCGCTCCAGGTCTTTTCTCTCAAGAAGTCATTGAAGCAATGCATGCTAACTGCCCAAGACCGATTGTGTTCCCATTATCGAACCCAACCAGTCGAGTTGAAGCTACGCCAAACGACATTCTACGTTGGACGAATGGCGAAGCATTAGTCGCTACTGGTAGCCCATTTAGCCCTGTCGTGGTTAATGGAACCTCATATCCAATTGCACAATGTAATAACAGCTACATATTCCCAGGCATTGGTTTAGGTGCATTAGCGGTTAACGCTAAGCGCATTACGGATGGAATGCTCATGGAATCTAGCCGTGCTCTTGCGGAATGTTCACCTCTTGCACAAAATGGTTCAGGCGCTCTATTACCACCATTAGAAGAGATACACACGGTTTCTAAGCACATTGCCTTTGCAGTCGGTAAAAAAGCCATTGAAGAAGGTGTTGCATTAGAAATCACTGACACGGTTCTAAAACAGGCGATTGAACAACAGTTCTGGCAGCCAAACTACCGTCGTTATAAGCGTACTGCTTTCTAATAAAGCATCGTTATAAAACATAAAAATGCCGTAAGTCTAAGACTTACGGCATTTTTTATAGGATAAACAATGATGGTTAAAGGTTATTACTTATAAATTTGCCCTTGAGCTGGCGTTTGATCACTCCCCCAACCTCGGTACATACCTTCTGTATTAAACGGTAAAGCAAGATTGCCATCTTTGTCTACTGCAATAACACCACCATTACCTCCTGTAGAAAGCAAATCACCAAATACCACAGCATTGGCTGCGTCATTTAAACTCTGTTTAGCTAATGCCATTCGAGAAGAGATATTATGTGCAACAACATGACGTAAAAAGTGTTCTCCATGCCCCGTAGCAGATACAGCACATGTTTCATTATTGGCATACGTTCCTGCTCCAATAACGCAGCTATCTCCAATACGCCCATATTGTTTATTAACAATTCCGCCTGTAGATGTCGCAGCAGCAATATTACCCTCTTTATCTTTTGCCACGGCCCCTACAGTACCAAATTTATAATCATTTGCAGTTGGTTCTAAAATAACAGTTTTATCTTGTTCGGAGGCTTTCTTTGCTGATAATAATTGCTGATAACGCATTTCCGTCGAAAAGTAACTATTTTCTACTTCAGGCATTTCTTGTGAGCGAACAAATTCTTCCGCCCCTTCACCACCTAAATAAACATGCACAGATTCATCCATCACACGCCTAGCGACATCAATCGGGTTTGGACTATAACGAATACCGGATACCGCACCAGCATCTAATGTTTTACCACACATGATCGAAGCGTCCATCTCATGAGACTCATTACTATTAAATACAGCTCCATGACCTGCATTAAACCAATGACAATTCTCTAATGCTTGTACTGCTTTCTGAGCAACATCCAATGCACTTTCGTCACCTTTTAATGCATCTAACCCTTCTTGAATAATATTTTGTAATATTGATTCTATTTCTTGTTCTTGTTCTTGTGTCAGCTTACCTTTAGACATAGCACCTGCACCGCCATGAATGGCGATAGAATATTGTTGTGTCATTACTGTTCCTTAATGCTGAATAAGCTGATCTAAAAATTGACGCGTACGAGGTGATGTTGGGTTAGTAAAGAACGACTCTGGCTTACTTTCTTCGACAATTTGACCTTGATCCATAAAAATAACACGATCAGCGACTTTACGAGCAAACCCCATTTCATGGGTTACACACAGCATCGTCATGCCTTCTTTTGCTAGATCAGTCATGACATCTAGCACTTCTGAAATCATCTCAGGATCTAATGCCGATGTAGGTTCATCAAATAACATCACTTCTGGCTTCATACATAATGCACGCGCGATAGCAACACGTTGTTGTTGCCCACCAGACAATTGACTTGGGTGCTTATTCGCTTGATCTTTAATTTTTACCTTTTCTAACAGCTCTAAAGCCGTCTCTATCGCTTCTTCCTCTGAAATACCACGATTCGTCGTTTGAGGTAACACACAATTTTCTAATACTGTTAAGTGCGGAAATAGATTAAATGATTGGAAACACATTCCGACCTGCTTACGAAGTGCTATCAACTCCTTTTCTGTATCTCCAACTTCACTACCAAATACAGCTAGTGAGCCATCTTGATGTTTTTCTAATTGGTTAATACAACGAATTAATGTCGATTTGCCTGATCCAGAGGGACCACAGATAACAATTCGCTCACCTTTCTTTACTGATAAATCTATATTACGCAACGCATGGTACTCACCATACCATTTATTCATATTGCTAACTTGAATGACTTCCATGATAAAAATCCTTTTTTATTATTTTAATTTTTCATTTGACGCTCAAGACGAGCTGCATATTGGGACAAAGAGAAACAACAAACAAAGAAGAAAATAGCAAGGAACGCATAAATTTCATTCTCCATTCCAACCCACTTAGAATCCGATAATGTACTAGAAGCAATACCAACTACGTCGAGTACGCCAACAATCATAACTAATGTGGTTTCTTTTAAAATACCAACAAATTGGTTTAATAACGACGGTATACAATTACGAAGCACCTGAGGCAATATGATTGTACCCATCATTTTCCAGTAGCCAAACCCTAATGCTTCTGCTGCTTCAAATTGCCCTTTAGGGATAGCTTGCAAACCACCTCGAATCGTTTCGGCCATATAAGCTGCTGTAAATAGGATCAAAACTGCAACGACTCGTAGTAACACATCAAATTCACTGCCTGCTGGCAAAAATAATTGAATCATCAATGAAGCCATGAAGAGCAATGTAATTACAGGGACTGATCTTACTAACTCGATATAACCAACACATAACCAATGAATAACTGGTCGTTTAGAACGTCGACCTAAGGCAAGCAATATACCTAAAGGCAACGCAAATACCATCCCAAAAATAGCAAGAAAAAGCGTTAGCATTATCCCAGCAAATTTTGTTGTGGAAATTTCTTCAAATCCGAATGAACCACCTTTTAAAATAACCCACATGGCAAATGGTAATACTGCAAGATACACAAGAACGCTGGTTTTACTCATTTTCTGAGAATAAAGTAATGGGATTGTAATTAACGCCAAACCAAAAGCAAAATTTATACGCCATTGCTCTGCTTCTGGGTACATGCCGTAGATAAAAAGTTCAATACGATTCGTAATAGGTAACCAACATGCACCTGCTGTGACACACTCATCTCGTGTGTCACCGACAAACGTAGCTTCTAAAATTAACCAATTTAGTGCCGCTGGTATAAACCAAAGAAGAAATGCTGCACCTAAAAATGTAAGTAATGTATTTCCTGGAGTAGAAAATAGGTTCTGTTTCGCCCACTTTAACCAATCCGTTTTAACTATTGGGGCAATTTTAGGTGCAATAAAAGTTTGCTCACCTTTAGGCACTAATAGTGTTTCTTGTATAGACATATTATTTACCTATCGCCATTTTAGAGTTATACCAGTTCATAAGTAATGAAGTCACTAAACTAAATGCACAATATGTTGCCATAACAATCAAAATACACTCGATAGCTTGACCTGTATTATTAAGCGTTGTTCCCCCGGTGGAAGACACTAATTCCATAAAACCAATCACAACACCTAAGGATGAATTTTTAATGATGTTCAAATAAACACTCGTTAATTGAGGAATCATTGGATACACAGCTTGTGGGACAATTAACTTCCACATAATATGTGCTTGCTTAAAACCTAGAGCATGACCTGTCTCATACTGGCCTTTATCAACCGATTGAATACAGCCACGAACGATTTCAGCAATATAGCTTGAGCTGTATACTGAAATAGCAATACATAATGCCACCAGCTCAGGAATAACAGTCACACCGTGTCTAAAATTAAATCCTTTTAATATCGGTGTTGTCATACTGATGGCATCTATTGCGCTGAGGTAAACGATGATACAAAGAGAAGGAAACAAAGCAATTGCGAGACAACGAGGCCAGATTGTCGAATAAAACCCTACCCATTTCGCCTTGGATTTAACCCATGATCGATAAGATAGCGCTGCTAAAATAGAAACGATTAATGTAATAAATAGTATGCTTCCCCATCCATTTAAAGATATATCAGGGATCACCATACCTCTATTTGAGATAAAAACAGTATCACCGAAGTTAATACTTTTTCTGACTGAAGGAAGCGTCAGACACAACGCATACCACCAAATAAGTTGAACAACAAGAGGTATGTTACGTATAACTTCAACATAAGCTCGAGTCATTTTCGCCACTAACCAGTTCTGTGACACTCGACCAACACCGATAATAAAACCTAAAACAGTTGCAAAAATGATACTTAAAAAGGAAACAAGAACTGTATTAGACACACCCGCTAAATACGCATCAAAGTAGGTATCATCAGAGATATAGTTTGTTAAATTAAACGAAATATCATAACCTGCACGTTCATCTAAAAAATCAAAACCTGATTTAATTCCAAGATTAGCAATATTCTCTGCGGCGTTACTACCAAAAAACCAAAAAAGAGAGCAAACAACGATTAATAAAATCAATTGTTGCCCCCAATCTATCATTCTTCCTTGAGTCAATTTCATATATAAATCCATTAATTTTTATTATTAAGGCACAGTTCTTTATGCTCTATGCCTTATTTATACGCTTAAATAAACTAATTATTCATTAGCCTAGTTTCAAATAGTGTTAATTAACGGAATGGTGGCGCATACATTAATCCACCATCTTTATGTAACGCATTCATACCACGTTCAAATTTAATAGGAGAATCTTTACCAACATTACGCGCGTACAATTCACCATAATTACCAGTGGCTTTAATGGCCATTTTAGCCCAGTCTTTAGTTAGCCCAAGTGACTCACCCAGATCTCCTTCGGCACCGAGTAATCGTTTAATCGATCCTTGCGCCGACGTTTCCGACAATTGTTCTGCATTTTTCTGAGTGACACCAAGTTCTTCAGCTTCAATAAGAGAATACCCAACCATTGTCACTATATCTCGCCAGTTATTGTCACCTTGCTTCACGTATGCACCTAAAGGCTCTTTAGATATCACTTCTGGTAAAATTACATGCTTAGAAGGGTCTTTAAATAATGTACGGCGAGCAGCTAAGCCTGTTACATCGTTAGTCAATGCATCACAACGACCTTTTTGGTATGCAGCATACAGCTCTTCTGTCTTCTCAAAAACAACAGATTCATAAGTTAGTCCCATAGAACCAAAATAGTCAGCTAAATTATGCTCTGATGTTGTACCTGGAGATAAACAGAATGTTGCACCATCTAATTCTGTTGCAGATGTCACTTCTAAATCTTTATGTGCCATAAAACCTTGGCCATCATAGAACCATATATTAGTGAAATCTGCGCCTAATTTTGCATCACGGCCAACTGTCCATGTTGTAGAGCGAGATAGAATATCTATTTCACCTGATGCTAAAGAGGTAAAACGATTCTTAGATGTTGTAACGATAAATTCAACTTTCTGGGGGTCTCCTAATACCGATGCAGCGACTGCTCGGCAAAAATCAACATCCATACCAGACCATATACCTTTATCACTAATGTAGGAAAAACCCATTTTATCGCTGGATATACCACACTTTAAAGTACCACGCTTAGTAATATCATCTTTCACACCAGCATGTGATATTGTTGATGTTACACCGATAGCCAAACCAGCTAAAGCAAGAGTAATTGCTTTTAATTTCATAATGACTCCTTGTCAAATTATCCAATAAAACTAGACTTATATCTTTTAGTAACTACTTATAATCAAAATAAACTATCTTACTTTAGAGTAAATTAATACCTTAGAAATGAGATTGATATCACATATATATGTAATTTGTAGTAGGTAAAGCTATGAAATATATTCTATGGCATTAGTTAGTCCTAAGATCCAACAATCCATATGCATTTAACTACTTATTATAATTAAATCTATTTATAAAGTAACAAGGATTAAAACGAAGGTGATTAAACATGATTTGGATGACAGTTAACACATTAATAAAGCTATATATCATTTGGAAAGCAAAGAGGCATCTAAAAACAAACAGTGAAAACTACCAAGAAGATAAAAAGAAAATAGCTGAAAGACTAAAAGAATTAGGGGCTGGTTAGCACCTCGTTGATATGAGATGTTACATTGATATTGTTACAAACAGTTGAAGGCAGTACAGGAGCAGACTGCTGCTTACTCCATTGTTAGCCCATATATTACCGAGTCACCGAAAACTTGATTAAGTATGATCTCACCACGTCCTATTCCAAATTGACTATCAAGCATAAGTTTAAACATGTTGATTCTTTCAAGTGTTTTCACTTTTCCTTTATCCGTTAAGACACCCGTTCTAGTGTTATAGTGTTTGGTTGAGCTGATCCCAATTACAACTTGTACAATAACGCGGAATAGATCATTTGTTTTAAATAGCTCACGCCATGATGCGTAAAAAGCTTCCTCACTTGAATAATCAAGCGCGTTAATGAAACCACCTTTAAACTTACCATCTAAACAAGAAAGCATATCTTTAGTGGTTGGGTAATAGCGTTGTAATGTCGCTAAAGGAACTTTGTTTTTCCCTAATTCAACTACTTTTTTGTTAAGTTCAGTGTAATTAAGCGCATCCGCTCCTTTATTTAAAAGAATGTCCAAAAGTAAATTATCATATAACTCTTTATTTGCCGCTCTTTCTTCTGCTGGTATTCTCGCCATTGTCATGCCCTTAAAACTAAAAACTTACCCTATCATAAAGCATAACGGTACCCGATTCACCTGAAACTAAAAGGTCGCCACTATCGGCGACCTTGTAAACAATGGTGTGATTTAAACAAATGCCTGTACAACCGTAACTTAAATATTATTATTTAATAGAGTAACGAACCTGAACTTCTGCATTATCCATGTCATCATTACTATCACCAATTCGGATAATAAAGTTCGTTCTTAGCTTCATTCCTTCGCTAATTCCTTGAACGATGCTATCTCCATATTCTGTAAGAAAATCATTATAGCTTGCGAATGACTCTAACTTTGTACTTTTTGGATGTGGCTGAACGACACCAGATTCCACAAAGTATGAGTAAGCTAAATCATAATTATAACCATCAAGATATATCGAAACATACACACCCGACGTTACTAAGTTGCCTTGAAGATCAACATACAGTTCTTCAATCGCAATCTGCGATAATGTTGTCTCGCCAAATTGATATTCTGGATAAACCCAAATTGGATTACCATCCTTAGACTGGCGATTCCCTTGACCTAAAATATAAGTACCATTAATGTCATAACCTATTACTTCACCACCAACGACGTTGGATGACTCGATGGGTCTAACCGCGGGTTCTCCTTCAATAGGGTCAACAATCACATCAATTGGTTCAACTGTAATTGGCTCTTCAATTGGTTCAACTATAACGTCTATTGGCTCAATTGTAATTGGCTCTTCAATTGGTTCAACCTTCCATTTATCTTCATCATCAAAGATAGGCATAGGCTTTTCTAGTTCACCACAATCCGTACAGGGTGTGCTCCTTTCTTCCCTTCTTTGCTCTCTTTGGCTTTTACGTTCTGAGTGCTGACCATCACCAATAAGAACGGGAAATTTCTCAATAGGCGCATCCGGATATTGATGAATTGGTTCATTCGTAATAGGTGCAATAATGACATCAACCACGTTATCGCCATTGTCTGGTATCATGCCAAAATCAATATTAATTTCTTCTTCAATTGGATTAATAATCACATCAATAGGTTCAATAATCACATCCACTGGTTGGGATGGTTCAATGGGAGTGGTTGGTTGCTCAATAGGTGGAGTGTCTTTATGTGGCATTTCTACATTGCCCTCATCACTTGAATTATTACACCCTGTTAATGCCGCTATGATTGATAGTACGATTAGCTTCTTCATACTCTTTCTCCAAAAATTGTTTTAATGTCAATGCTGTTTGCTTGAGACTTTTGAGTAAAATGTATCTCGCTCTTATCTCTGCTGATTCTGGCGATACACACCAAATTTGATATTCAGTCACATAAAATTCTTATTGCGGTTATCGCGTCTTTTTCACTTAACTCTCCGCTTGAGCAGTTAAATCCATCAGTACAGATTTCAATCACTTCATGTAATGACCAACCAAACGCTTTTACTTGCTTATAAATTTCAAAAATACTCATTCAATAAACCCACTCAACACAACGTTAAGAAAAAAAAGACAAGGCCTTAGCACTCTTTTGCTGCCTGTAACCGATAATGTCACGCTTGATCACTATGTCTCACACGACACAATGAATAACCTTACGCTTTAATTTTAAAATAAAAGGCATCACTCACTGGTCATGCCTTGTCGATATGGGTAATATTAATGCGTAATGTTACCCATTGCAAGCAATTTTAAATTATTTTTCTAAAAGGCATTACGTTACTTAAACATGATAGCCAAGGGAAGAAGAATAGTTATGATCAAGAGTTAAGAGAAAGGATACATTCCAAACATAAAAAAAAACCAGTAGCGTTATGCCACTGGCTTTTTTATATTAATCATGCATTACGCCTGATAGCCATTTAACACCGCAGCGGTATTATCACCTAAATCATCGACCGCATAACCACCTTCAAAGATAAACAAAGTGGGTACATTAACTGAGCGAATAAGTGCACCAATTTGCGTGTAATCCTGTTTTTTTAAACCAAAAAAGCTAATCGGGTCATTTTCATAGGTATCCATTCCTAAAGAGATAACCAAGGCATCGGGCTTAAATTCTTGTAACTTTTCCAGAGCTTGAGCCATTGCTTGTTTATACACGCTCCAGTCCGTTGTGTTTAATGGTAATGGGATATTCAGGTTATACCCCTCTCCTTTTCCTTGACCGATTTCATCAGAAAAGCCAGCATAATGAGGGTAGTCATAATCTGGATCACCGTGAATGGAGATAAATAACACATCATCGCGATCGTAAAAAATGGATTGTGTTCCATTACCATGATGGTAATCCACATCAAACACAGCCACTTTTTTCTTACCTTTACGAATCAAAGCTTCAGCGGCTACTGCCGCATTATTCACGTAACAGTATCCCCCCATAAGATCGGGAGCGGCATGATGACCAGGAGGACGACACACCGAAAAAGCACCCTGCTCACCAGCAAGTAAAAGGTCAACGCCTGTCATTGCACAATCAACTGCCGATTGAATCGCTTCCCATGATCCTGAAGTAATCGATGCGGTCATATCAAAGCTGTAATACCCCATTTCTCCTTCAATATCTTTAGGAATTCGATTTCGCATGTGTCTTTGAGGTGGGAAACAATACGGAGAAGCATCTTTCTCATCACCAAAACGTTCTACCCACTTATTCCAACATTGAGAAAGGAAATCAATATAGGGTTGAGTATGCACCCATAACATCGGCTCTATACCATAATGGTTCGGCTCGATAATCTCATAGTCTGTATGGGATTTAAGCGCGTTTAATACCATATCGGCACGTTCTGGCTTTTCAAAACATTCGGTGAGCTCACCACCCAATATTTCAAACTTAACATGATGTAAACGTTGCTTCTCACTATAAATTGCTTTCATTTACGCGATACCTTTACTGCTTTAGTTCTAGCCAATATTTTTCATACAGTTCACGAGCATCCCCAACTGAACCGAGGAACTCTCCCTTTTCTTTATCTTCTTTGGTTGGGAAAATCGTGGTGCTCTCTCTTAACTGAGCTGGTAAATGATCCATTAGTTTTAAATTCGGTGCAGCATAACCAATCTCTTTGACTAATATGGCTTGGTTTTCAGGCTGATATAAATAATTAATGAACGCATAGGCGGCGTCGGCATTCTCTGACCCTTTAGGAATCACTAAGTTATCCATCCAAAATAAAGCCCCTTCAGAGGGATACACATAATGAATATTAGGGTTTTCTAATTGAGCTCGATAGTTCGAACCATTCCATTGCATCCCAACGGACACTTCTCCCGATAACAATGGGATATGCGGGGCATCCGAATTGTAAACAACCACAGCAGGATGTAACGTTTTTAGCTTTTCATAAGCAGCTTTGATTTCTTGAGGGTTGGTTGAGTTAACGCTGTACCCTAATAGTTTCAGCGCCATACCAAACACATCGCGAACGTCATTCGTTAAAATAATTTGATCGGCAAACTCTTCATTCCAAAGGCTTGTCCAATGGGTTACCTCTTTGCCATCGATCAGTTCTGCGTTATAGCCCAGCCCAGTACTCCCCCACATATAGGGAACAGAATATTGATTTTCTTTATCAAAATCTTGGTTCATGATGCTGCTGTCTAAATCACTAAACGCCGAAATTTTCGTTTTATCTAATGGCATTAATAAATCATCTTCCGCCATCAAACTGACATAGTAGGTTGATGGAACAACAAGATCATACCCTTTACCTTTCAGTAGCTTTACCTTTGTGTACATGGCTTCATTACTATCAAAGGTCGAATAATTCACCTTAATACCGGTTTCCTTGGTGAAATTCGTAATAATTTCAGTCGGTAGGTATTC
>JAOICL010000026.1 GCA_028131545.1 Vibrio sp. | reverse complement strand
AACACAACAAAGACTAAGAGCAGCGGTTAATATTGGATTATTTACTCAACATAAAATTCAATTTGAAGAAGGTCTCGCTGGTAAAACAATGTTACATCGTTTTGTTAATCCTTCTCAATTAATATCTGCTCTAGGTACGTCCAGCTTAATAACTGAAACCGTCAAACAAACTCAAAAGATCAAAAAGACAAAAGCACTCGCTCAAACTCAAGTCAATCAACATCTGCTTAATGAACATGGACTCTTTACTCCCCCCTCTATGAGAGATGAAGCCGATCAATTTGTTGTTTCACCGACTAACTGGGCTGGTATTATTGATCAAGCACTCGCACCACCAAGAACACGTAAAAGTTATCAAAAATCGATGGTATCCATTTCTGGCACCAAAGCAATCATAGAGACTCGATCATCTAAAAATATCATGACAGTTGATGACCTGATGACACTCTTTGCGTTATTCACACTAACGGTTCAGTATCATGACCATCATCAAGAAGGGTATCAATTAGATGCGAAACAAGTCCCTAATAAAACCCCGTTATACATAACAGATATTTTATCCATCAGAGGCAAAAAAGACAGCGGCCCAGCTCGAGATTCAATACGAGATAGTATTGAGCGTATTGAATATACGGACTTTCAGTTACACGAACTCACCGGTCGTTGGCTTAGTGATAATATGCCTGAAGGATTTAAAAGTGATCGTTTTCGTTTCTTAGCCCGTTCAATAACCGCATCAGAAGAAGCACCGACTGAAGGAGATAACGGGGAAATAAGAATTAAACCCAATCTGTATATTTTGGTTTGGGAACCTTCATTTTATGAAGAATTATTAACCAAAGATTACTTTTTCTTATTCCCTCCTGAAATTTTAAAGCAACATACGCTCATATTTCAGCTCTATTCGTTCTTCAGAAGCCGTATGGCACGTCGACACACAGATTCCACGCTACTGAGTGAATTAAACCAGAAAGTCGCTAGAAACATCGATTGGAGACGATTCTCGATGGATCTAATTCGAGAGTTAAAGAAACTATCTGAAGGAAAAGGAACAGGGGACATGTTTGTCGTGAATTTATGGGGGTACCATTTAACACTTCAAACCATTCTAGAAAAAGGAAAGATCAAAGATTATCATGTCGATATTAAATGCGATGTTGATGAGGTATTGAGATATTCACGTGCGCGCACAACCAATGCTGGCAAACGAAATATGGCTCCAACGTTACCCAATCCATTAAGAAATGAAATGGTAACACGTGAAAAATTGGAAGAATTGTCACAAATCATTGATGGTGAATTTGAACCGATTCAACGTAAACCAAAAGCAAAAAAAGGCTCATTAGGTCGACGAGTTAAATTGAAAAAGCACCTCGTCGAAATCAATGCAGATGAAATAACGATAACCTTATCTAAATATACCTCACCAGAGGCTCTAGAACGAGGCATAAGCGCTTTATCGTCGATGACAGGGCATTCGTACTCTTCAATTAAAACGGAGTGTCAGGAGCTCTTAGAGAAACTGGATTGGCTAAAAGTCTCAGGGGATACCGTGCCTTATGAAACATTAAGTCAGATTGTTGAAATGTATAACCTACAGAATGAAGATAAACATTTATCGATTGAGCGATTAATTTCTGGGTTGGCAGTGAGACGTAAAGTGTGTCGACAAATATATGAAGGGCATTTGGATGAGTCTGTTTATCGCGTACTGGATGATCTTGCGATATAAATAATATTCTTTAGCATAAAAAGACAAAGGATCGACATAGGTGCGATCCTTTTTAATCCTTACTCGGAATAAACTATTCCACTAATGAGTGTTCGAGAGTTTCGTCTTTACACCTTGATCATCGTTCCAGTTATTTGCGGTCATAAATTGAACATGCTCTTCAATTAATTTATGCGATTCTTCTTCCCAATGATGACCTATTTGTTGATTACAAAACTCTAGTGCGATAACGATCAAGGGTTGCAATTTAGCAATAGCAAAACGTTTGTGTTCTAAGCTGCACTGCGAATTACAAGCAATAAATTGCATTTTTGCATAGGCGAGATGTAATAGTGAGAGGGCTTTAGTCTCATTATCTTTTTTATAATGTTCAAACAATCTGAGGCAAGCGTCTAACCATAAACGTAGAACAGCACAGGGTTGATCATTATTATCTTGGGTATAAAAAGCCATTGTTGGCGTATTTAAAACCAGTTCTTCTAAACAATCTATTTGCTGATGTTTCGACAACGAACTCCAATTTTCGATTTTGTTTAACCATTGTTGTGTACTGTTCATTTTGCCTCCAAAATGGTGTAGAACTTAAACGCTTGGGTGTAATGATTCCTTATTAAGTATGGTGACAATGGTGTTTTATACCAATAAAAAGCGAATGCAGAATATTTACCCTTTTTCATAAGAGAAATTGCATAAGAAAAATATCCCTTTTTCAAATCTCTTCCTATAATTGCTATAAATATCCGTATAGGGAGGCTGAAAGGTGTCAACAAAATCCGATAAAGATGATGAATTGCTTGAAGATTATGATGAATCTGAAATTGCAGATAAAGCTTTAAACGAATCCATAAAAAGCGAAAAATCTGCAGAAGCTAGGCGTCGAATTGAAATTATGAAAGATATACGAGAGAGTGGGTTGACGATAGAAGAAGCAAAAGAGCTTGGCATTTGGCCTTAATATATTGATGTTCCCCCCTTTATGTTGAAAGAGAAGGTTAAATACCTTCTCTTTTGTTGTTTAGCGCCTTATGTTATGGTTTTCTTTATAGGAATGTTCAAGGAAATAAAAGATGCCACACAATCTATCTTTGTTACCAGATAGCGAAAAGAATGCAATTGAATTAGATAAACAAGCGGCCTATCTTGTATGGCAAATAAAAGAAGGCAAACTACAACGTGAAGTGATTCAACAACAACTCGATCGGATTGCCTCTGAATCTGAGAAAGTCATTTTTTCAACATCGATAGAAAAGTATCAAAACATGATGTGATTATCTTTAAGTCGATTGAAACTCCTCTGAAATTTGATAAAATTCCACAGTTAAATTAAAAAGAGAGACGCCCCAATGGGAAGAAGTTTTGAAGTGCGCAAGGCCTCAATGGCAAAAACACAAGGCGCGAAAATTAAAGTTTATTCGAAATACGGAAAAGAAATATACGTTGCAGCAAAGAATGGTGGTCCCGATCCAGATACCAATCTTTCATTAAAGCACTTGATTACGAAAGCGAAAAAGGATCAAGTACCAGCACACGTCATCGAGAAAGCGATTGATAAAGCGACTGGCGGTGCCGGTGAAGATTATGCGACGGCACGATATGAAGGTTTCTCACCTGGTGGTGCTAGCGTTATTGTTGATTGTTTAACCGATAATGGTAATCGTACCTATCAAGATGTACGCCAGTGTTTTGTGAAAACAGGCGCTAAGATTGGTAACCCAGGTACTGTTGCTCATATGTTCGAGCACCAGGCGGTTTTCCAGTTTAATGGTAATGATGAAGAAGCTATCCTTGAAGCGTTAATGATGGCAGATGTTGATGTAACTGACATCGAATTAGAAGATGGTGTTGTCACCGTATTTGCACCACACACCGAATTCTTTAAAGTAAAAACGGCTTTAAATGAAGAATTTTCTGATATCGTTCTTGATGTTGAAGAAATTACATTTGTACCACAAACACGTACACCAGTTTCTGGCGATGATGTTGAAAAGTTCCAAAAATTTCTGGACTTATTAGACGATTGTGATGATGTACAACAGGTATATCATAACGCTGATATCGAAGAGTAATTCGATTTTCCTCAATATTAATGCCGCGACTCATTCGCGGCATTTTTTTTATATTCGATTCATATCAAACCGGTATCTAACGTTTCTAAATGTCGGATATCGCACTTCTTTTTCATCTACGCCCTCAAAATGTGATCTTCGCCTCATTATTGGTCTGATCGGGGTATGTTTATATAGTAAAGATGCACTACCTTGTAAGTTATTGAGACGGCATGAAGACATGATGTGATGTCTGTCGCTTTGTAGCTCTTGGATAAATGGAACTTACCGTGCTTATTGACTTTGTTGCTTGTATTAATGTGCAAATACATTGGAAGTATTTCGGATAGTGAATTGCGAAGAGTTGGATGTACCAAAATACCTTTGGTAGCTGTCATCAATGACTTAGCGAAATGGATATAACGATAATGAGGCTGATATATGAGCACAGCGCAAAAACAATTTAACAAAGAAGCTTTCAAGGAAAGTGTTACTAAGCATTTAACAGCGACTTATGCTACAACCGAAGAAACGGCCAATAGCCGTGTTTGGTACCTTGCTTTAGGTAAAGCGCTAGCAGAATCAACAACACTTAATTTGTTAAATACAGAACACGATGAGAAAATTACTAATGCACGTAGCGTTAACTATTTATCATTAGAGTTCTTAATTGGCCGTTTAACCGGTAACAATTTAATTAACCTAGGTCTTTATGATGAAATCTCTGACGTCATGAGTGAACTAGGCCAAAATTTAACGGACTTACTAGAAGAAGAACGTGATCCTTCTTTAGGTAATGGCGGACTAGGTCGTTTAGCGGCTTGTTATATGGATTCACTAGCTGCTCAAGAATTCCCAGCAGTCGGTTATGGCCTTCATTATGAATACGGTTTATTTAAGCAATCATTTGATGAGTGTCATCAAATGGAAGCACCAGATGCTTGGCGTGGTGTTGAAGGTTACCCATGGGAGATTGCACGCCCAGAGTTAGTTCAACACATTGGCTTTTATGGCCATGTAGAAGAATATGTTGTTAAAGGACGCAAGCGCCGTCGTTGGGTTCCTGGCATGGAAGTAAAAGCAATGCCGTGGGATATGCCAATTGTTGGTTACCAAAATGATACTGTCTACCCATTACGTTTATGGGAATGCCAAGCGGTTGCACCGTTCTCATTAGAAAGCTTTAACAACGGTGACTACTTTGAAGCACAACATGCATTAATCGATTCAGGTAATATTACAAAAGTATTGTACCCGAATGATAACCATGAAAAAGGTAAGACACTGCGTTTAATGCAGCAGTACTTCCATAGTGCAGCATCAGTACGTGATATTATTCGTCGCCATGAAGCGGCAGGTCACGACATCAGTGAATTGTATAAGTACGAAACCATTCAATTGAATGATACTCACCCGACCGTATCGATCCCTGAGCTAATGCGTATTCTTATCGATGAATATGACTACTCTTGGAGCAAAGCATGGGATATTAGTTCTAAGACGTTTGCTTATACTAACCATACATTATTACCAGAAGCGCTAGAGACGTGGAGTGAATCATTACTTCAACGTTTACTACCACGCCATATGGAAATCATTTATGAGATTAACCACCATTTCTTAGAATCTGTTCGAGAAAAGTGGCCTGGTGATATTCAGAAGCAACAAAAGCTATCGATTATTCAGGAAGGCTTCCATCGTATGGTTCGCATGGCAAACCTATGTGTTGTTGGTTCTTACGCTGTGAATGGCGTTGCGGCATTACACTCTGATTTGGTCAAGCGTGATTTATTCCCTGAATTTGATGACCTGTATCCAGGTAAATTACAAAATGTAACCAACGGTATTACTCCAAGACGTTGGTTGAAGTTCTGTAACCCAGGTCTATCTTCATTAATTACAGAGACCATTGGTGGTGAGTGGCCTGCAAAACTTGAGCAATTACAAGGCTTAGCTGACTACGCTGATAATACGGATTTCCAAAAGCAATTCATGTCAGTGAAGAAAGACAACAAACAGCGTTTAGCGTCTTGGGTACAAGAGAATATGGACATTACGCTGAGTACAGATGCGATTTTTGATGTTCAAATCAAACGACTGCATGAATATAAGCGTCAGCATCTGAATATGCTTTACATTCTGTCTCTATACCATCGTATTACGACGGATCCTACCTTTGATATGCATCCACGAGTGATGATCTTTGGTGCAAAAGCAGCGCCTGGTTACCACTTAGCGAAAGAAATCATCTACGCTATTAATAAAATTGCAGATCGTGTCAATAATGATCCTCGTGTGGGTGATAAGCTGAAAGTCGTCTTTATCCCTGATTATCGAGTCAGTATTGCTGAACTTATCATTCCTGCTGCTGATGTATCTGAGCAGATCTCTACCGCGGGTAAAGAAGCATCAGGTACTGGTAATATGAAACTCTCGTTAAACGGTGCATTAACAGTGGGAACAATGGATGGTGCAAACGTAGAGATTAGAGAAGAAGTAGGTGATGAAAACATCTATATCTTTGGTCTTGATGTTGATGGTGTTAATGAGTTACGTGCTAAAGGGTACAATCCTCATGATTACTATCAAAATGATTCTCTACTAAAAGCGTCTTTGGATCTGCTATTAGGTGAAGAGTTTACACCAGGAGAGCCAGGTCGACTTCGTACCACGTTTGATAGCTTGATTCATGGTGACCCGTACTTAGTACTGGCTGATTTTGCGTCTTATATTGAAGCTCAAGAAGCCATTGATAAGCAATACAGGGATCAAACTGGCTGGGCTAAAAAGGCCGTATTGAACACAGCAAGAATGGGTAAGTTTAGCTCAGACCGCAGTATTCAAGATTACGTGAACAACATTTGGAAACTAGAAAGTGTTTCTCGCTAGATAGAGTCCACATCACGGTACATCATTCGGCATATCGTGATGATCGGTTTATGAATAAAAGCGCCTCTAATTTTAGAGGCGCTTTCTGTTTTATAGAATCTTATTTTTTATAGTACATTACGTAAAAAAAAGGTAAAATGGACGATAGAGATCGAATATAAATAAAGCGACATAAAACCAGTGGCTTTATGGTACTTATTTTATAAGTACCTTGCTTATTTTCATCGATGAGTAAGCAGGGTTATGCATTCAAAAAATGATGATTAAAATAAAACAGAAGAATGCATAACAGTAAGGAATTCAATTTACATTTTCCCAGGGAGAGACTCACGTGAGTGATCGTAATTTAAAACTAGTTAAATTAGAGCCTATCTTTAATAAACTAGAACATGCAGCATGTGCTGAACCATTTTCGTGTCTAGGTCCATTTATAGCGAAAGAGCAAGGCGCTTTACGTGTTTGGATGCCAGGAGCGACAGGCGTAGAAGCGATTATCGATGGTGAGCGCGTTGCCTTAGAGCGAGAGCAGGGCGCTTCATTCATTCTTGAATCTGAGCAATGTTTACATTTTAAACACTATGAACTTGCTGTTGATTGGAATGGTACAGAGCAAATCATTGATGATCCATATCAATATCATGCTCTTTACCTTGGGTTCGAAGAACTGCATACCCCTAAAGCCATGTATGAGCATATGGGTGCTCAATTTATTACGATTGAGCGTGATGGCAAAGCCATTTCAGGTACTCGCTTTTTGGTTTATGCACCACATGCATCTTCTTGTAGCATCATACATGAACAAAATCATTGGGATGGCAGCCGCACTCCAATGCAGCGTCTAGATTACGGTATTTGGGGTATATTTATTCCTAATTTACCAGAAGGGACGCGATACAAGTTTGAACTTAAAGGACCAAATGGAGAGACTTTACCTCATAAAGCGGATCCATGGGGTGCTTACTCTGATCAGTATCCTTCTTTTGCTTCTGTTACTTACGATCAAGCTCAATATCAGTGGAATGATGCCAAGTGGCAGCAACGCCCTGTATCAGAGAAACGTAGTGAAGCTCTTTCTTTCTATGAATTACATGTAGGTTCATGGAAGCGAGACCAAAATGGTGAATTTTTAAATTACCGTGATCTTGCTGATGAATTAGTCCCGTACCTTGTTGATATGGGTTATACGCATGTAGAGCTCATGCCAGTATCAGAGCACCCATTCTTTGGTTCATGGGGTTATCAACCCGTTGGTCTATTTGCACCAACAAGCCGCTATGGCTCACCAGATGATTTTAAATACTTTGTCGATAAGTGTCACCAAGCTGGTGTTGGTGTGGTCTTAGATTGGGTTCCTGCGCATTTCCCTGAAGATTCTCATGGCCTAGCGAACTTTGATGGAACACCATTGTTCCATGATCCCGACCCTCGTCGAGGTTGGCACCAAGATTGGACCTCTTACATCTATGATTTAGGTCGTGAGCATGTTCGTCGCTTTTTAGTTGCTAATGCCTTATTTTGGTTCGACAAATATCATATTGATGGTATTCGTGTCGATGCTGTGGCTTCTATGTTATATCTTGATTACTCTCGTAGCCATGATCAGTGGATCCCGAACCAAGATGGTGGTAATGAAAACTACGATGCGATTGCAACATTAAAGTGGATGAATGAAGAAGTGTATAAGCACTTCCCTAATGCCATGACGATTGCTGAAGAATCAACGGCTTTTCCTGGCGTATCTGCACCTACTTTTATGGGAGGCTTAGGCTTTGGATTTAAGTGGAACATGGGGTGGATGCACGACAGTTTATCGTATATTCAAGAAGATCCGATAAACCGTAAATATCATCACAATACGATTACGTTCCCACTCGTGTATGCACACAGTGAAAACTACGTATTATCACTTTCTCATGATGAAGTGGTTTATGGTAAAGGCGCTATTCACACTAAGATGATTGGTGATGAATGGCAAAAAACGGCGAACTTACGTGCTTACATGGGCTACATGTACGGACAGCCTGGTAAGAAGCTGAACTTCATGGGAGCTGAAATCGGCCAAACGGCAGAGTGGGATCATGATTCACAACTTCATTGGCACCTATTAGAAAATAAGCGTCACCAAGGGGTTCAACATTTAATTCGTGACTTAAATACGTTATATCGTAATGAAAAAGCGCTACATGAATTGGATTGTGAGCCACAAGGTTTTGAATGGCGTCTACAGGATGAGGCTGAGAAAAGTATATTAGCTCATGAGCGTATGAGTGCGGATGGCGAGCGTATTCTGGTTGTGTCTAACTTTACACCGGTGCCACAAACTTGTTTCCGTTTAGGCGTGCCGCATACTGGTCAATATGAGTTGTTGTTAAACAGTGATAATGAACAATACGATGGCAGTCATCATCCGATTGCGTCGGTATTACAAACAGAGAAGAAAGAGAGCCATTCATTGCCTCAATCACTCTTGATGACATTACCGCCACTATCAACGATTTACTATAAGTTGGTGAAGTAATTCATACCGCAGGTCATGGCTTTGAGTCATGACTTGCTATTCGAGTCGCTTGCCATCTATCTATATGGGCGGTAAGTTAAACTCATTAAAAAAGCCGATGTACCTTTAACTCGAAAGAGTGAGTAGTACATCGGCTTTTTTTTAACTCAGCGCGTTAATTGTAAAAATGACTGTGGTCATAACCATTAAACCTAGCATTGACTTACCTCTTATTCTCATTTGATTGTTTGATTCGCTACTTGAGCACATCTTATTCAAACACGGTAACAGAAGTGGATAGGAGGCGTCATTAAAATAAGTGTAACCAAGCATGACATGGTAAGATAATGCATTTAAATTCATGTAGATAGGTAAAGGTGTATTCATTGTAGCCATCACGACCCCTCTTTAACTTTCGACGTAGTTACGGAAGCATATACCCTTGATCATGCTTCTGTAAGTCATAGCATGATGATGCCGATTCATCACCAAAAGTGATGATGAGAGCCTAGAGATATACTGAAATGTATGCCAATAGCGAAGGAGTACGAAAAGTGATGGTATACTTTTGCCATCAAAAGTAATGCGATGTCATGTTCTTTACTAAACAAAAACAAAAACAAAAACAAAAACAAAAATAAAAATATAAGGACTGTTATGATCAGGAAAATAGGGATTGGCTTTTTAGTTTCATTGGTTGTTGGGTGTTCATCAACCGATGTGGAACCATTGACACTGACGCAACAAGAGTGGCGTTTGGAGCGTATTAATAATAAAGAGATATCGATTCAATCGACGCTTCACATTGATGAGAATGACCGAGCAACGGGCTTAGCCGGCTGTAATCGATTTTTTGGTACAGCGAAACATGATGATGATTCGTTTAAGTTAGGGCCGATGGGGGCAACGAGAAAGATGTGTATTACAAAGGAAGAACAAATGGTGGAGCGTCGGGTCTTACAAGCATTTCAACTTGGGGCTGAATATACGATTCAAGGGGATACACTGACCGTGACGGCTCAAAATACGTTTGTTTATGTGGTAGTGACACCTTAAACGTACTTTTGTATCAATGAACAATAAGAAGACGACTTCTATTCTCTTTCTAGTAATAAAATAGAGGCCGTCTTCTTGTTTTTTGTGGAAGTGAATCGGGTTAACCCATCATTAATGTGTTTCTTGCCGACAACTCTTCTTGGCTTGGAGAATAGAAGATCGCCATTGATTTTGGTGCAATAAGAACTTCTTTTGTCGTAATATCCAATTCCATTTTGGTTGAATCGGTATCACAAATCATACGCCATTTCTCATGACCTTTATCGGGTAATGCGAAACGAGCAGGGGCATCGGTTTGGTTGACGGTGTAAAACATTTCATCCCCCTCTTTTCGAATACCTAAATGAAGAGCGACTGCACATAAATTATTCCAGTCCTCTTGTACTAGATTCGAGCCATCAGGTTTAGACCAAAAAACACGATTATCATTACGAGTCTCACCACTAAAGGCTTTGATAAAGGGCACCATGTGTTTTTGACGAGCGGCGATCATGGTTGATAACCATTCTTTAAACTTTGTTGCTCTGTTATCAAGTTCCCAATTTAGCCAGCTGATCTCACTGTCTTGGCAATACGCATTATTGTTCCCTTTTTGAGAGTGGGAGAGAACATCAGCCGTTAGAATGTGTGGCATACCAAAAGCAAACAAGAGGCTCGTCATAAAGTTACGTTTTTGTCGATCACGTACATCTAAAATCGCTTTATCGGTTGTTTCGCCTTCAACACCATAGTTATCGGAACGATTATCCCCATGGCCATCCCGATTTTCTTCACCGTTTGCTTCATTGTGCTTATGTTTATAAGACACAAGGTCCTGCATCGTAAAACCATCGTGGTAAGTAATGTAATTCACCGTCAATTTGTGCGGCCAGTTGGATGCACCATATAAATCACGAGAACCCATAATACGAGTTGCAAACTCCTTCATGAAGCCTTGGTCACCACGCCAAAAGCTTCTAGTGATGTCTCTCAATCGATCATTACACTCATTCCATCCCATCGGGAAATTACCCACTTGATAGCCATTAGGGCCAATGTCCCATGGTTCAGCGATCAGCTTGACCCTTTTTAAGCTAGGATCTTGAGCGATAGCTTTAAACAACGCTGAGTTTGGATTGAAATTATGCCCTTCACGCCCCAAAGTTGCAGCAAGGTCAAAACGGAACCCATCGACTTGGTATTCATCAACCCAATGTCGTAACGAATCCATAACTAGGGTAAGCGCAGGTAAGTGCGTTAAGTCGACCGTATTTCCACATCCAGTGTAATTGGCATAATGCTCATGATGCTTTAGATAGTACTTATCGTCTAAGGCACGTAGATTGAAGTGAGGGCCATCAGAGCCAGCTTCAGCGGTGTGGTTGTACACAACATCAAGGATAACCTCTATTCCGTTTTTATGAAGCTCACGGATGGCGGTTTTTAATTCCGTTACGGCATCTTTTTCAGCATAACGAGGATCAGGAGCCATAAATACAAAAGGGTTATAACCCCAGTAGTTGACCATGCCCATATTTAAAAGGTGAGGCTCATGCATACAAGCCGCAACAGGCAATAGTTGAATTGTATTGATGTTATTGTCTTTATAGAAAGCCAGCATTTCATCACTGACTAATCCTAAGTAGCGTCCACGATGACTTTCTTTGATTCCATCATTCTGTTGAGTTACCCCTTTAACATGGGTTTCAAACAGAATCGTTTCTTCTCTTGGAATATACGGACGCTCTGAATCTTGCCAGTCGAAATCATTCTTTGTCACAACACATTTCGCCATATTAAAGCTTTGTTTTGAACTGTATGGCGGAGTATATGTGAGAGCAGTATCAAGTTCTTTTGCATATGGGTCGGTAACAAAGTGGGGTTCACCACAACGATCAATAATGTAGCCATACTTTTGGCCACGGGTAATACCTTCGATAAAGGTATGTTTAATTGAGCCAAATTGATGCGTTAAAGGGTAGGTGGTATAGCGACCCGAGTCGTCAAAAAGGGCAAGCTGGATATCACGTGCTTTAGGGGCGTGAATGGCAAAATTACAACCATGTGTATTTAAGCTAGCACCTAGCGGATAAGGGCGTGTTCTATTATTTGTCATCGGTACAACTTCATCTGCATTACAATCTTTACTTCATTAAAGACGTAATCCATCTTTTGACAAGAAATTCACCGCTAAAATGAGGCGAAGTTAGCAGGATGTAGCTATAAATGTTAATTAACGCCTTATTTATGAGCAAATATCTAGCATTTATCGTTCAAAGGTAATGGTTTCACCCTCAGAGGTAATCACTGAGATACAGGCGGGTGAGCCATCTTTATTTAGCACCAGCTCACCAACAGCACTGGCATTAACTAGATAACGTTGATGATCGTTTGATGGGTGTCGCTTGGTAATTTTCATTCTTTTACGCTGAGTCAGAAAGTTGAGCCAAGAACTGGAGCTAAATAGCATCCGGTCACACCATTCTAAAGTATTTAACAACTTCACTGGAAATTGATTTTTAAAACCACTGCACGTAATTTGCCAAATTTTAGGTCCTCCTTTCCTAAAGCGTATTGATACGTCATAAGCAAAAGAATAATGAACATCTCCTGAGAGAATAACAAAATGATCTGGCGTTCTTCGGTGCTTAAAAATATTCAGCAGTGCATTCGCTGTACCATGATGCGCCATCCAGTTTTCTGAATCGGTATCAGTAGGGCGCCTTAATGTTGATGCAATCTTTTGTAAAGACTCAATGAACTTAACACCAAACATTGGGCCGGCTGAAACCACGATGACTGATTTCTCATGCATCACTTCTTGCTGAAAGTGCATTAACCCTTCCCAATCCATTAGGCCAGAAGGAAGGTTATCACTATTTTCGGAACGCCAACGTTGTGTCCGAGTGTCTAACACCATAACTTTAGGGTAGGTTGGAATACTATAGTGCCACTCATGAAAATCCATTAAAGTGTGTGCCAGGTTTTGCCATTGTGAGAGTGTTCGTTGTTGTACCGTGTCACGGATCGTATTGAGTAAAGATAGGTTGAAAGTATCAGGGTTATTTCCCCAGCCTTGACAGAGTAAATACGCTAATAAACCATTACCGATCATTTGATTCGACATTGGGGTTCCATAGATGGCTTTTTCCCAATTCAGCGTTAAATTCCAATCATCAGTAATGTCATGATCATCGAAAATCATATACGTTGGAATATGAGCGAGTAACCGAGCTACATGGGGTATTTGTAAAACAAATGCTTGAATTTGCACTCGCTCACTTTTCCACTTTTCACCCCATATTAACTGTTTATCTGTATCCGTCGGTAGGGTTTTTGGTATATCAATCGACTCCCACAGGGCGGGTGACCATACTAATAAATACATCGCAAAATATTCATTGAAACTGATGAGGTGGTTATCCTGCGTCAATGACGTAAAAACAGGGGAAGGAGGTTTTTGTCTCCAAGATGAGTACAAAGAGTGATTAATATCACTCTTTGGTAGTATGCTTTTACGTTGGTAAAGCTGTTGTGTGCACTCTCCAAGATCAGAATCATGAGAAAATGGCGCTTCATCAAGGGGTTGGTCGTATAGCTTGAGTGCCGTAATAACTTGCCTAATTGCCCATAACATTGGGCCAGCGACATCATCGGCATAAATTTGATCGCCACTCATAAACAGCATATTAGTACGTTGCTCAATCGGAGTGGTTTCGTACTGTATGTCGAGTGTCGCAAGGGCATCTTTTGAAGAATGATGTGGGTGACGACAAGAACCATGGATGATCGAACGAGCATTGTGAGTGATCACAAATTGAGGCTTTGATTCATTAGGGTAAAGGAGATGAGAAAGAGAGGTTAAGACAGACTCCCCTTTTTCGACAATATCGTATTCGAGTGGCTGGTCGCAAGGAAAGGTGACCATATCGGAGGTCGGAGTGAAATTAGCACACACAATATACGCATGCTCTCCCACTTGGATATGTTCAACAGCGCTAAAAGAAGTCGAATAAAAAGCCTCGTTCGTATTAAGGTGTGATAGTTCAAAATGACCCGTTAAAGGTTGACTGACAACAGCCCATAAAACCACTCGATCTTGTGTACATCGCCTTAAGATCGGTCCAGCAAGAAAGCGAGGTAAACAGTCAGGGGTTATAGTAGGAAAACGAGTGGTCAAGATGGCACCTTCAATATCAAGAAATCTATCATGATAATAGAGAAGAATGCTCAAAAAAGGAATGCTCTTACCAATTTATTAAAAAGTAATGACATTCATCATTTTTTAGCACAGTAAAATGTCAAAGTATCCAATTAACTAAAGTGACATAACCTGATGGACTCTGTGTTTCAAACCTTTCTTGAATTAATTAATCAAGATTTTTCTGCATTAATGACACCAGAAAAAGCATTACTTATCTATATCATCGTTTCATTATTGGTTTTCCTTGAAAGTGGTCTCTTACCTGCCGCGCCATTACCCTGCGATAGTGTGGTGATCTTAACGGGTATGTTGATGGCTTCGGGCGTCCTTGATCCTATTATTATGGGGTCGTTGATCGTTATTGCTGCCGCTTTAGGGAGTTGGGTAGCGTACTTACAAGGTAAATGGTTGAACAAGTTACCCAAAGTACAACGTTGGATTAAAAAGGTACCACAGAAGCGACTCGATCAAATTGATGTATTAACCACAAAGCATGGTTTGGTAGCGTTGTTTAGCGCTCGATTTGTTGCTGTTGCTCGTTCGTTATTACCTTTAATGATGGGGTTAAGAAAAAACAAAATAGGTAAATTCCAATGGTTTTCTTGGTTAAGTGCGCTGCTGTGGATGGTTATTTTGTGCGGAGCGGGTTGGTTGATTCATTTATTGCCTGACCATTTAAGTAAATTAGTCATGATGGGGCTAATGGCGGCACCCATCATAACTCTTGTCGGCGCCTCTCTGAGTGTGATTGTTGTAAAAATTCGCAGTCAAAAGAAAGTAAGGAAAGCCGCATAATCTTTCTTCCTGAGAGTCGTATTAGCAATGACAATAAATAGGTAAAAAGAAAACCCCCAGACAGTGATGTCATGGGGGTTTTTATTATTTGTTGATTTATTTATTACGATACTTTATGTCGTTATTAACGATGGAGTTTATCGCCAAACACCCCATTGACCTGTTGTGCCTGGTTCTTCACCGACAGTCCACCAGCCAGCTCTCCAAGTACGACCATTATGAGTGACTTGATCGCCTTCCCAGTAGGTACCACCAGCATTCCATGCAGCAGGAGCTGCTGGGTCGACTGGGTCGACTGGGTCAACTGGGTCAACTGGGTCAACTGGGTCAACTGGGTCGACTGGGTCAACTGGGTCAACTGGGTCAACTGGGTCGACTGTACCACTAGCCACAGTTACAGAGTAAACGGCTTGTTTGCTAACATTATCCTTCGTGAAGGTCACGGTGAAGGTTAAGCTTGCAGGTAAGTAACTTGAATCAACAGAACCTGTATCGACAATCAGTGTATTGCCATTCGTTGTTGTTGAAGCAGCATAACCACCAGTTTGTGCCCAAGACACGCTATCAGGTGCTGTGCTTGAATCATCAAGTGATAGATAGAGCTCATCACCGTAGTTAACTTCTGCCGTTGTTAGAATCGTAGGTACTTTTGGTGTGATAACCACATCAAAACTTGGACCTGGTTCCACTTCACCATCAACAATGGTTAATTGACCCGATGCTTGTGGATCTTCCGAGTTAAAGTAGTTGGCAGTTAAGTCATTTTGGAAGTACATGTAATGGCTCATTGCTTCATGCCATGCCCCAATAAAGACTTCTCCATCATGATTTGTATCGTAATAACCCGTTACATCAGCAGCAAGTAGACGAGGCCAATCATTTTGGTTATTGGCGGTGACTTCTAACGAGAAGTAAGAATGTTCTTCGCCTGAGCCATTAAATACGCGATATTCGACGGTATCACCGATATCAGCTGAAGCCGTGGTGGTGCCATTAGGGATGAATCGGTCGCCCTGTACAAGATACGGACCTGTTGGTTCTGGATCAGGATCTGGGTTTGGATTAACGACACCGTCATTGACAATCGTGATATCACTACAGTTGTAGAAGCCTTCACCAGCGGCATCATTACGTTGCCATCGGACAAAGAGAATCGCATCACCAACGCGATCATCTGGAATGGCTAAATTGATTCGATATTTACCATTAACGACAGGAACATTGCCATTTTCATGAATCAGATCAAGGTCACCCCATGCTAAGCGTTGAGAGAGGTCAGCATTAGGTTTGGTTATATAAAATTGCCAAAATGACGGGTTATGGGGTGCGGTCGCATTAAAGACATATTCAAAGGCACCGGTATTCATTTCGGTACGAGTCCAAGCTGTACTTGGGGCACCCATCCCGGCTTTTTGAGAATCATTGGCGTAACAAAGTGTACCATCAGGCACGGTCGCTCTGACTGCTGCCATATTGTTGTAATCAGTCACTAATGCGGCAAACTCATTTCGCTGTACAAAGGGATAAGAACCAGAAATGCCTTTTGCTTGAGCACAGGCCGCATTAGGGGGAGAACCACTCCATATTCCACCTTGGTTATAACAAATAGATTGACGAGCTTCAGGGAACTCACTCCAACCATGAGCGGATACCGTATTCACATAGAATAAGGAGCCGGACATGGCCAACAGTGGCAGAGCTAAGGCTTTTTTACGTAGAGTCATTGATTCTCTCCTTGATAGTGGCATTTATCACAAAAAAACCAATACTGACAATTTATATAGAATCATGATGCTGATTTTCTGTGATGGTTATCACGCACGGTGATACGGAGAATACTAGGAAGTATAATGATTAAAAAAGTATGATAAAAGTATTAGGCGGGCTTGTTGAGCTTATAACAGGCTGTTTTTGTTATACATATCGTATAAAAAAATGTTTATCCCCATAGCTTGCATGTTATTTTTTGATGAAAAATATACTATAAATTAACAAGATACCGTCATTCATACAATAAAACCCCCCTATAATATGAGGAAGGTCTTAGAGTTTCGTATTATTATGAGTTTAGGTTAATCAGATAATCTAATACTCTCTCACCATCCGCACGTAGTCCATTATGTTCATATTCATTCGTGATCCACTTTTTGCTATTCGGTATGCTGGCCAATGTCTCTCGACTAATATCCATTTCAACGAACATGTCATCCGCGTAAACAGCACACGTCAAAGGGACCGTATTATTCGCTAATACATTGGCATCATAGAGTGTTGGCCAGTCGTTTTTTTGTGCAATGATTTCTGCGGCTTCTTGTAGAGGTTGGAGGTTTTTATATTGCTCAAACATCCAAGGAAACACCATTTCCCCTGTAAATAGGAAAGGCTGTCCTTTTTGATAATTAAATTGATTGTATTGCTGACGTACTCGATGGGCACTCCAATCCGACTTAAAACCTTGGCAATAAATCGATTCATGCAGAATGGCGTAAATGGGATTGGTTTGGAAGCCTTGCTCCATCAACATGCTATTTAAAAACTCGTATCGCAGCTGTGTTTTCCCATTGATCGAAACAAACGCGTTTTCAAGTTGATAATAGGTTGGAATAAACATGTCGCTCATCCCAAAGTTGATGCCTATTTGCTGAAATTGCTCAACGGTAAAGCGTTGCCCATTAGGTAAATATTCTTCGTGATCGATGAGATGATTGGCAATGTCTTGACATAGCTTCTGTGCTTGTGGGAATTGAGCAAAGAAAGCGGCATTCTTTTCAAGCGTGCGTTTAAAAGTGGCATGATAAACGTCATCAGGGTGACGCTCAATCGAAGGGATCCCACCCGTTACATAACTTTCAAGTAAACTTTCAGGGAAAAGAGAAAGATAGGTTAAAGTACAAAACCCCCCAAAACTTTGTCCTAGAGTTGCCCATTGAGTCACCCCCATGGCTTTACGAATGAATTCAGCATCACGAACAATGTTGTCAGCTCTAAAATAAGAAAGATAATCCGCTTGTTCCTGCGGGGTGAGCCCTTCTAATGTTTGGTGAGAAATCACCGAGCTATTGCCAGTGCCGCGTTGGTCAAGCAGTAAGACTCGATAGTTTTTCAGTGCGCGTTTTATCCAGCCCTCATGACCCATTGGTCGAGTCGCAGGAAAGCCAGGGCCGCCTTGAAAATACACCATCCACGGTTTTCTGGAATCGGTGTCATTGACGAGCGTAACTTCACGAGTAAACACCGTGATGTTTTCTTTTGTTTCATCACTATGATCAAGTGGAATGGTGTAGTAACGAGGTGTGTAGCGTAAACCTGAATCAGTAAATGATAATGCTTCCATGGGTAACTATCCTAAGTAAATAAATCAATGTGTGGGGCTATTGGATTTTTTGAACGCAAACATATCATAGGCAGGGAATGTGATCACCCCCGAAAATACATTCATCGTAACTCTATAAAGTGAAGCTTTATACCGTTACTCTTGATGTGTTTTGCTCTTTTCGCTATTTTGCCTTGGAATGTGTGGTGATGGCGTCGTGATAAGAAGGAAGAGAGAATGGATATGACTGTTGGGGAAGTGGCAAAGCGATCGGATGTTGCCGTATCGGCGTTACACTTTTATGAAAAAAAAGGCTTGATCAGTAGTTGGCGAAACAGTGGAAACCAACGTCGTTATTCACGTAATGTTCTACGACGAATTGCGGTGATTAAAGCAGCACAAAAAGTCGGTCTATCCTTAGAAGAAATATCACAAGCTCTTTCTATTCTCCCTAAACATCAAGCGCCAAATCGTGGTGATTGGGAAAAGTTAGCAACTCACTGGGATACCCTCGTTTCAGAACGAATATTACGTTTAAAAAAACTTCAATCGAACTTGGGGTATTGTATTGGATGTGGGTGTTTGTCTATGGAAAGTTGTCGCTTATATAACCCTGATGATGAATACAACAATGAACATCCATCAAGTAACCGCTTAGAAATTATGGATACTCCTTAATGAATGGGTATCACTTAATTAAATGACAAGGCCACTTTGACAACCCTCTAGTTTGTTAACTAATCTCAATAGATGCATTTTGCTGATGGTCGATGTGGTACGCAGCATTATTATTCTATTGAGGGTACTTCATGACACATTTGCTATCGAGCGCGCTTCTTTCTTTAGTGGCTTTATCTGTCTCCGCATCCACCGCGTTAGCAGCGACAAACTCACAAAAAGCCCAGTATAAACGGCCAGATACGATCCCTTTTCCAAGCAGCAACCCTTATCAAGCGTCTAAGGCAGCATTAGGTAAAATGCTTTTCTTTGATCCTCGTTTAAGCGATAACCAAAACATCAGTTGTGCAACCTGTCATAACCCTTCCTTTGGTTGGGAGCAAGGGCAAGCGATTTCGTTAGGTGTAAAAAATACCGCCTTGCCTAGGCATAATCCGACCATTTTAAATTTAGCTTGGGGGGAATCCTTCTTTTGGGATGGCCGTTCAGGCACATTAGAAGACCAAGCTCTTGGCCCTATTCAAAGTGATATTGAAATGAACATGCCACTTGATAAGCTAGAGGCTCGCATTAAGTCAATCAAGGGGTATCAACCGTACTTTGATGAAGTGTTTAATGGTGATATTACTTCAGGCAACATAGCCAAAGCCATCGCAACCTTTGAACGAACCGTTGTGTCAGGGATGGCACCCTTTGATTATTGGATTAATGGCGACGAATCCGCGATTTCAGAATCGGCTAAAAAAGGGTTTGCTGTATTCAATGGCAAAGCGCAATGCTCACAATGTCATACCGGCTGGAATTTCACCGATGATGAATTCCATGATATCGGTCTAGTGACACAGGATCAGGGGCGATATGCCATCGATCCATCTACCGAACAAAATCGTTTTGCGTTTAAGACTCCTGGTTTACGTAATATTTCATTACGAGCGCCCTACATGCACAATGGCGAGATGCCAAGCTTGACGGCGGTTATTGCACATTATATGGGAGGAGGGGTTCCGAGAGCATCATTGTCTCCCGAAATGAAGCCAGTACCGTTGAATGCGTCAGAGATGCGAGATCTAGAGGCATTTTTGATGACATTACAGGGTGACGATGAACCCATGTCCCTACCTGAATTACCACTGTAAGGCGTTTTAACATGAAAATAGTTACTCGATTACTGTTAAGCTTTGTGCTCATTATTGTTATTTTTAATGCCTTTTTTTGGGTTATCTTGTCGGATATACAAACGCGATCTCACCATATAATGCAAAGAAGTCAAACTGCGATTCAGTCAGTGGATCAAGGGAGAGCCGCGTGGGATGCGTTTCGTGATGTAAAAGAATACTCCGATGACGTGTTATTAATGGTCGTTCCCGCTCAAACGCGTCAGGTACAACAGAAATTTCAATCCTTATTTGAGCGTTATGAGTTATATCTGCAAAGTACTCATGATTTATCGAAGGGTTTTGAAGAGCGTGAGCAACTTGCTGACCAAGCCATTGCACTGTCTACTCAATGGCAAGAGGGGATGAACGATTTATTAGGGATGAGTAATAAACGGGAATTAACATCTCGTATTGCACTTGAGCAATTGAGTGTCAAATTAGAAACCATCATAAATCAATTGGTGATCAATATCGTTGATACGGAAATTGCATTTGAAATGACCGTTGAAAAGAACATTGATGCGAACAAAACACGCGCCATGCTCTTTTCGGGAGCATGTACGTTAGTTGCGCTATTACTGGCAAGTATTCTAACGTGGTCGATCAGCAAACCTATCAAATTGCTTCGTATAAGAATGGTGGGCCTCACGCAAGGTGATTTAAATTCTCCAATCCCTTATGCAGAGACAAAAAATGAAATGGGAGAAATGGCGTCAGCTTTGAACGTATTTAAAGAAGACGCGTTAAGTAAAGCCAAAATTGAAGACCATATTGGTAATATCGTTTCTACATTACGCGATACTGCCACAGGGTTAAGCCAAATTGCTGCGCAAACTCAGTCGAGTATTGAAACGAAGCAGAACATGGTCTCTCGTATCGCAGAGGATATTGCGGAAACGGAAAATGATTTACAAAGAGTAGGCCAAGAAAGTGAACTGGCTTTAGAGCAGTCGCAATTAGCCAATGAAAATGCAGAGCATATTGGGCAGGAAGTCAAAGCCTCCAGTGATACGGTTGAATCATCAGTTCAACAAATGGAAAAAGTAGTTGAAACGGTCTCCAAGCTGGCCGATGACAGTGTCAAAGTCGGTGAAGTGTTGCAGGTGATCACTGGAATTGCCGACCAAACCAACCTGTTAGCATTAAATGCGGCGATTGAGGCGGCGCGAGCGGGTGAACATGGCCGAGGTTTCTCCGTCGTTGCAGATGAAGTACGTAGCTTGGCTAATATGACACAAGAATCAGCGCAAACGATTCAAGATATGATTGGTAATATTCAATCTGGCACTTCCTCTGCTGTTGAAGCCATTGATCAGAGCCAATCATTAACTCACCAAAATCAAGAGGCCATGACGAAAGTATCGAGCTCTCTGAATCATATCTTAGATTCCGTATCAAAAGTGAGTGACAGTACGACGCAAACCGCAGAGAAAACCCGTGAGCAATTAAACCGAATGTCACACATTAATCAAGAAATCACAAGCTTGGATGAATCAGGGCAAGCTGCGTTAAAAGACGCAAGTGCATTGACTGAATTGGCTGACGAACTTAATAATTTAAGCCAACAGCTTGGTGAATTGGTCGATAAAGGCGAGCGTCATTAAACTGTCTATCTGGTGTGTTTTTTGACTGAGCATAATGCATTGATAACATTTAAAGACAGTCATTTGTCATAACAAGAAAGTTTTCCTACGGTTGTCGGGTCTTAATAGATACAAATAAGAATGAATAACCGTAGGGTAAATGGCATGGCAAACTGGAAGAAACCAAGTAAATTCGATCGTAACCTCATTGTAATCGGCGCAGGAGCGGGTGGCCTCGTCTCGGCGTATATCGCTGCGGCAGTCAAAGCTGAAGTGTCATTAATCGAAAAACATAAAATGGGTGGCGATTGCCTAAATACAGGTTGTGTTCCTTCTAAAGCATTAATCCGCGCAGCTCACTCGATGGCTGAAATTTCACGAGCCCACGAATTTGGTATTACCGTTGATAAGCCACAGGTCGATTTTGCTAAGGTGATGCAGCGTGTCAAAAATGTGGTATCGAAAGTCGAACCTCATGATTCCGTTGAGCGTTATACCGAGCTTGGTGTCGATTGTATTCAAGGTGAAGCTAAAATGTTAAGCCCTTGGGAAGTCCAAGTCGGTGATCGAGTTCTAACGACTCAAAATATCGTTATCGGTACAGGGGCTCGCCCGTTGGTTCCGGGTATTCCTGGTTTAAAAGACGCCAATTATTATACCTCTGATACCATTTGGGATATTCCTGAGCAACCTAAAAAATTGTTAGTCCTTGGTGGAGGCGTGATCGGATGTGAACTTGCGCAAAGCTTTTCATTACTGGGCAGTGACGTGACTCAAGTAGAAATGGTTGACCAACTGTTGATTCGTGAAGATAAAGACGCATCTGAACTGGTTTATGATGGTTTAGTTGATTCTGGCGTTAATGTGTTGTTATCGCACAAAGCCGCTGAATTTAAACAAGTCGATGGACAGCAATACGTCGTGCTTGAAAATAATGGTGAGAAACATGAGGTCGAATTTGACGCGGTATTGGTTGCGTTAGGTCGAGTACCGAATACCAAAGGATTTGGGGCAGAAGACCTCGGTATTGAGCTCACAGAACGTGGTACGATCAAAGTGAATGAATACCTACAGACTAACCACCCAAATATCTTTGCAGTGGGTGATGTGGCTGGCCCTTACCAATTAACTCATGCCGCAGGACACCAAGCATGGTATGCCGCCGTGAATGCATTATTTGGTAATTTCAAAAAATTCAAAGTGGATTATTCCGTTATGCCAGCAGGGACATTCACCACACCAGAGCTTGCTCGTGTTGGGTTGAACGAAAAAGAAGCCAAAGAGCAAGGTATTGCGTATGAGGTTTCTCAGTATGGGCTTGATGATTTAGATAGAGCGATAGCCGATGGAGAAGATCATGGTTTCGTAAAGGTATTAACTATACCAGGTAAAGATACCATTCTAGGCGTGACCATTGTTGGAGCAAGTGCGGCTGACCTTCTTGCCGAGTTTACCCTTGCGATGAAGCATGGGCTGGGCCTTAATAAAATCTTAGGTACGGTTCACCCTTACCCGACCATGAGTGAAGCAACAAAATATACAGCGGGTATTTGGAAGAAAGCCAATGCACCAGAAGGGCTATTAAAACTCGTTGAAAAATTCCATCGTTGGAAACGTGGCTAAGTCATCATCGACTTTAGAACATCGTTGTTCGAGAAAGGGGCCTAATTAGTCTATCGATTATATTTAACATGCCGAATGAAGTGTGAGCTTCATTCGGCATTGCTGCTATTAGTTACTAATGAATGAAGAATTAGTGACTAATGAATTAGAATGCAATTAAGTGCCTATTATGGGTGAAAAAATCGTAATATTGTATCACTGGTTATATCGAGATAATTGTTATATTGGGGTGTATTTCACAACAATTGAGGGTAGGTCAGTACGATGGATATAACATTATCAGGGCACTTTAAGGGAGCAATAACAGAGTGGGACATGGCAGATGCTGTGTTAACGTATATCGAGGGTAATCCTCATTACGATATTATGCAGATAGAGAAAAATCTGGGGACACATGTAGAGAAAATCGTTGAGATGGCATTAGGCTTAGGGCATAAGTCTTTTGGAGAAATCCTTTTTTGCGCTAGTGAAAAACGCTTTTTATTTACTAATGGTCATCGGCTTTATAGTAAAGAGTGTGTGCAACAAGCGTATCTTTTGGGTGTTCAGCAATGCGAAACACAATTCGATTTAGATAATATTATCGCGATGTGCCAAATGAAAGTCGCATTTCAAATTTTAGAAAGTAAGGAGCAATCCTGATGGCTCTTTGGTGATAGCCTTTATTGTATTTATTCAATCTTACCCTACAAGTGGGAAGGTATATGAAGATAATCATGTCTATACACAAACAATAAGAGCGAAAGGCAGCGGCCTATCCATTGTGTATCTTGCGGATGCAAAAACAAATATGTGTTTGATGCAGGTTAACTCATTACTTTCTAGATCAAGTCATGTTATGGAATGCGATGAATTAAAACAGAGATCGGAGTGGAAGGAAGCACTTCATCGAACGAATGACATTAATGGCAATATAAAGGGAAGTTTATGAAACAACTTATCACGAATGAAATTTATGAGCATGTGATTCAATCGATTAATGAAATGCCTAACTTTGATGATGCGATAAAAGATGACGCTTTTTTTCTTATTGAATCCGCATTAGCCGAAGTACATGAAGTGGCTAAATTGTGGGATATGGATATTGATACCATTCGAAGCTGTTTATACGCTGATCTTACTCTTCTTTCACAGCAGTTGCTTGAGCAAAATAACCTTATCTCGTCCGATTTAAGAGATTTGTTCTTACAAAATAATAAGCAATTAGTTCAGGGGATTTTGAATAAGCATTCAGTACTTATACACGCATTATTGAATCGTCATGAAGGAACATGTAAGGAAGAAGTCGCCGTTAAAGAAATCAGAAAACCAATAATAGCAAATAGCCTATCAACCCCAAGGAACACGATTGTTAGATTTAGTGATATCGACATTTCTGAGGTGAATTTTGGGACGGCTTGGTTGATCTTTAGCGTATTATTCTTTGCTATAAGTGTTGAATATAGCAATCGACCTTATCACTTCCATTAATCAATATAATGAAGGCAACCAAGTTAGGTTGCCTTATGACAGTGTTATACAGGAATCAATATGGCTGTCCAATCGACGGGCGATGTGTTTCTTTATTAAATCGACTACACATTGAGTCGGTAACGTTCTAACTGGTGCTCCCATACTTGATTTCTGACAAAACCAACGGCCATGCAGCAATCAGAACGGTTGATTTTTTACTGTCTTTACTTCCTCACTCATATTATTCTTTGGTACTCATTACTTAGGTGTATTAAAGGGAGCGTCAGTGAAGCCATCTCATTCCTCACATCCATTTTACGAGGTCCCCTCAACAACGTCGAAAGAGCGAGCATGCGACGCTGTTATCAATCAGCCATTAGTGGAAGAAATCCCGTTGGCTCTGAGTTATAACGGCATTAATTACGCCGTCATGATGGTCACACCGGTGGATTTAGAGGCGTTTGTTCTCGGCTTTAGCCTGTCTGAGAAGATTGTTGATCACGCCACCGAATTAAAAAGCGTGACGTTTCATTCTCAGGAGGAGGGCATTGAAGCGTCGATTGATATCTCCAATCGGGCATTTTATGCGTTAAAACAGCAAAGACGACAGTTAGCTGGACGTACCGGATGTGGTATTTGTGGGAAGGAAGCGCTAGAGCATCTCTCTCTTCGAGATTTAAACATCTTACCTCAAACTCCGTTACCTGAAAGCCACCTTTTTAAGGGGTTAAGGAACACACTGTCAGAGCATCAACCTTTAGCTCAAATCTCTGGTGCGCTTCATAGTGCCGCGTTTATCAATGACAAAGGGGACATTGTGATGAATTATGAAGACGTTGGGCGGCATAATGCACTGGATAAATTGATAGGAGGGCTATTGCAGAAAAAACAAGATATGTCTTCTGGAGCCATTGTCATGACGAGTCGTTGTAGCTTTGAATTGGTTCAAAAAGTCATTCGATGCGGCGGTCGCACATTAGCGACGTTGTCACCGCCAACAGCGAAGGCAGTCGAGATGGCTCGGCTGTACAACCTCAATTTATTGCACCTAACGTATCAAGGTGCGGTTCGTGTGTACGCTTGCCCTACACATTTAAATGGAGCAATATCGAGTGAAAATGGATAATCCAACCCCTAAAAAACGAATTCAACTGTACCGAAATGCTGCTGGTGGGTGGGGGGCATTAGCGTCCACCGCTAAACATTTGGTGAAAAGCGAAAATATAGCACTGAACATCAAAAGCCTCTTAAAAACCAATCAAGATTTTGGGTTTGATTGCCCAGGTTGTGCATGGGGGGAATCGAAAGAGCCCAGTCGTTTTAAGTTTTGTGAAAATGGTGCAAAGGCCGTTAATTGGGAGTCAACAAAGCGCAATGTGGATGACGCTTTTTTCTCTCAATACACCGTATCAACGCTAAAGCACCAAGATGGCTACTTTCTTGAATCTCAAGGCCGCTTATCTCACCCTATGTCGTATAACCCAAAGACGGATAAATACGAACCAATCTCTTGGGAGGATGCCTATCGCTGCATTGCTGATGCTCTCACTGCACTCGACGATCCGAATCAAGCGGAATTCTACACCTCGGGCCGAGCGAGTAACGAAGCGGCTTTCCTGTATCAATTGTTTGTTCGTTTATATGGGACCAATAACCTACCCGATTGTTCGAATATGTGCCATGAAGCCAGTGGTTTTGCGCTGACACAATCCATCGGAATCGGGAAAGGTACGGTGACCTTGCACGACTTTGAATACGCTGATGCGATATTTTTATTCGGACAAAACCCTGGTACTAATCACCCTAGAATGTTGGATACTCTGAGCCAAGCGTCACGTCGCGGGGCGGATATCGTGAGTATTAATACCTTAAAAGAACGAGGATTACAGCGTTTTCAAAACCCACAACGTAAGCGAGAAATGCTGACGCAATCTGACACGGCGATCACCGGGTTATATTTAACGCCGAATTTAGGTGGAGATATGGCGTTGGTCAGAGGCATGGTGAAGTCCATGTTAGAAACGGAGCGAAATGAACACGTTTCTCTATTTGATTATGACTTTATTCACGAGCATACCGAGGGGCTTGAAGCGTATTTAAATGAGGTTGATGCAACATCATGGGATGAGATTATCGCTCAGTCGGGCATTGATAAGGTGCAAATACAGCAAGCCGCAGAGGTACATCGCCGTGCAAATAATGTGATTTGTACGTGGGCGATGGGGATTACACAGCACAAGCATTCCGTCGCTATGATTCAAGAGATCACCAATTTACAATTACTGACTGGTCAGTTGGGTAAACAAGGTGCAGGGCTGTGTCCTGTGCGTGGGCACAGTAATGTGCAAGGTGATCGCACGATGGGCATCAATGAAAAACCGCAATCGGCATTTTTGGATAAGCTCGGCAGTGTTGTGGGCTTTGTTCCTCCTCGTGAGCATGGACATAATGTGATCCAAGCCATCAAAGCGATGTTAGCCGGACAAAGTAAGGTTTTTATTGGTCTCGGCGGCAACTTTGTTGAAGCGACGCCAGATACACGCGTAACAGAGCAAGCGCTTTCACAGTGTGATTTAACCGTCCATATTTCAACAAAGCTGAATCGAAGCCATCTTATTGTCGGTAAACAAGCCTTAATTTTACCGTGCCTAGGCAGAACAGATAAAGACATCCAAGAATCGGGTGAACAGCGTATCACCGTTGAAGATTCTTTTAGTATGGTACATGCCTCTGGTGGTGTACATACCGTTGATCCTAAACGCAATCTAAAATCAGAGCCTGCTATCATTGCTGGTATAGCAAAAGCGGTTTTATCGAGATCAACCTTTTCTAAATCAATACAACCTAAAATGACGTCTGAGAATACGAGCACGAGGGGAAATTTGGACTGGGATGCTTTTATTGCTGACTACGCGAATATTCGAGATGTGATTAGTCAGGTGATTCCAGGGTTTGAGCAGTTTAATGAAAAAATTCGTCACCCAGGGGGCTTCTATTTAGGCAATAGCGCAGCGCAACGTGTGTGGAATACCACAACGAAAAAAGCCCATATCCAATCTCATTCATTACCTACGGATGTTGGTAAGCACAGTGACCCAACATTATTAACATTGCAAACATTACGTTCTCATGATCAATTCAATACCACCATTTATGGAATGGATGATCGTTATCGTGGTGTCTATGGGCAACGCCGAGTTATTTTTATGAGTCAAAAGGATATTATCGCTTTGGGCTTGAACCCCTTAGACATCGTCACATTGCAGTCGATATGGAAAGGTGAAACAAGGGAGGTGCAAGGCTTTACGGTAGTGGAGTACGACATCCCAATAGGTAACGCGGCGGCGTATTTCCCCGAAACGAATCCATTAATCCCGCTTGATAGTTATGGCGATTACAGCTGGACACCGACGTCTAAATCGATAGCGATTCGTGTAGTGAAAGATCAAAGTGACCAGATATTGTCGATGATACAACATCAATAGGCGTGCTTCATACTTAGAATCAGTCTGAGTGATGATTGCTCATCGTGGTACATGGAGTACAGCCTACTCCAATCTATGCTAGACTCTCGCCATCCGCGAGAAAAATGTTTTTATGTGTCAAAGTGAAGACATACAAGTGGCCATTCTATTTTTTACAAAGGTATATCAATGAGCAAATTGAGTTCAGCAGAACGCAAAGCACGCGATAATGAGCGTTTTTCACAACGTGTAAGTGAACGAAGAGAGAAAGGTGAAGACATCGTTGCGTACGCACTGTCAAACAAGAAAGCGGTGAAGTTTCTGACGAAATCAGAAAAAAAAGCACTGAATGAACGCAAAGCAGCCGCTAAAGAAGAGCTTAAGTTGAAAGAAGAAGCAGAGCTTCAAAGAATTGCAGAATCGTTCTCAGTCGATGAGCGCTCTGACTAAGAGTCGCTATACCAAGGCTGTATATAAATAGTGCTCTCGCTATGATATATATTAAAAAAGAGGATTTGAGTATGACTCAGATCCTCTTTTTATTGGCCTAAATAAAAGCCGCTTGTTATACGCGAGTCAATTACAGCGTAGAGATGTAATGTTCAACAATTTCTTTTACGAAGTGTTGGCAATCTTCAGCGGTTGACGGGTCGTATTTTCCGCCATTGGTGGCATTATTTGATAACACACGCACACCTAAAAATGGAATGCCGTAAGCTTCAGACATCATAGCAGCAGAAGAGGTTTCCATTTCTTCAGTACTAGAACCGTAATGCTTATGTAACCAATTCATACGATCAATTTCATTATTCCAAAAGTTAGCCGATGCAATTGTACCTTCGACGACTTTGCCGCGTTTATACTCTTCTTTGACCGCATGCGCAGAAGCCAGAAGTTCGGTATTACCTTCATAGTAACGCACCTTTTCAGCGTCAGTGCCTTCACCTGCACTGCCTTCTGATGCCATGATATCCATTGGTATCCATTTCGTTGGATGAATACCTTCACCTTCTTTTGCCTTTGGTGTTTTGAAGTTACCTGCATTGAAGGAGCGTTTACCTAATACGATATCACCCACATTCAATGATTTATCATGGCCGCCAGAGGTGCCTTGGTTAATGATGGCGATAGGACGGTAACGTTCGATACCAATCGCGGTTGCTGCTGCGGTATTTTCAAGACCTTTACTGGTTTGAGCAACCACAATTGGGTAGTCATTCAATGTTCCGATGTAAAAAGTAAAGTTTCCTGTTTTCTCAATTCTGACATCTTTCAATAAAGCCGCGAAGTTTTCTGCTTCGATTGGCATTGGGCCCTGAATCATAATGGGCTGCTTTGGTGCGCTATTCGATGGAACCGTGACACTTTTTACTGAATAGGTATCGGCTTGAGCGGTAAAAGCAGTGGACGTTAGAGAAACGAAAAGGATAGAGAGAGAAGAAAGTAACTTCCCTTTTTTAGTAAAAAGCATAATGAATCACACGGTTGAAGTAGAATTGCTGCGGAGTATATATCCAAGTAATCGTTTGCGCAAACGGTTGCTTTGTTGGTTTATATCGTTTGTTTGAATGTTGAGCAATGGATGGATGTCGTAACAATTACCTTGTTTAATTTTAAACGACTGGGCTTATATGTTTCCTTTTGGAATCAGTTTTAAAACGAATAATACCTTTTTTACAGAGCCTTGATTTAAGTCATTAACATCGAATGACTAGCACAATGTCTATTATCGTTAACAGCTCACTGAATGAGTGAAGATTTTACCGACTCTATTGCTAGAGGAATTCCATCACTTGACCTATTGTTACCCTAGGATGTAATACATATGCTAAGGCAACTCATGGGCGAAAACAGTTCGAATTATGCACCGCAAACGACTCAACGGTTTACATTAATTGAAATTATTGCATTATGGGAAGGCCGATTAACAACAAAACACTTGTGCGATAGTTTTGATATTGGTAGGCAGCAAGCTTCAAAAGATATTAATTTATATATTAATGAGATTGCTCCTGATAACCTTCGTTACGATAAATCATTAAGGGGCTATGCACCCACTGATGCTTTCAGGCCGTATTTCACACAAGGTCATGCCAGCGAATACCTCATTTTGTTAAATCTAAACCATAAATTGGTCAAACCAAATTCTCATACCAGTTTAACAGCTTCGCAATTATGCTCCGTATCTCCTCCACCGAGAAGCATCAAGCCAGAGATCATGCGTGCCATTATTCGAGCGATAAGTGAGAAAAAGCGCCTAGAAATCGAATATCGTTCACTTGATAATCCTGAAGGTGAAACAAGAGTGATTGCTCCGCATTCTCTTATTGAAACACCATTACGTTGGCATGTTCGAGCTTACTGTGAAAAGAACAAAACCTTTCGTGATTTTGTGTTAAGTCGCTTTATAGATACGCCTAGCCTATTGGATCTGTCTCCTTATACGATAGATGACGATGATGACTGGTGTACTCCCATTCAACTTATTTTAGAACCAGACTCTAGACTGGCCGATAATCAACGTAATTTGATTGAGCAGGATTATGGTATGAAAGAAGGAAAGCTCGAACTTGATACACGTCTTGCTTTAATGAATTACCTCATTCAGTCTCTTGGGTTGAGTTTATTTAGTACTAACCCACAAGCTAACTTTCAGCAAATTACTATTCAAAACTTTCAAGAAATTAAGAATACATTAGCGGCAAGAAACCTATTACCGATTTAAGTTCTAACAATCATCGCCATAACTTTAACGGATTTATTCTCACTCTCTGTACGAGCTTTAATGAGATAATGCCCCATGTACATATGAAAATACATCCGTCGGTGGATATCCCAATGTGAAATATTGATCAAACCCATACGCCATTTTTTCTAATGGCGCTTCTCGGTAGCCGTATTCCATCATTTCAGAGAGGTAAC
>JAOICL010000025.1 GCA_028131545.1 Vibrio sp. | reverse complement strand
CTTTGGTGCAGGTATTGACCCTGAGTTTGGTCAAGAGCTTCCTGTTGATCCAGGCATGGGCGTTGACCGTCCTATCGACCCTAACTTTGGTCAAGAACTTCCTGGGCGCCCTGGTAACGAACTGCCTTCTTACCCTGTAACTGACCCTGATTTCGGTCGCCCGGTTCCAGGTAACGAACTACCAAACACTGACATCGATCCTGACTTTGGTGCGGGTATTGATCCAGAATTCGGTCAAGAATTACCAACCGTCCCAACGCAATCTGCATTCGTATTATCAGGTAACTACATTGCCGGCGTACAAGTTAGCGATTGTATTGGAAATACATTAGGTACAACGGATGAAAATGGTCACGTAGCTTATTCTTCTGAATCTAAAGCTGAGACTCTATGCACAGATATTAATGGCGTAGCAATGTCTTCATCATCAAGTGTTGTCTCTCCATTCACGACATTAGTTGATCGTCTAATGGCTGAAGGCCAAACAGAAAACAACGCTGAAGCAAAAGTAGAGAAAAACCTAATAGCAGTAGAAAAAGGTGAAGTATTAAACAACCAAATCGATGCAGGTATTACTCCTATCGCAACCTTTGGTGATTACTTACGCTTAACAGGTGCTCATTCTGAAATGGCTCGTGCAGCTCAACAAGCTGAAGTTATTTTATCGTCTTCTGACATTGAAAACGCCAGCACTCAACTTCTTGCACTACGTGTTGCATCAGAGGGTATTGCTAAAAATGATAGCTTTACTGCTTATTCATTAACGGTATTAGAGCGCTCAGAATTACCTTCTACATTTACTCATACGGCAGAGCCGGTTGAGGCATCTGATATCAAAGAAGTCGCTGAATTTGATACAACGGAAGGCAATTCAACACTTGCTATCGCTAAGGATTCTACGCGCTTTATTACGACACAAACTAATGAAGCGAACTGTGACATCGACTCAGGTGTGCAGCGTATTATTTCTTCAGCCGATTACGAAAGTATTGCGAAGTACTGTGTTGACTCTACAACGTATGCTGGTTCTGTTCACACAACCGTTGAAATGACACCAGCTCAAGGCTTCGGTACAACAGGTACAACAACCATCACCGAGTCTAGCTTTGATACTAACACCAATATCATCGAAATCTATACTCCAAGCTACGACGAGACTCTGAAATCAACGCATACAACCGCTATTGATTTCGGAACAGAGGGTTTGAAAACAACGCATACAACATCAGTATATGCTGACAATGAAACAGCGCAGGTGCTTGTTACTCGTACAGAGCATGGTCAATATATCACTGAAACAACGGATCACTTTGCTAAAGGCACAGCTGCCCGAACAATTAATACATTTGCATTTGAAGAAAAACAATCAAATCAAGGTATCAAGTTCAACACTCTTAGCTCAGTTAATGAGTTAACGGTTGGTGAAGCTGGCAAGATCGTTTTAAAAGTCACTTTCCCTGAAGGATCTGTTAATCCACGTATCGTTCCTACAATGAACGGTAATACCATCGTGAAAGAAGTATCCGCGATTGAAAGCCATGAAGATGGCCGTACGGTAATCGAATATACATTCGACATTACAACGGTTGCTGATTATAAAGCGGAAGTTGAATTTAATGCGATTCAAGATGCTGAATTTGCAGCAGACTTATTCGCAGAAGGGGAACTTATTGCAAGCCGAAGCTTCGCAATTAACGCAGTTGAAGGTGGTAATGTTGACCCAGCTCAACCAATTATCAATATCGACAACTTGATCGGTGAAAATGAGTCAACAGTTAGCGTTAACGCTGACAATGGCGCGGTAACGTTCACAACAAAAGACGATTATGCAACAGCATACTTCGTTGAAGTTGATGGTGATAAACTATTCCGTGGATACACTCTTGACCAATCAATTAACACGAATGGTTTTGAAAACGCGTTTATTAACGTTTACTTAATTAAAGATGGCAGCAAAATTCGCCTAGACTACCAACTTGGTGGAAAATATGCTGGCATGTACCACTACGATAATAGCTTCTACACTCAAGAAGAAGCTAAATCAATGTTCGGTGATTTCACTGTTCGTCAATACGTTGATAGTGGCTACCTAGTATCTGAAAAAGAAATGATTGCTGGTAACTTTATTTTCCGTACGAATGACACAACTGAGAATGCAAGCCGTACATTTACGATTGAAAAGTTTGATGTTACTTATGAAGAAGTCATTGTTGAACCATCTGAGCCAGTAATCAATTTAGATAACCTACTAGGTGAAGCTATCTCAACGGTTAATAACAATGGTTCGGTTACTTTCACAACAAAATCAAATAAAGCAACAGCTTACTTTGTTAAAGTGGATGGTGATAAGCTATTCCGTGGGTACACTCTTGAGCAATCAATTGACACAAATGGATTCGAAGACGCTTTCATTAACGTTTACTTAATCAAAGGTGACGAAAAAATTCGTTTGGATTATAACCTTGGTGGTAAAAATGCCGGTATGTACCGCCACGAAAATGAGCTGTACACACCAGAAGAAGCAAAGGCAATGTTTGGTGATTACACTGTTCGTCAATACGTTGACAGCGCTTACTTAGTTTCTGAACAACAGGTGATTACTGGTAACTTCATTTTCCGTACGAACGGTACAACAGACAATGCGGTACGTGACTTTACTATTAATCAATTCGATGTAACGTATGAAGACGTCGTTGTTGAACCTTCTGAGCCAGTTGTTGATGTTGATAACATCAAAGGCGCTAAAGATTTAACGACAAATGAAGATGGTTCTGTTTCTGGTAACGTCATTGGTTCATCTGCAACGGTATTCACTGAAGTATCGGGTATAGAATTACTGTCAACTTATACCAACGTTGAAATTGCAGTTGATAATAAAACGGCTGGTTACTGGAATGTATATGTACAAAGTAACAATGGTGATGAGTTCCGCTTGAACTACGAACCATCATTAAACGGCTTCTCGGTATACAAGCGTGACTTCGATGCTGAAACGTTAGTGTCAGGCGCAAAGTGGGTAGATGCTAGTGATTACACAATGTCGACATGGGAAGATGTTTTAACGTCACAGTATGCTGATATGACCGTCATCAACTGGCAAGAAGGTACAACAGTAGGTAACTTCATGCTTCGTCTGAAAAAAGTAGATGGCGAAAACCCTGATTTCACCATTACTAAGTACACTGTAAAATAGTACTTTAATTCAAACTAAAAAGCCCCAGCATTCATGTGCTGGGGCTTTTTTTTAACTATCTCTGAATCGATTGTTCGTAGTTATTCAACGTTTCTAACGCTTCATTTCTAGCTTGTTGATGATTCAAAATCGCTTCTTGTTGAGAATGAACAAAGCGTTGAATACAACGACGGTAGTCGTACAGCTCTGAACGGAAGTTTTCAACTTCGTATTCAGAGCTAAACTCTTGTGGCTTTATTGGCGATTCACAATATGTTGAAGGTGTTGATAAATCAGCCTTTGCTATCCCTGCACTTAATGCTAATCCTGTAGCCAGTGCCAATACGATCGGGTTCTTTTTATTTGTATTCATCATCATTAATCCATTAAATCTGTCTTGTTGTTACCCATGGATTTCAATCAATCCATTCGTTAAAATCACACGATAAAACTATCGTTGAATCGACTGTTCGTAATTATTCAGCGTTTCTAACGCTTCATTACGGGCTTGTTGGTGGTTCAAAATCGCTTCTTGTTGCGAATGAACAAAACGTTGGACACAGCGACGGTAGTCGTACAATTCTGAACGGAAGTTTTCAACTTCGTATTCAGAGCTAAACTCTTGTGGCTTTATTGGCGATTCACAATAATTCGATGGTGCCGATAAATCAGCCTTTGCAGCCCCTGCACTTAATGCTAATCCTGTAGCCAGTGCCAATACGATCGGGTTCTTTTTATTTGTATTAGTCATAATAAATCCATTAACGTTGTATCATTCTTAATTATTTGTCCCCCAAACATATCAGGGTACAATTTATATAGGGTGTCTTAAAAATTATCGCTGAACCGACTTTTCATAGGCGTTTAACTCTTCTAACGCTTCATTACGAGCATGCTGGTGGTTCAAAATAGCTTCTTGCTGAGAGTGAATAAACTGTTGTACACATTTTCTGTAGTCATAAAGTTCTGATCGAAAACTTTCTACTTCAAACTTTGAACTGAATTCTTGAGGCTTTAATGGCGCTTCGCAATAGTTAGAAGGCGTCGACAAATTAGCGTGTGCATTACTTGTTGTAAAAACTAAGCCTGCAGACAATATGAGACCAGCTGTTACCGCTTGTATTAAGGGTTTAACATGGTGAGTACGAGTGGCTGCTGTTGTGCGTGTCATAATAATTCCATCAAGGTTGCTTAACTGAGATGAATTATAAGATTTTTATTTGTTAATGATTAATCATATTTTCTAAAATCTTATCAAAAATCCTTTGAATTTATCTTTTTAGTTTTTTAATGACTTGAAAAGTATGATATCCAGTTGATATGAATAGAAAAGTGATATAGATCCACTTTTTTCTACTTTGACATACTAAGGTTATCTACAAACATTCCGTACGGTGTCTAACAATGGCTTCAAGTTTATTAGAATTCCCAGCTGGCAAACGCATACATCCGCGTGTTGATTTTCCGGTGTCAGTTTATATCAATAATCAACAGATCCCCGTGATTGATTGGAGTTTAGGGGGATTTTCTATCGAAGACAGTGTCCTTTCTATGAGCGATGCCATCGAAAATGCCACCTTAAACTTTCACCTTCACATGGGTGAACTTAATTTAACAATACAATGCCGCCCTACCCGTTCTTCGCCATCGGGCTATTGGGTTGGTTTCATGTTCGTTGATATTACGCCTTCTCAGACCGATACATTGCAGTCTATTCTTCATGCTCACCTCTCTAATGAAAAAATCGATTTGGATACGGCTATTGATCAAGGAGTGAAAGGGAAGCAATTTCAACTTGAGAAACAAAGGTTAGCGGATTCATGGTTTAGCTTTTTCCTGACCTTCGCTTTTTTATTATTCACATTTTCAACTTTAAGCTATTTGTTGTATCAAAAGCTGTTTGTGATTACCTCTGAATACGCCGCCGTTTCGCAAAGCATACTGACGGTTAAATCGGATCGCTCTGGTGAATTAAACTATAGCGAATTAAAGGTGGGTCAATATATAGATAAAGATGATCCGTTGTATCAAATTCGTTCACAGGCCGATGAAGAATTTTTAAGGCAGAGGCAGGGTGAAATAGCAGTGTTATCTGTCGAGATTCAACACCTGAATAATCGCCTAAAAGAAACCGGCGTACTATTAGAAGGGTATTCTGACCGATTAACATCCAACCAAAGCAGCATTCAAGAACGCATTGGTACCCTAGAAGAACAAATTTTGGTTCAAAATAATCTGTATGCACTCATTGAACAAAAGTACGAAGAAGGTTTGATTGATCAATTGACAATGAACGAACAATATCTGAAAATTCTTGAAACCAAAAAACAGCTACAACAACTGAAAGGGGAATTTGAAAGTGCCTCAAATTTAAGCTCGATGGCAAATATTGGTTTATTTGGACAAGATGATGTTAATGGCTTTTCAACGGTCAGCGAGTTACAAGATTTATTAGAATACAAAACAAAACACCATCAATTACTGACTGAAGAAGTCGATGCATTCAACACCAGCCTGATACAATATTCTCCCTGTGATTGTTATATTACCGAGTTAAACTCCCCTGTTGGCGTAGTCACACAATTTCAACCTATTGTGGCACTAAGCCCCCATGCACCGAGTCAACAATGGGTACTTGCGTTGGTCTCTCTCAATGAAGCTAATGCATTACAAATCGATGCCCCTGTCACTTTCTCTATCGCCAGTTCACATGAACTTTATTCTGGGAGAGTGGTTGATGTTGGGTATTATAATCCTGGGGAACAAAGCGTCTACGATAGAGATGGTCATCGTATATCCGGACTTCCAGAAACGCTTCCACGCACCGAGCAATATATGTTGGTCAAGATTTTACCCAATGAGGCATTCACTCAATTTCACTATCGTGAGCCGGCAAAAATTAAAATTGAGCTTAACCCAAAAGAAACTCTCCTAAAATGGATTCAATTCTTATAAGGGCCGATTAATGAGTAAAATCAGTATCTTTAACTACAGAAACTTTGAATCAAAAAACAGTTTGATGGTCTGTTGGGCAGGATTACTTCTGATTCTATTTGTTTGCCTTTATTTACTTTCTAACCATAAAACACAATTGCCAGATGACACGATTTGGATGGCCGTTGGTATTATTGGGGTATGGCGATATTCTTGGAAAAGCATGCATGCGATTCGCGCCTTTTATTATCGATATATCACTTACCCTTCTTTAAAGAAAAAAATCCATCCCATAAAAATCAAAGAACTCTTTGTCGTGATCACCAGCTATCGAATTGATCCTAAGATAAACTATCAAGTCTATCGAAAACTCTTTTTAGAGGTACAAGACACTGCCGACAGAGTGAAAATTATGGCGTGCATTTCAGACACCAACGATATGAGTATTATTGAAGAAGCCAATAAAGGGCTGAATGTCGATATTCACTTTATTCCCCAGCAAGGGAAGGGAAAGCGAGCCGCTATTGCAGATGCACTTAAGCAGTTGTTGCAAATGGGTTATCATCCAGATGCCCAACTCGCCCTCATGGATGGTGACACATTACTTGATGATGATACATTCAAAAAGTGCTGCCCTTTCATTCATTTTTATCAAGATTTAGGCGCGTTAACTTGTCATAATGAACCCGTTGTTGATGGAAACTCCATCACAAGGCAGTGGTATAATCAACGTATGTCGATGCGACATTTCTATATGAATAGCCTCTCTCTTTCGAATAAATTACTGGTATTAACAGGGCGATTTAGCCTTTTTAAAGCCAAAACTCTCCTTTGTCCTGATTTCATTCATACCATTGAACACGATACGATTGACCACTGGAGGTTGGGGAAACTCAAGATGTTAACGGGGGATGATAAAACCACATGGTTTTACCTGATTAAGCATGGCTGGAAAATGATTTATATCCCTGATGTAAAAATAAAGTGTTTAGAAGAGTTACCCACTCCCCATTTTTTCTCTTCAAGCCTATCCTTAATGCAGCGTTGGTATGGCAACATGCTAAGAAGTAACTTAAGAGCTTTGAAACTCGGCCCCAAGAAGCATCTTTTCCTATGGTTATGTTTACTCGACCAAAGAATATCAGTTTGGACGACATTAACTGGGCCAACGTTTGTCCTCATACTCTCTATTGCTTATGATCCCTACTTATTTTTGGCTTATATCGTATGGGTGATCATTACACGGGGAATAAATTGTTGTTTAATGGCTTTATTCAGTTATTCCTTCCATCCTATGTATATCTTTCTTCTGTGGTATGAACAAATTGTCGGTTCCTTTGTAAAACTGATTATGATGTTCCATTTAGACAAACAAAAATGGACAAGGCAAAAAATACACAATCAACATTCGGTGGTACGTTGGAACCAAGTCATCCTATCGGGCATGATGTCTTTGCAGGGCGTGACCGTTTTATTTATTATTCTGGCATTGATGCATAATGTGTTTAATTTCAATTTTCTTTAATTAAGATTAAACACATAGGTTACCGTTCATAACTAATAACTGTTAACTAATAACTAATAACTAATAACTAATAACTTAGAGGCTCAGTACTCAAGGCAAAGTCATCAATAGTAATGGCTGAATTGACTTGTGGTGCCCAATTATCTTGGCTACCACCGTGCCATATATCGAGTAATATCGTGTTAATACCATATTGCCCTGTTTGGCTAAACACCATGTTATCCCTCATTAACACTCGATTGCCATTAATATAAACGTGTACACGCCCATTACTTTCATTAGGTGAATTCATGGTCACTGATTGCTCAATAAGATACGTTTGTCCTGGTATAAAATAGAAATCGTCCCCCTTATGTTGATAAGGAACATCTTCACCGCAATTATTATTGCCACGGCCATTGTTTATATTTGGATTATCTTGATGGTAAAAATACCCAACCGCTTTCCCTTGCTCTCGAAACATGACTCTCAAACTGAATCCATGGTCAGGTTTCTGACCTTCCGACCGGCAGCCTGTTGGATAAATGGATCGATCCACGTTTTTATTTAATCCACCTAGACCTGGCAATTTTCCACCTAAACGAAAATCATAATCCTCTTTAAATCGCACCTTATATGAAAAATGTAGCGTATTATGATTGGATAAAGCAATCGCCCCATGCATTCCTTTCTTAATTTTATCTTTAGGGATCAATAACGTTAATTGCTTATTAGTACCGTGGGATTCAATCACAGCAGGCGCATCTAACCTCCCCCAAGCGGAATGAAAATCTTCTTTAAAAAGCTCCCCCGTATATTCGCCAATATCCCGCTGATCAAAGCTGATGTATTGAATAATGGAAGCATGGGTATAATCAATGTTAGGTAGTGTCGTATGAATCGTATCCATTGCACTAAGGCTTTCACCTTTATTGATGACTTGTTGCCGATCTACATTAGGACTGTTTTCAGTTGATGCTGTCGAGCAAGCACCAACAATAAAAGGAACAGGAAGAATCAACATTAACATCGCGTTACGCATTAGCCATTACTCGTCATGATAGTGTAATCAAAAGTATATACGCTGAATCCGATGATACTGTTTAGGAGGAAATATTTGTAGATATATGATTGGGAGTAAACTGAGAACATTCATGGCATCGTACTACAACACTCTGCCACTTCATGAATTTTAGATATATAATCTAATCATCCAAAGAATAAAGGGAAATATTAGAATGGATAAAACGACACGCGTTATATCAAAAAAGAAACACATTGCGTTAGTTGCACACGATCACTGTAAAGCCTCTCTGCTAAATTGGGTGACTCACAATAAACAAAAACTCAGTACACATGAGCTGTATGCAACTGGCACAACGGGTACTCTCATTCATAGCCATACGGGTATGGACATCAACAGTTTAATTAGTGGACCAATGGGAGGAGATCAACAGCTCGGTGCTCTGATCTCAGAAGGGAAAATAGACATGCTGATCTTCTTTTGGGATCCATTAAATGCCGCCCCTCATGATCCTGATGTGAAAGCATTATTAAGAATCGCAAATGTATGGAATATTCCGGTTGCAACCAATCAAGCCAGCGCTGATTTCTTCTTCTCTTCAGACTTACTCACAAAAGAAGTAAAAATCGAGATACCTGATTACCCAGCTTACTTAGCCAAGCGAACGTGACAATTCATCGATAATTTGCCCATCGATAACTTGCACCTCGATAACTTGCACACTCAATACTTTAAGTTCAAGTTAGTTTAGCGCGACAAAAGAGTAAGAAAGCCGATTAGTGACAACGTCACCAGCCTGCTTTCTTATTCCATTGTTTCATGAATGAGGAAATAGATTTCATCCGTTGAATTTAACCAGATAGCGCGTTTACCATAAGATAATCTAGCGTTTATTGATAATCGGATAGTCACCTTCTAACAACTCTTGAACGAAAGCGGAACCACCACCATTATACATAACCCATGCCTTTTCCTTAGCTCGAGTTAATGCAACATAAAATAAGCGTCGCTCATCGGCATCGGGGTATGCTTCATTGTTGTCTGTCATTAATACGCTATCAAGGTGAACCAACCTTCTTTTGGTTGGAAATTGCCCTTCATCTACATTTACAATAAACACATAATCCGCTTCTTTACCTTTGCTTGCATGACACGTCATAAATGACATATTGATATTAGGGAAAATGGTTTTCCAATGATCTAAGTGCTCTGGACGGTGAAAATGATTACGCCCAAGTAATAAGACTTGCTTCCCTACACTTTCAGGATCTTGATTTAAATCATTTAACGTTTTTTCTAATAATTTGATTGAACATAACACCACCGATTTTGGCTTCTGTTGCTTAAAGCTCATTAATGTTTTATTCAATTGATTTGGATTCTTTTGTATAAAAGCATTGGCGACTTCACCAATTTTATTATTAAACCGATACGTCGTATCAAGAGAAGTGACACTAGAAAAGGGAAAGCGCTCAGAGAAGTGCGTTGTAAGACGAAGTTTAGCACCCGCAAATTGGTAGATAGCTTGCCAATCATCACCAACAGCAAAGAGGCGATTATCTAATGATTGTTCATACAGTGCCTGAACTAAATCGAGGCGTTCTTCTGAAATATCTTGGTATTCATCGACTAATATATGCGTCCATTTAGAACAATAACGCCCTTTCGTGACTTCTTTGGTTGCTTTTGTCACCATTGTGATAAAGTCAATTTCACCTTGCTCTTTCAGCTCTTTTTTCCACGCTTTATAACATGGGTATACCAGTTTTAACTCACTGATAAAACGATCTATTTCTTCAGCACTGTAGCTCTCATTTGCGTTTAGGGTGTCTTCTAGCTGTTTTTGAGTTAACCCTAATTGTGATAGTACAAGGAGCTGTTTGTCTAACCAGTCAATTAACTTTGCATTTTCTGTTTGTGCAAGTAAATCTACATCCCCTTTTAAGTAGGCAATTGACCAAGATGAAAAATGCTTTAGCCAGCGCGACCGGTAACTTTTATTATCCCAATGCGTCGTTAACCACTGAGATAACCAAAGGTGTCTGCTTTCTTTATTGGTGGCTAATTCACTCAATTTAATGGGGTTCTTGTCGCCACTTTTTAATATATTCAGTCCCAATTGATGGAACGTATAAATCTGAACACGACTCGCACCTTCTATATTTAATTTAGCGAGTCTTTCTCGCATTTCAGTGGCTGCATCTCGGCCATACGCTAATAGAAGAATAGAATCAGGTGTCACCTGCTCATGCTGGATCAAGTGAGCCACCCGCGTTGCTAGTACACTGGTTTTTCCTGAACCGGCACCCGCTAGAATCAAGTTTGCATTATTATTCAATAATACAGCGGTTTGCTGAGTATCATTAAGAGGGGAAGTTTCAATTGAATGAAAAAAGGCCTTATAGTGTTCTTTTTTACTTTTTAGCCATGCTTCATTATGTGTTTGTAAGGTTTCATGCGGCGAACTAAGCCAACTTTTAATATCTTCAGGTAGATTAGGCAGTCGATTAATAAGATCCGATCGAGTTAATTCCAGATCATTCAAAACAGTATCCAGCGATCCAATCAACGTTGAAATACATCGATCATCAATATAACAACGGTAATCAACTAGTGCATGAAAGTTTTCTTCCCATTTCATGTAATGTTTAAGCAGCATCTCAGCTTGCTCTTGATGCCATTCTTGATATCGTTCAATTAACACTTCACAAAATGGGGCACACCCTGCTTCACTTAACCCTTTGACTTCCCATAGAGTCAGCTTTTTATCATTCGGATAGCCATGAAAACGAATCGTAGACCAAATCAAGCCATGACGTACTTCTACCTTTCCATTCCATTTTGAAAAAGGGAGGATCACCTCTGAAAATCTTGCGCTCAGCTTGATCATATTGCCGATCACTTCGATCGAGTGAAATTCATTTTGGGCAAAATACGCTGCTGTTTTAGAGGCTTTTAATATCAAAGTTGGCTCCTGATCGTTACATCTATCATTATATGGCTTTATTAAACCTTAAAATGTTAATATTTGCTATCGAGATCAAATATATAAACTGATGAATATGACCCAGCTCTAACATTCTCATCATGTTAGATGATAAAGTGTACAAAGTATCAATTGAAATTTTCTTTTAAAGGCTAAGGATAAGCGATGATGGAAATGCAAGAGCAACCGGTAATGAAAACATTAGAACAAGAACAAACAAAGTTCGATTTAGAATCTATATTGAAAGCCGTGCAAACACTTCAAGTTAATGAACTAAAAGAGTTACAGTCTGAGATTGGTTTTTTGATCAAAGAAGAAGAGCAACCTGTATTAACTCAGGAAGAGCGCGATACAATCATGTCACTGTTCTCTTGATCTGTATTTTCTTAATCTAATTTGCTTTACAGTAAATGTTTTAATTGATTTAACGATTCTAAAAAGTTTTTCTCTTTTATTGGCTTAACCAGTACTCCATTGGCTCCAGCCTCAATAAATGCCTGCTCGGTTTCCAGTTGTTGATCGGCAGTACAGGCTAATATTGGCATCGTCAGTAATTTCTCTTCACGAATAATACGCGTCACTTCAGTCCCATCCATGTTCGGTAACTGATTATCCATAATAATCAGTTCAAAATCAGGCTCACTGACTAATAAATCCAATGCTTCTTGCCCCTCTTTAGCCCACGTTACATCCATATTTAACTTCATACAAAATGCCCTTAATATATACGCATTAGTATGATTATCTTCAACGAGTAACACTCGAATGACTCTATCAATAAAAAACGACTGCGATCCTGCCGGTACTTCTTTCGTTTCAATTCTCCCTTGTTGTTTGGAGACAATATCAAGCAGTTCAATAGTAAATTCACTGCCTTGTCCATACTGACTTGACACCGATATCGACCCACCAAGTAATGAGACAAGACTTTGTACGATGGCAAGCCCAAGCCCACTTCCTCCAAATTCTCGAGTTGTTCCTATATCCGCCTGTACAAAAGGGTCAAAGATGATATCTAATTTCTCTTCCGAAATACCAATTCCAGTATCTTTTACTTTAAGTAACAAGCTGCCTTTGTCTTCATTTACGGCAACCGTTAAAGACACTTCACCTTCTTTAGTAAACTTTGCAGCATTACTCAGCAAATTAAACAGTATCTGGTTCAGTCGCTTTTTATCGGAATAAATAGATAACGATTGAGAAACGGTATTATGTAATGAAAATTGTATTCCTTTACTATCACATAATGATGAAAAGGTTTTGTCTATCATTACCAAAACTTTATTAAGTGAAAAGTCCGATTTATCTATCGTGAATTGACCTTGTTCTACCTTAGAAAAATCTAAAATATCATCCAGTACCGCCAATAAATGCTCACCACTATCACATAAAATATCTAACTGATGATTGTATTTCGTTTTCTCAAGGTCGCTTTTTAGTAACTGAGATATACCTAAAATTCCGTTTAATGGTGTACGCAGTTCATGGCTCATTCGAGCAAGAAAATCAGCTCTCAGCTGCGCCGCCTTTTCAGCTTCATTTTTAGCTTGATGACTGTGTTTCTCAGCTTCAACAAGGCTCGTAATATCTTGCCCTTGAGCGATAATACTTTGAATGTACCCTTGTGCATAAATAGGAGATAGGTTCCAACGAAAGATCCGTTCACCAAGCTCAATATTAACACCTGTTAGTATTTCACCCGCTAAACACCTATCAATATAAGGCGCAAATAAATGCAGTGAATAATCATAATGCTCTTGACCTTGTTCACTAAACACACTTTTTCCTGAAGGGTTCATTTGGATAATATGACCGTATTTATCCCATTCTAAAATGGGAAGATACGAGTAATTAAACAAATCTTCAAAGGTCTTTTCTTGATCATTGATTCTACGAAAGTTAGATTCTAAAACTAAGCCGAGTTCATCAAACTCTTTAATTTTGGAGCCTTTAAATGAAGAAAGTTGAGTACCAATGACCACTTTATTTGAATAATTAATCAACGTCATTAATTCAGATGTCACTTGCTTACTGAACCAATATCGAACAACCATTGCGAGTAAGAAGGCAATAAAGAGAATAATAGAAAGCCGAATGTAATGTTCGTTTTGATAATGTACGATCTTCTCATTATTGGACGTAGCGTACAGTGTTAAATAGGTAGGAGTATAACTGACTTTGATAGGAGTCTCTGCCACAATCAAGCCTGTCATACTATCCGTATCAGCCATTAGTAAATTCAGAGTAATTCCTTTATCCGTCGATGCAATGATGTCCCCATTGGCCACTAATACCACATCATCGCTTTTAGATGCTCTTCGTACTTCAGATAATAATGAAAAGTTCTCATTCAAAATAACAGCAGTGATCAAGCTCGCGATCACCTCCCCTGTCTGATTGTCGATAATGGGTGCTTGTCTCAATAAGAGATGCTGTATTTTATGTTTTGCACTGGTTTCAAATAAATGCCAATCATCTCGCATTAATAACGAGGTCGATAAACTTTCTAAATACGCTGAATCAAATCCATAAAAGCGGTAAATACCGTCATGCCAAATAATACGACCATCTTTAAAAATTAAACGGAAATCCGGTGTGATATTCAATGAACGGCTATCATACTGCTTAAAATAATGTCCCATCACATCATAATTACGTTCCGCCACCGCACTTTGTAATGTATCACTTTGTGTATTACTATCTTGTTGAATTTTTAACGTATTTAAATGGTAATCAAAAAATGATTGTACAATAAGCGATGTTTTTTCATTGGTTCTACCGATTTCTTTTTCTGCAAGGCTGGATGTCACCTCAAAGTTTTGTAATAAGGTGACGAGCAAAAGTACACCGTTTATAAAAAAAACAGTGCGTATGATTAAAGAAATCAGTCCTGATTTTTTACTCTGGAGAGTATTCATTGATCTGAATACCTAAAGGCTCTTTGTTTCAACTGCTGAATAAATAGAGGTGTATCTTCTTTGGTCACCAATTCAAATTGACCTGAAAAAATCAATGGCACTTTTTTTCCTTCTAAATCATTTTTTATTGCTTCAGCAATCGCTACACCCGTGTCATCATTCATTCTCATCACGGTAAAATCAAGGTAGCCCTTTTGAAGGTATTCAAGCTCTTTGCTTCCTCCACCCCATCCATTAATAACGATACCTTCTTTCTTTCGATCAATTACAGCTTGTGTTGCACCAATAGCAATATCGGTAGAACTGGCATAAATAAAATCTAAATGTGGTTTTTTATTGAGTAAATCAACGGCATTACTGTACGCACCCTCTTGTGTCGCATCTGTGTAGTAGGAAGATAATAAGCGGTATTGTTGTAAATAATTCATTCCTTCAATAAACGCACCGCCTCTTGCTTCACTAATATATCCTTTCAAATAATGCAGCAATGCATAATCCGCTCCCTCAGGGAAACGCCTTTTAAATTCTCGTGCTAATATTTCAGTTCCTAATATATGATCAAACCCAGCATAGAAAAAAGGTTGCCGTCCATCCCAACGTTTTAGTGGTGATGTGATATTCAGTAAGATCAGTTTTACATTGGAATCAGACAGTATATGTTCTAAGAGTTTTTGGTGTTGAGCATCATAGAAAGTAGAGATGATATAATCGACTTGTTCATCCATCGCATCCACAAGTACATTCATTTGCGCGACGGTCATAGATTCTACCCCTGCATAGGCATCATCTATATCATAGGCAATACCTAATTCTTCTAACCTAGCTTCAAGCGCTCTTTGATTTCTAACCCAGTAATCTGAGATTTGATTACCTGGTACAATTAAAGCAATTTTTATCTCTTGGCTTTGTTTGGCTTTTAATGGAACCGCTGAGTTTAAGACCTGCTGTTCAAATGGCGCCACTAAGTTAGCTTGATCGGGATAATCATGCATAAACTGATGGTATAACCAATAACCATCAATTTGATAATGGCTATGATTTGAGTGTGCTACTGATTTTATAGAACATAACAACACACCTATAGCGAGCGTCATCATGATCAATGCATGTTGAATGTAATGTATTCGTAACTCTGTTATTTTCAACATACGCTCTCAATCTATGGTAATTCTAACCGGTAAACATTGCTTAGTCACAATGCGTTCTTTCTGTATCTTCGGCAACTTTTTGATCTGAGCTTCCACTTTCAAAGCTTGTGATTTCGTGAGCTCTAGTGCTGGATCGGATCGCCACACAAGCAGCAAAGGCCCTTTACCTCTAAGAGCTTTTGCTCCTTTTCCTGTCTGATGAAGTTGAAATCTTCTATCGACGTTATTAGAAATTCCACAATATAATGCATTATGGCAATTTCTAATTAAGTAGACTTGCCACACATCCATGATCACCCTAACCTAGCCGTCTATGATATTCCAAAATTATAACAAACAAATAGCTCCTCACTGAAATTATATTTTAATTCAATATCTTAATACGCAAGTGATTGTTTATAACTCTTCATTTATATCCTTTAGTAATGCTTGGTATCGCTCGAGTTCCTTTGAATGGAATTCAATGTGTTTTACCACCTCATCTCGACTTAACGCTACCGATGCCGTTGCATTACTTGTCTGTAATACATGATGAACTGTGATTGGATTATCCGCTTCTGTAAAGAGCTGACGATATCGAGCTTCTCGCTTACCCGGCTCTTTTTCTAACTTTTCAACCATGATCCCAAACGTATTGCTCATTAATGATTCAAGCGTTGCTTCCACTTCTTTAACATCACCGAACTGCGCAAGACGATTCGTTCTTGTCTTAATTTCTCCTGGCGTTTGTGGACCTCTTAATAATAAACAACACACAACGGCTATCTCTTTATCCGTAAGCTGTAGGTCACCAAAAGTCGTATTACAAAAGCGATGTGCATACTTGGAAGTCCGAGCATTGAAACCGCCCTCTAGAGTCACAATATTTTTATCGATTAAACGATTAACCGCTGCCCCTACTTCTGACTCGTTCAACGATAATACGGGTTCACGGTTACTTTTTTGATTACACGCGGTCATCAAGCTATTTAGGCTGAGTGGATAATAATCGGGGGTGGTAATTGCTTTTTCGATGAGTGCTCCAATGATGCGAGCCTCTATTTGGTTTAATTGTAATTTCATTTTCTTTGCTGCCTATCACCTTGCGTAGGTTCACTCCTACGTACTTGTATGCTATGTTTCATTTATCTTTAAAATTTAGCCTTAGAATTACATTAAAACAAACAACTGTGGCATTAAGTGCCTGTTTAAACAGATCAGAGGAACCAACTATGAGCGGTGTATTTGAAATCGTTAACCTAGCACGTCAAAAGAACAAACTAAAACGTGAGTTATCAGATAACGAAAAGAAAGTTCGTGATAACCAAAAACGTGCTGACCTACTAGCTAACCTCGTTGATTATTTAGAACCAGGTATGAGCTATGATGAAATTGTTGTCATCGTAAAGAACATGCGTTCTGATTATGAAGATCGTATCGATGACCATATCATCAAAAGCGCAGAGATATCGAAACAGCGCCGTGAACTAAGCCGTCGTATTCGTGATCTAACTATCGAAGATAAGCAACAAAATACAAAGTAACGCATCTTTAATGCAGTATTAAGCCTTAGATTCTTTTCACTAGAAATAGGAAAGTTATCTGAGGCTTTTTTATAAGGATATAATATATCATGCCAATTTTATCACACCTTCATTCTCACCGTTCTATACGCCAATACCAAGATAAAGCCATTCCACCTAACGTTCTCAACGATATTTTAGAAGCCGGTATTCGAGCCTCTTCATCAGGTAATATGCAGTCATTTTCAATCATCGTGACCCAAGACGAAAAGACCAAACAAGCGATGTTTGAACCGCATATGAAACAAAACATGGTGGTGGATGCACCTGCCATGATCACGTTCTGTGCTGACTTTAGACGAATGAAGAAATGGTTATCCTTAAGTGATGCCCCACAAAATTTTGATAACTTCATGAGTTTTATGATTGCGAGTATTGATGCAGCTCTTGTTTCACAAAATGTCGCAACTGCAGCTGAAGCGAAAGGGTTGGGTTTATGTTACATGGGTTCAACATTAGCTAATTGTGATAAAATTGGTGAGATACTCAATCTACCTGAAGGTGTGGTTCCTGTTGTCGGCTATTCTCTCGGCTATGCCGCTGAAGAGCCTCAAACTCGTGATCGCTTGCCTTTATCAGGATTAGTGCATTATGACACCTACCATGACCATAGCGATGACGAAATACGAAGTATTTACCATCAGCGTGAAACCGATGGTTGGGAACGCTACATGTCTTACCCAGATTTAAAGACAAAAATCGAAGAGTCTGATGTCAAAAATCTAGCCCAACTTTATACGACGTTAAAATATACTCACGAATCCCACGTGCAATTTTCTAATACCGTTTTAGCTTATCTTCAAAAGCAAGGGTTCATGAATCAGTAATGAGCCAGATTAGATCGTTTGAATCAGCGTATTTAAAGTTAAGAACGTTAAAATAACGAACTAAAAATATAAAGCTAAAAAAGCAAAAAGCCGCTAAAAGCGGCTTTTTTATGTTCATCGATTATTGATAAACGGGCATTCTATCTTTAATCACAAGACGGTGACGAATCTCAACACCTGAATTACTCATCATGCTAAGTAAGTGATCATCTTTGATCGCAGATACAACGCTTTCATGAAGGATTGACTGATCCAATTTGATACCTTCAATATCGAAGGTTAATTCGATTACTGACACTCTACTTTTGTAGAAATCACTATAATCGACATTCAAATCAACTTTTGCGCCGGTAATTTGTTGTTTATTATCTTGTAATAAGTACACAACATCATTACTGATATTTGTCCCTAATCCCATCAGGATCATTTCCATCGGGCTAGGAGCTGACAAACCACCATCGGCATCAACAGCTACAGTATTATTGTCTGATGAAGACATAAATTTGTAGTCCTCAATCCAACGAGCTTGAACTTTCATATCATCTCCTTTTTAGTAACAAACATAAAAGTATGTCAAATTTCTTTAGCTACTCAAAAAAAGAGTATTGGAAAGCCATATCCGTATGCTTCAAGTCACCGAGTATTATATAGACAATTTCAAAATTAGCGATATAAATATTTCATAGGTTCGCATCAAATAAACTAATGCGAATCTACCGAAGCCCATGTAAAAATTCATGGCGAGTCGCTGGATTAGTTTTAAAGATACCACCAAGTGCTGTTGTTGTTGTTTCACTAGTCGCATCCATCACACCACGTGCTTTTACACAGTAATGGGTTGCATCCATAGTGATCGCAACATCATCCGTTTCTAATAACGTTTGTAAGGCAATCAAAATTTGTTGTGTCATTCGCTCTTGAACCTGCGGTCTTTGAGCAAAAAATCGAACAATACGGTTAATTTTAGATAAGCCAATGATTTTTCCGCGAGGAATGTACGCCACTGCAGCTTTACCATCGATCGTCACTAAGTGGTGTTCACAGGTACTGGTTAACGTAATACCTTTAACACGAACCATTTCACTCACGGCCATTTTATTTTCGATGGCGGTGATTTTCGGGAAGTTACGATAATCTAATCCTGAAAAGATCTCATCGACATACATTTTTGCAATTCGATTTGGCGTTTCTTCCAAACTGTCATCAGATAAATCTAACGCTAACGTGTTTAATATTTCACGCATATGGTATGCGATCTTTTCTTTTTTTAGCTGTTTATCTCCTGAAACAGTGTCTACCAAAGCATGGTCTTGTAATGGTGTTTCAATTCCACGCTCTTTCAGAGCATTTTTCACTTTAAGCGCTTCTTTGCTTAACTGTTCTTCCTGAGAAACAGCCGACTGAAATACGACTTCTTGATTCGTAACTGTACTGGTGTCCGCCATGATGTCCTCATTACCACTGACTAATCATTCCTATTAGCTGCATAGAATACGTTTTTCTAATCAGAAATGACACCCATAGCATGAATAAAGGACAGATAACTTCTAAGAAACGTGAACATTTACATCATTTCATTATAAAATGATTCTAATGCCAATGAGCTTACTAAGGATTAATGTATGGACGTATGTAATGTACCTGGTTTAATGGATATTGATGATGCGATTAAAACCATGTTAACTAAAATATCGCCTATTTCCCTTTTACAAACACGGCTAATTTCTGATGCTATAGGTTTTGTTATTGCTGAAGATATTGTATCCCCGATTTCAGTTCCGCCATTTGCTAACTCAGCAATGGATGGATTTGCCGTCCACTCCCATGATCTTAACGAAAGCAGTCAGCTCCCAATCATTGGCCAATCACTCGCGGGCCACCCTTTTAATCAAGTAGTTCCGAAAGGCAGTTGCATTAAAATAATGACCGGTGCCAAAGTACCAGAAGGATGCAATGCGGTTATAGTAAGAGAAGCGGTCAATGTTAAAGATGACATCGCCTTTTTTACACACAACGAGAATTCTGATGCTACTCAACCAGCAATGAGAGTTAAGCCCATGCAACACATTCGCTCAGTCGGTGATGATATTAATCATGGGGATATCGTTCTCTCTAAAGGACATCGCTTGAACCTGCGTGATATCTCTATGCTTGCGACATTAGGTTTAAAAGAAGTTACTGTATTCAACAAACCTACTATTGCTATTTTCTCCACCGGTGATGAATTAAAGCCTTTAGGATCAGTATTGGCAGAGGGTGAGATATACGACAGTAATCGTTATGGTTTAATACCGTTATTTGAATCCATGGGTTGTAACGTTATTGACTTAGGAATCATTCCTGATGATAGCCATGCCATTGAGAAAGCCTTTATAAAAGCAGACCAATTGGCCGATATTGTCGTTACATCAGGTGGGGTAAGTGTTGGCGATGCTGACTTTGTTAAAGACATTGTTTCTCGTATCGGAAAAATAAACTTTTGGAAACTCGCCATTAAACCCGGTAAACCCTTTGCGTTTGGTGAACTAAACAACAGCTTTTTCTGCGGTTTACCTGGCAATCCAGTTTCCTCATTTGTTACCGCTTACGCTTTAGTACAGCCAATCATTGCTAAATTATCAGGGCACAGTGAATGGCAGCCACCGGTGCGACTATCGGCTTCCTCTCAATCTAATTTTAGAAAGCAAGCTGGACGCACAGATTATCAACGAGGTATTTTTTCTATAAAAGAGGGATTACCCGTTGTAGAAACAACAGGGAACCAAAGTTCAGGTGCTTTTCGTTCTATGAGTTTAGCCAATTGCTTTATTATTCTTGAACGTGAACGAGGTAATGTGTCTGCAGGTGAAAATGTGACCATTGAATTGTTTAATCCCCAAATAGGGTAAGCGCCAGATAAATTAAGGCGATGCTGATACTCTACAGCATCGCCCTGATTTAGTTTCCTATCTATTTAATACGATTTAGGTCGTTTATAGATACCATCATGAATATTATCGAGAAAGGTTTCTGCTTGTTCTTCCAACCTTTCTTTTTCCTCTTCAGGGAACTCAAATAACACATTTAGCATCTGGTTTTCTGCCACCTTTTCTTTATCTGATAATTTAGCCACACTCGTCCAAACATAAGAGGCTTCGTATTGATTCTGTTTATAGTAGAGACTGGCTAATGCGGAATACACAACCGGCATTGCCGTTTTCTCATTTGATAATTCAAGTGAACGATGTAAATACCCCATCGCTTTCTCTAAATTACTGGTTGTATAGTAGGTTGCTAAGGCATATTGCATTTGTGGCTTTTCTAATGCCGGTGTACCCTCTAATTTAATGAATTGATTTTTTGCTTGACGATCACCCAGTTGGCTCCAAAGGAAATAATACGCTTCAGCTGTATTGGATGCTCGAATAATCGACTCGATTCGTGATTTTTCAGACATCGCATAATCAAACGCCTTCACCCGATCAACTTTCGTTCTTGAATCCGATTTAGGTTCTATTTGAATCGCTACACTCAAACACTGAGAATAGTCACTTATCCTTTCATATTCCCCAATATACCGAGGCATACTCTGATCGGTTTTATTCTCGTATCGCCACCAAATTAAATTGACCCGAGTGACTCGACATTGTCCATCAGCATTCAGCTTATCACACGCTAACTCTGGATTATCTTCACAAACCGCATCTGTAGTACGGTGTGAATCAAAACATCCACTTAACACCAGCCCTACCACAATAAGCGACATTAACTTAAGGGTTTGTGAAAGCATACAGACACACCTTTTTATAAAAATAAAACGTAAGTATAGGTACAAATACCTCAAAATGTTATGTTATTACTAAGTTCGTTTAACTTCTATACAGTCTGCATTTGACTTTATTTTGATAAGGTATAAATTGGAGTTTGGAAGGCATATAACGACGTCAAGTCTGTTAGCAAGAGGATTATCTCTTTCAGATTGGATTTGTTAGGATACCAAACAATTTTCGCTCAACATATAGGATGAATGATATGAGCAATAAATTAGAACAACTTCGTAAATACACTACTGTTGTTGCTGATACTGGTGAGATTGATGCAATCAAAAAATACCAGCCTGAAGATGCGACAACTAACCCGTCATTAATTCTTAAAGCCGCACAAATTGCGGAATATGCCCCTCTTATCGACCAGGCAATTGCATACGCAAAAACTCAAAGCCAAGATAAGGCTCAACAAGTACAAGATGCTTGTGACATGCTTGCGGTTAATATCGGTAAAGAAATCTTAAAGACGATTCCAGGACGCATCTCTACTGAAGTTGATGCACGTCTTTCTTATGATACTGAAGGCAGTGTCACTAAAGCTCGTCAGCTGATGAAAATGTACAACGATGCTGGCATCACGAATGACCGTATTCTTATCAAACTAGCTTCAACTTGGGAAGGTATTCGCGCTGCTGAAGTTCTAGAAAAAGAAGGCATCAACTGTAACCTAACGTTACTATTTTCTTTTGCTCAAGCGCGTGCATGTGCAGAAGCTGGTGTATTCCTAATTTCACCTTTTGTAGGCCGAATCATGGATTGGTACAAAGCTAAAGAAGGTCGTGATTTTGAAGCACAAGAAGATCCAGGTGTTGTATCGGTAACGTCTATCTACAACTACTACAAAGAACATGGTTATAACACTGTCGTTATGGGTGCAAGCTTCCGTAACACGGGTGAAATTTTAGAATTAGCGGGTTGTGACCGTTTAACAATTTCTCCAGCTCTACTGGCTGAGCTAGAAGCAGCTGAAGGTAACGTTGAAGAAAAGCTAGTTGCAACAACCAATGTTAATGCAGCTCCAGCACCAATGACGCACGCTGAATTCTTATGGGATCATAACCAAGACCCAATGGCTATCGAAAAACTTGCTGAAGGTATTCGTAACTTTGCGATTGACCAAGGCAAACTAGAAACCATGATCGAAGCTCAACTGTAATATTATTTTATAGCCATCGCTGACTCATAGCGATGGCTTTTTTATGACTGGATTCAAGGATTATTATGGATCGTAAAACTCTAGCTAATGCTATTCGAGCATTAAGTATGGACGGTGTTCAAGCCGCAAATTCAGGCCACCCAGGTGCACCAATGGGTATGGCTGATATCGCTGAAGTTCTTTGGCGTTCTCACCTAAACCACAACCCACAAAACCCAGAGTGGGCTGACCGTGATAGATTCGTACTATCCAATGGTCATGGTTCTATGCTTATCTATTCTTTGCTGCATTTATCTGGTTATGAACTACCGATCGAAGAATTAAAGAATTTTCGTCAACTGCATTCAAAAACACCAGGCCACCCAGAATATGGCTACGCTCCTGGTATTGAAACGACCACAGGTCCATTAGGTCAAGGTATCAGCAATGCTGTTGGTATGGCGATTGCTGAAAAATCACTTGCTGCGCAGTTCAACAAAGAAAACCACGAGATTGTTGATCACTACACGTATGCTTTCCTTGGCGATGGCTGTTTAATGGAAGGCATCTCTCATGAAGCATGTTCATTAGCTGGAACTTTAGGTTTAGGCAAATTGATCGCAGTATGGGATGACAATGGCATTTCTATCGATGGCCATGTTGAAGGTTGGTTCTCTGATGACACACCTAAGCGCTTTGAAGCTTACGGTTGGCATGTTATTCCTGCTGTTGATGGACATGACTCTGACGCTATCAATGCAGCGATTGAAGCTGCAAAAGCGGAAACATCTCGTCCAACACTAATCTGTGCGAAAACAGTGATTGGTTTTGGTTCTCCAAACAAATCAGGTTCTCATGATTGTCACGGTGCCCCACTAGGCCATGAAGAAATCGCCGCTGCACGTGAATTCTTAGGTTGGGAACATGCACCATTTGATATCCCAACGGATATTTATTCTGCATGGGATGCGAAAGAATCAGGTACTGCTAAAGAAATAGATTGGAATACTAAGTTTGACGCTTATGCTGCCGCTTACCCAGTTGAAGCCGCTGAATTCAAACGCCGTGTAAACAGTGAGCTACCTGCAAGCTGGGAAGAAAAGACAAGCGAGATTATTGCCGATCTACAAAATAACCCTGCTAATATTGCTTCACGTAAAGCATCTCAAAATGCATTAGAAGCATTTGGTCAGATCCTGCCTGAGTTTATGGGTGGCTCTGCTGACTTGGCACCATCGAACTTAACAATGTGGTCAGGTTCAAAAGCATTAACAGCAACGGATTCATCAGGTAACTATATCCATTACGGTGTACGTGAATTTGGTATGACTGCAATCATGAACGGTATTGCTCTTCATGGTGGTTACATTCCTTACGGCGCAACATTCCTAATGTTCATGGAATACGCTCGTAACGCACTGCGTATGGCCGCTTTGATGAAAATTCAAAACATCCAAGTGTATACACATGATTCAATTGGTTTAGGTGAAGATGGTCCAACTCACCAACCTGTTGAGCAAGTTGCTTCTTTACGCTTAACACCCAATATGAGCACATGGCGCCCATGTGACCAAGTTGAATCTGCTGTTGCATGGAAACTGGCTATTGAGCGACGTGATGCACCAACGTCATTGATTTTCTCTCGCCAAAACTTAGCACAACAAAGCCGTAATGATGATCAAGTAGCGAATATTGCTAAGGGTGGTTACATCCTTAAAGATAGCGCTGGTACACCAGACCTAATCTACATTGCAACGGGTTCTGAAGTACAACTGGCTGTTGATGCTGCAGCGAAACTAGAAGCTGAAGGCAAGAAGGTACGCGTCGTATCAATGCCATCGACTGACCTATTCGATAAGCAAGATGCTGCTTATCGTGAATCAGTTCTTCCATCAGATGTTACAGCACGTATTGCGATTGAAGCTGGTATTGCTGATTTCTGGTATAAATATGTTGGTTTCGATGGTCGTATCATCGGTATGCATACATTTGGCGAGTCAGCACCTGCTGGCGAACTATTCAAAATGTTTGGCTTTACTGTTGATAATGCCGTTGATACAGCAAAAGAGCTATTAGCATAGTCCTTTTGGTAGCCTAGTACTGTTGATAACATAGCGCTGCCGATATAAAAAGCCTGCTAGTCTTGTACACTTTCAATCAGAAAGTTCATACGAGATTAGTAGGCTTTTTCTCTATAACGATTTAGCGATAAAACGAAAACACTATTAACATTGAAGACGATATTAACATTAATCATTAGAACGGTTTAAGGATAAGGTACATTTCCACTCGACGATTACACTGACGTCCTTCATCAGATTCATTATCACATTTAGGTAACTTTTCACCGTACCCTCGTGTAAAAACCGAATGGGCAGCGACATCATTATCAATGAGTTCTCGCTTAACCACCAATGCCCGCTTCATTGATAAACTGTCGTTGTATTCATCTTGCCCTTTTGCGTCAGCATGACCAGAAATCACCACTTCGATCTTAGAATCGGTATTAATATACTCAGCAACCGCACTTATTTTACTTTGAGACTGAGATGACAATGACGTTTTTCCTGATTCAAACTCAATCGTATCATTTAATCTCACGACGGCTGATTCATGCTGATACACCTGAAAGTTAATCCCTTGGGATTCTAAATAAGACGCTAATTCTTGAACTTCATCGGTGTAGCTCTCTTCTGCAACTTCAACTTCTTCAAATTCCGCATCTTCATCTCGGCTATCACCCCATTCCGGGTGACGTACTTCCGAATGCTCAGGTGCAGCATCAAGTAATGCTTTCTGTTCTCCAGAACTGCACCCAATAATAAGCACCGTTCCCATAAAAATAATTGATAATTGAAAGGGCAATTTCACGTTCATATCACCACCTAGATACATTAAAAATCACTTCATCGTGCTCGCATGAACCTCAATGAAAGTCGTTAAGTCAAAAAAATCACACTTTACTGCTCATAGTAAAATCTCTGTGCAAAATTTAGACCATAAACCATAATAAAGCACTGAGTTATCGAATTTTATTGATCTATCGTTCCAACTAGCCCTTATATAGATTAAGATAAGCAAGACACAATCACTGGTATTGGATGAATGCACAATAATATTACTCACATTTTCATCGCGTTTTTCCTGAGTTTCATGTTATTAGCTTGTAATGACACCAACCTACCTCAGGTCGGTAAACATTATACGGTTCTCCCTCATCAACTCATTCAAGATTCTAACCCACACTTACCTGTTGAATATTTCTTTTCATTAAACTGTCAGTCATGTTTTGAACTCGATCAACACATAGCAAAGCACACACCCAAATTTGAAACCGATTTACATCGAATCCACATTACTCATAATCAACAAGAACAGCTGGCAGCGATATCGTATTATGCCGCTTTTGAGCAAGACAACGAAAAGCAATTCTCACCTCTTTTACTCAAATTGTATGAAAGCCAACTGTTGTATGCAGCTCTACCATTAACTGATAAGCAGCAGATATTAGAAGACATTTTTTATCGTAAAAAGATGATCAGCCCATATTTATTAACGGAAAATTTAAAAGAGACGATTTACTTGCAGCTTAGAGAAAGTCGAGAACTCTCTCGATTGTATGATGTATCTGAACTTCCAACCATCATCATCCACGGTCAATACCAAGTAGATTTGAGTAGTCATGATACATTTGAGCAGTTATTTGATACTATTGAACATCTATTGAAGAAGAAATAATAACGGATATAACATAATGACTAAAATCCTTCTCCCTCTTGTCGTCTTTGCCATCGCTGGCTTCATGATCTATAAAGTTTGGAATGGTAACAAAGCCTCTAAAGAGAATTTTGCTATTGGCCAAACCTACTTGTTAGAAAATGCTGAAAAAGACAATGTCGTTACAACTGAAAGTGGTTTACAGTACTTGATTCTTTCCGAAGGTTCAGGCGATGAAAAGCCGTTAGCTTCTAGTACTGTCACTGTACACTACACGGGTAAATTATTGGATGGAACGGTATTTGATAGCTCGGTTGAGCGCGGTGAGCCAATTTCGTTCAAATTAAAGCGAGTGATAAAAGGTTGGCAAGAAGGGTTAATGTATATGACTGAAGGCCAAAAGATGCGCCTCTTTATTCCAAGTACATTAGCTTACGGTAATACTTCTACAGGGCCGATTCCTGCTGGTTCAACACTTATCTTTGATGTCGAATTGATCAAAATAACGAACTAAATCCAGTTCAATAATTGCTATTATAAAGCCCTTGCTTACCCCCTTTCAATAAGAAAGAAGTCGTCATAAGCAAGGGCTTTTTTATGCCTTACCAATTCCTAAAGTGCTACACAGGTCACACTTTGCCGTGCACCAATGTGAAACTGGTCTTATTAGTTACATATTAATGCGATTATTGTGGTTTTTTTCAGCTCTGTACGCTATTCCTATAGATAGGTCCTTCACCACACATAGGAGATGAGCTATGGACGTACTAGTAGAATTAAAAGATGGTCGTGTTGGTATTTTGGAAAACTGTGATGACTTAAAGCTAGAAGGTCAAACAGTTAAGTGCTGGGTTGAAGAGAAAGAAGGCTTCGAATTAGCCACTGCCGAAGTCTCTCGAATTATGTGATAGTGAAACAATCTATATCCGTCTGCGATTCACTCTTAACTTCCTTTTAAACACCTTATCAAAAGAGTAACAGCCGACAAGTTACGCCATAAAAGAGCTCTTTGAGCTCTTTTTTTATAAGCTAACATTGATAACCCACCGATATTTTCGCTTACAAAAGTCATTCTTTTTGAATACACAATATAGCTTCTTTTAAAAAAGAATGGCAAGATCCTATTTCATACTTCTTTATCGTTTAGGTGCTCCCATGTTACTTCCCTTTGATTTCGATGACTCCCCAATTGAATTACTGGATAAAGATGGGAATATTACCTGTTGGGAATCTTTCTTAACAGAATTAGAATGCCGCCAGTTATGGGAAGAGCTTTACCAATCCAGTCCATGGAAGCATGAATCAATAACACTCTTTGACAAAACATACCAACAACCTCGCCTAACTTGTTGGTATGGACAATATGGTGTCATCGCTGATCAAGGCTATCAAAAATTAACACAAGCCAGACCATTAACGCCTTTGCTATTGAAAGTAAAAAGCAAAGTTGAAACGACGACTGGATACCGCTACAACAGTGTCTTAGCCAATTTATACCGTGATGAGAACGATGGCGTGGGTTATCATGCCGATGATGAAACCATTTTAGGACACAATCCTGCCATCGCATCTTTAAGCCTTGGTGAAACAAGGCGATTTTTGGTTAAACATAACCAAGGTCAATACGAAGGGATCCGCATCGATTTAAAAAATAATCTATTGCTTCTGATGTCTGGCTCGTTACAACACCATTGGAAGCATGCGATCCCTAAAAGTAGAAAACCATTAGGTCCCCGTATCAATTTAACCTTTCGTTTTATTCAGCCTTAATCAAATTGCATTAAGCTTTTCGTGCAGAGAAAACTGCAACACACCCTATCATTTGAATATTAACATCCACAAACTCTTGATTAAGAGCTTCGGTTAAGACAGCGAGATTATCCTGTGAATTGGTAAAAATACCTTTCTTGTTATAAATCGCCATTAACTTCTTAGCGCCTAGATTCTGTTCTGTTCCTTCACCTAGTATCGTGCTGCCAAAGAGGACACCATTCGTATTCATTTCTTCTTTAAGATGTTTAAAGACAACCGACTTTGACTTCATATCTCCAGGGAGACAATGCAATAAATAATTAATGCTCACCGAATCAAATTTTTGAGTTTGAAGTGATAGCGGCTCTAAGATATTACGACAAAAAGTTTCTGGATTTTGAATTTTGATGATATCTGAAGCGGCAGCCAAGCTATTAGCATTCATATCAACCAACGCAACACGGCGCTTATTATGGGGAAGGTACTTTTTAAAGTAGTATCCTGTTCCCACACCAACATCTAAATGGTTATCCGATATTAATGTTTGAAATTGATGGCCAATTCTTTGAGTTGGGCATTTCCACAAGAAATGATTTGAGAATCCGAGCACCCAAAAGTCATAGATTTTCAGTGTTTTCTTTGAATAGACGGCTTGTCCAGCATGCACTTCTTGTTTATTGTCCATTTTTCAATTCCTTTAATATCAAATGATTGCTACTGATGATACAAAGGTCATGAAATTAAACAATGGGTTTATTCTGATAATATGTTACAAGGCATGACACAATCCCACTCGCTCCAGTGGCGACTGAAGTTGCGTTATAACCAAAAGTGGCGCCAATCATGTCACGATCAGCGCCATATCTAGATGAAGATTAAATCAGGGATTCAAGCATACTTGAATCGTAATCTTGCTGTTGTTTATTCAAACGAATATTACCCGCGTAATCTGGGTTAGCAATTAATGGACGACCAATTCCCATTAGATCAAACTGCGCATTTTCAATCGCTTGTTCTGCTGATGCTTGGTCATAACTACCACATCCAATTAATGTTTTACTGTAATTTTCTCTTAAATACGTCGATGCTTTACCACCAAGGTAATCGAATTCCATTGAATCATCGAAAATACCTAGGTGTAGGTACGCCACATCGCGCTTTTCAATTTCCTTGAGTAAATGATCAAATACCCCTCTATCTTCAGCTTGACCTGTCAGGTGTAAATAGCCGCCTGGAGAAACACGAATTGCCGTGCGGTCGAACCCAATCGCTTCGCCTACTGCATCAAGTACCTGTAAAGGGAATCTTGTCATGTTTTCGATTGAACCACCGAATTCATCTTCGCGCTGATTTGTCTCATGATGTAGGAATTGATCTAATAAATACCCATTGGCACCGTGAATCTCAACGCCATCGAACCCGGCTTCCATCGCATTCAAAGCGGCCTGTTTAAAATCAGTGACTAACTGTGCAATTTCATCGATGCTGAGAGCATCTGGTTGCTCATAACTGAGTTCTCTTGAACGAGGAACATTACCTTCATAAGCAATCGCGGAAGGCGCTAAGACTCGCTCATTGTGAAAATGTGAATGAGATAAACGTCCCATGTGCCAGATTTGAGTGAAGATCTTACCGCCTTCTTCATGAACTCGATCCGTTACTTTTTTCCACGCTTGAATTTGCTCTTGATTCCAGATACCAGGAACATCAATAATACCTTGTGCATCAGGACGGATGATCGTTCCTTCTGTCACTATTAATCCAGTGCTTGCTCGCTTAGCGTAATATTCTGCCATTTGCTCCGTTGGAACTAAGCCTTCTCCTGATAGAGAACGAGTCATTGGTGCCATTACTATGCGATTTTTTAGTGTTAGCGTGTCATTCAGTGTGTAGCTCGTTAATAGTGCGCTCATGTTTTATCTCTTCTCAACTATTTATTATCGATGCCTCTTCATCACACTCGCTCATACATTAACGAAAAGAGGCCATCCGATTTCTGGTAGGGATAATAAGCGCTATACTAAATTTAGTATATTGAATAGTTTCTATAATATTGATTCATTTTATGAATAAAGGGTAGTAATGAACATTGCAACGCGTGACTTTAATTTACTCCTCCTCTTTACCTTGCTTTACAGGGAAAGAAAAGCCAGCCTTGTTGCTGAGCGTTTATCAATAAGCCAACCAGCTTTAAGTCATCGCTTGAATCGTTTACGACAAGAGTTTAAGGATCCTTTGTTTGTACGAGTTGCCCATGGATTAACACCGACGCCTAAAGCGCATGAGATTGCACCCACGATCCAAGATTTAGTCCAAAAGCTTGAAGCTTTTTATTTCACCGAAGCTACGATTGATCTTAAGTCTGTTGAAGATACTGTCTATTTATTTACGACTGATTATATGGAAGGATTAGTGATACCCCAGCTGTTAAATCGCCTACAAAGGGATATGCCAAATGTAAAATTAGTCACGTTAAATACACAAGGAGCATTTCCGAGAAAAGCACTTGAAGAAGGTCAATGTGATATTGCTATTGCGGGTTTCTATGATCAACTACCCGATACCTTTTACCAAAAGAAGATTAAAGAAGAGGAATTTAAAGTATTAGCACGGAGCGATCACCCGTTAATACAAGAAGGCTGTACATTAGAAGAATATCTATCATGCCAGCATATTGTCACCACCATATCAGGTAATCTTGATGGTGTTGTCGATAGAGCCTTAAAAAAGCAGAAAAAAGTAAGACAAGTCATGGCGGGGTTATCGAGCTTTTCAATACCGCCTCTCGTCGTTTCAGAAACTGATTTTATATTAACCTGCCTCGGCTCCATTGCTGAAAGAGCGGAAAAGCAATTCACCAACTTAACCCAATATATGCCCCCCTTAACCTTACCCAATGCACAAATATATCAAGTTTGGCACGAACGAACAAAACACGACCCTGTCAGAATAAAAATAAGAGACTACATAACAGAAATACTTTATCTTTAATTATTGATAGTAATCAAAGATAAAGTAATCGCATCGAGTACCATGTTGTTAAAACAATAGATCAAAAAACAAGGTATCAATACTTAATTAATGGTATTGATAGCGTCTAATAGCTGAGATTGTAAGTGATTAGGCAATCGAATATATCCCATGTTTTCAGATGCATCTTGACCATCTGTTATTATATATTTTGCAAAGCCTTTTATTACATCAGAAGTATGAGTGCCTCTATTGTTTTTATACAAAATAACCCAAGAAAATGTGGTAATTGGATAAGCATTATCCCCTGACGGATCAGGTATAAAGGTAACTAAATTATCTGATAAATGAATATCTTTTAACGCAGCTTCTCCACTCTCTTTATTAGCATAAACAAACTTACCTTGCTTATTCTCTAATAAAGCTGTTTTCTGACTTGTAATGTGAGCATAGCCAGATTCTAGATAACCAATAGCACCTGGAGTTTGTAGAATACTTACAGCAACACCATCATTACGTACCGTTGAAACAAACTGCTTAGAATCAGGCCAATCAATTAAATCTCCCTTCCCTACAATTTCTTTCCACTGAGCACTAATTTGGCTTAAGTGATTACTAAATGCATAAGTCGTACCTGAAGAATCAGAACGGGTAATCACTGTAATACCAAGATCTGGTAGCATTACCTTAGGATTATCTTCCGCTATACGTTCATCATTCCAACGAGTGATGTTCCCTAAAAATATATCTACGTAAACATCTCTACTCAAACGAAGATCGTCAATATTATCAAGATTATATGATAACACGACCTTACTCGCTGCAACTGGTAACGTCACAACTCCACCGTCAATTTTTCTTGCTTCTTTTCTTGGCATGGCAAAACCCGAAGCGGCGAAATGAACATCATTAGACAGCATATCTTGTACACCATCACCAGACCGTTTTAATTGATATTCAATATTTACATCGTTATTTTTATTGTATTCACGTGTCCAAGCTGTCATAGCTGGATAAATAAAAGAAGAACCAGAACCAAGTATTTTTTCACTGTCTACTTTAGCACTAGTAAATGGTGAAATTAACACCATAACAAAAGCCCCTAACCACTTTGAAGGCCCAAAAAAATTCATTAACATTTTCCTCTATAATTTAATTTCATCAGTAATTAATTGGATTAATGATGATTGAAAGAACCCATTATGACTATTTTATGTAACATGTCATAAATTAAGCAAAAAATATTATAAATATTTTATAAAAAACCAAGGTAAACCGTAGTAACATTGAATCTCATGGATATTAAATATACAATGGGAAATTAATTATATCGTTATCATTGATTTCTATTGTTTTTTGATAATGATAAACTCAATATGTCTGTAAGCTCTTTTTTAGAGTTTAAATGCTGACTCGGTATAAATCTAGAGAGTATAGATTTGTGACTATCATTATTAAAAATTTCAACTTTCATGCCTGAACCTTCACTATTAAACCTAACATAATAATCAGACGACTTATTTTTTCTTGCTTTATCATTAAAAACAAATCGGCATGCTGTGTCTTTCCCTATATCGTAAAGAGACTCATGCAAAACAATTATAGCGTTATTATTTCTATATAAATCTGGATATATATAGACATAAACCAGATCATTATCACTTTTACATTGGCGAAAAACATGAAGATTATGATCAGCATTTGATTTAATGTTATCAACACTATTATCTGGAACGATAAAAGAAATTAGAGATAAAGCTGCGACAAGAATAAAACTGAACGTAAGAATACGAACAGTACGTTTGGTCTTAACATTAGCATTAGCATTAGCATTAGCATTAGCATTAGCATTAGCATTAGCATTAGCATTGTTTAGGTCTAAATTTACTTGTTCAACATCATTATCACTATAGGCTGCTTCATAATGCTTCACGATACAGCAAAACTTATACCCTTTTTTTGTGATGGTTTGAATGAGTGCGGATTTGTTACCATCTAAAGGTTGCAGTGTTTTCCTTAAGAGAAAAATAGCCTGTGTCACCGATTGATCTGAAATAAAAGGATGATCCCAAACATGTTCAATTAAGTTGTCGCGCGTTAACACTGAATTAGAATTTTCACAGAAATACTTCAAAAGAAGCGATAACTTATTTTCTAACTTGATAAATTTATCATCTACTTTAAGCATGTCCTCTTCATAATAAAATGTAAACTTGTCAAATGTATAATACTTAGAAATCATATTACCACTCCAATAAAATGTTGATTACAAGCCGAGCTTATTCGAAAGAGCCATTTGTAGTATATCTGATACTTCTTTTGCATCGTTGGTCGATACTGTTGGCATGAATCTAGATAAAATAGCGTTGTCATTATCCTGATCGTACACTTCAATTCTCATTCCTTCTCCTTCCGATCTGAAGTTCACATAGTAATCTGACAACTTCGAATTATTACCTTTGTTCTTAAAGATAAATCGGCAATTTGTCTTCCTACCAATAAGGTACAAAGCTTCATGAAGAGCAATAATTGCATTCTCATTTTTATAAAGAGATGGGTAAACATGTACAGAGACTAAGTTATTTTCATCATTGCACTGATGCTCATTATCAACCAACGTTTCTTGACTTATAATATCATTATTATTATTCACATTAGGCTTGACATACACTATATAATACAAGCTTACTATAAATATAGATAGAAGGGTTAATAGTAATGTAAACTTAAAATCAATCTTTTCTAGCCTTCCCTTTACACCATAACCAATCGTTTTTACATTATCATTTGATTTATGGTCATAGGTTATATTATCTGATTGACCCGCGTCAGAGAAATTAACGACATCATTATCTAATTCAATTTCTTGTACATCATCGATATGATGGCTGACTTCACAGGTAAACTTATAGCCTTTTTTTGTCACCGTTTGAATGATGTTTTGATTTTCTTTTTTAGATGGTGTAAGTAACTTTCTTAATAGGAATATTGCTTGGGTAACAGACTGATCTGAAATAAAAGGATGATCCCAAACATTTTTAATTAAATCATCACGGG